>DATBYU010000118.1:0-18405 GCA_036513555.1 Candidatus Dormiibacterota bacterium | reverse complement strand
AAAACGTGGTACAGGCCGTGGTATTCGCCCGTCCGCTCGATCGCCAGGACGTCCAGCGGCTCCTCCACGACGCACAGCACCCCCCGATCGCGCCGGGCCGACAAACAAATGGAGCAGCGCGCCGCCTCGGCGATGAAGAAGCACTCGTCGCAAAAGCGAATCCGCGCCTTGACTTCGACCAGGGCCGCCGCCAGCCGGTCGACCGACTCGCGCGGCGTGCGCAATATATAGAAGGATAGGCGCTGAGCCGTCTTCGGCCCGATCCCCGGCAGGCGTCCGAGCTCTTCCATTACCCGCGTCAGCGCCGGCGGAACGTCGGCCACCGGCACCTACCCCATCAAGCCGGGCGGTAGGCCGATTCCCGCCGTCACCGCGCCCATCTCCTTGCTCGCGAGCTCGCGCGCCTTGTCCATGGCGTCGTTGACCGCGGTCAGCACCAGGTCCTGCAACATCTCGAGATCGGCTGGGTCGACCACTTCGGGCTTGAGTGTGACCGACAGCACTTTCTGGTGACCATTCGCGACGACCTCCACCATGCCGCCACCCGCTGTCCCAGTCACGGTCTTGTTGCCCAGGTCCTCCTGGATCTTCGCCATCTTGGCCTGCATCTGCTGGAGCTGCTTGAGCATCTTGAACTGCTGACCCATCAGCCTCTCCCTCGCGGGGTGACCCGCAAATTGGTTGCATCGAACCGGTTCATCGCCTCTTTCACCAGCGGGTCGTCCGCGATCGAGGCCGAGGCGCGCACCGGTGCCGGCGCTGCGCCGGCCCCCTTCTTCTCCTCGGCCACCAGCTCGACGCGGGCCTCCGGCCCGAAGACCTCGCGCACGGCGGTCAGCAGCGTTTCCCGATTCTTCGCACCGTTCATCAGCTCGGCGTGGGCGGGATAGCGAAACTCGATGCGCACCAGCCCGTCGGCCACGCTGGCCAGGCGTGCGTCCATCAGCAGGCTGCCAACCGGCTTTGGCAGTTTTTGCTTCAGGGCGTCCCAGCGCGCGTCCGGACCGAGCACCGCCGGCTCCGCATCCATCGCCGGCTCGATCAAGCGCTCGCCGCCTACCCCATCGCCGGTTGGCGCCGCCACCGGCACCACCGCGTGAACGGGCTGGCTCATGTTCGACAGCAGCGTGACCTCCAGCAGCAGCCGCGCGTCGGCTCCCTTGCGCAGCTCCGGCTCCATTTCCATCAGGCTCTTCCACAGTCCCAGCAAGGCGTTCCGCCCGGCCGCCCGCCCAATCCGTTCCAATCCGGCCGACGCGGCGCCGCCCAGACTTTCCGCATCCCGATAGCCGACGGACAGGAGCGCGGCCTCACGGATGGCGCCGAGCAGCCCGCGGACCAGTTGGCGCACGTCGCCACCGGCGTCATAGAACCGCTGGAGCTCGTCCAGTGTCTGGGCCGCGTCGCCCTCGGTCGCGTAGGCCAGCAATCGAACCAGCGTGTCCGGGTCGGCGAGCCCGAGCAGCTCGTGCGTTTTCTGCACCGTCAGCTCCTCGCCACCCTGCGAGATCAGCTGATCCAGCAGCGTGATCCCATCGCGCATGCTGCCGCGGGCCAGCCGCGCCAGGAGCGCCAGGCTCTGTGGATCCACTTTCACCTGCTCCCGCTCGACGATCAGCGCCAGTCGGGCCGCGATCGTCCCGGTCTCGATCCGCCGGAAGTCGAATCGCTGGCAGCGCGAGGCAACGGTCAGCGGAATCTTGTGCGGCTCAGTCGTGGCGAGAACGAACACCACATGGGCCGGCGGTTCCTCCAACGTCTTCAACAGCGCGTTGAAGGCCTCCGTCGTCAGCATGTGCGCCTCGTCGATGATGTAAATCTTCACCTTCAAGACCGCCGGCAAGTACTTGACCCGCTCCCGCAAATCGCGGATCTCGTCGATGCCGCGGTTGGAGGCCGCGTCGATCTCGATCAGGTCGACGGCGGCGCCGCTGGCGATCTCGACGCAATTGGTGCAGACCCCGCAGGGCTCCGCCCCCTGCCGATTCAGGCAGTTGATCGCCCTGGCGAGGATGCGGGCGGTCGACGTCTTCCCGGTCCCCCGAACCCCCGAAAATAGGTAGGCATGGGCTACGCGGCCCTGCTCCACCGCGTTCTTCAGGGTTTGGGCAATCGCATCTTGCCCGACCAGGTCGCCAAACGTCTGCGACCGGTACTTGAGGTAAAGAGTCTGGTACGCCATCGGCTGCCTCGACAATTCTACGGGGCTGGCCGGTCTCAAAACTGAGCCGAGTGCGGCGGGGCCAACAAAAAAGAGGCCGCCGAAGCGGCCTCTTTTCGATCAGTCGTTAGTTCTCGCTGTTGCCGCCTTTCTCGGCGGTATCGTTCGCGGTCGTCGACTCGTTGGCACCGGCTTGCTCGTTCTGGTCGTTGCAGTTGAGATCTTCGTGCTCGCCGGTATTGTCGCCCGTTTGGCCACACTCGGCCGTCGTCGCGGCCGGCTTCGGGGCCGCCGTAGTCGGCTTGGTCGGTGTAGGCGCTGCCGGCTTGGTCGTCGTAGGCGCGGCAGGCTTGGTCACAGGCGCCACAGCCGGCTTGTTGTCCTGCTGGGTTTGATTCTGCTGCTGGCCATTCTGGCCCTGCCCAGCAGTCCCCGCATCGGGCTTGGCGCTCGCGGCGACACCGCTCAGCAGCAGGAAGCCGCCGGCGATCATTGCGATAAAGAGCTTACGCATATGAGTTCGATCACTCCTTGGGGCGAGGCTGACTGCCCCGTCCACTTATTGAACGCACCAATCGTATTGCCTATTCGCGACGGCGACGCTTACAGACTGCTTTGGACGCCAAAAACGGTGCCCGCCTGTTACGCGCAGCGCACGACCGCGTCGAAAGACTGTGACTCGGTCAGTTGATGAGTTTCATGACGGCCGGCGTGTAGGCGGGCGGATTCACGATCGTCGGATCGATCTGCGTCCCGTTCGGGAGGATCGGCGCGCGGACGAAGTGAAGTGTCACCATCTGTTGGCTGCAGCTGACCGCGTCGATGAAGACCGTCACGAATCCGATCGGGGTGACGGTCGACCCACCCACGTCGCCGTTGAGCACGCCCATGACCGCGACGCGCGGGCTGTCGACACTGAAGCTCCGCCAGGTCTCGCTCGTGTGCCCAACGGCGTTGATTCGGGCGTTCAAGGCATCGCAGGTTACCTGCGTGATCGTCTGGATGTCGTTCGCGGGATAGGGCTTGTTGAGCTGGATCAGCGTCTTGAGGCCGTTGAGCCAGGCGTCGGCGAGGGTTTGTCCAGTGACGGTAAACGTTCCGTAGTTGACGTTACCCGCGCCGCCACCGGCGGGGCTGAGGTTCGCCCTGTACTCTGTGCCGTCCACGTAGTTGGTGGGGACCGAGTCCTTGTTTACCGCCATCGGCAGCATGCCGAGGATGTTGCTGGTGTAGCCCCAGGCTCCGGTGGCCGTGGTCTTCACGTCGTATTTAGTGATGCCGACCACCCGAATGAAGAGCGTCTGATAACTGGAGGCAACCACCACTTTCATACCGCGGACCAACGGGTCGCTCCAGCCGGTGGCAGTCGGATTGCCGTAGACATCGGTTGGGGTGATGGTCAGGGCGGTGTTGATCCCGTCGTTCTTGGTGCCGTCCGGATCCGGCGCGCCATTCGCTTCGGCCGCCGCTTGAGCCGCCTTGATGGCAGCCGTCTGGAAGGCGGCGGGGTAGTTGCTTGCGAAGCGATTCTGCAGCAGCAGGTAGCTGCCCGCGAGGGCGGCGGCATCGGCGGCGTTCTGCATCTGGCGTCGCGCATGAAAGGCCTGGCCGCCATCCATGACCAGTCCGAGGAAGCCAAGCAGCGTTGTCATGATCAGGATGAAGATGAGCATGGTCTGGCCGCGCTGGCGTCGGCGCTTCATCTCACGGGAAAGCTGGTTCTGCCTCATTCGATCACCATGGTGGTCGAGCTTCCGATTCGGAGCGCCCCACCGCCCCAGAAGTTCGAGATGAGCGGGGTGATCGCCCGGAAGTCGTAGTTGACGTCGACGCGGACCGCATTCGGGTTCTGATAGATGCGCTGGTCGCCCGGCAGCGGGTTGCAGTTCGCGCCCGCGTCGGTCGTCGCGCCGGTGCTCGCGTCAACCCAGTAGACCGCGATGTTGGAGTCGGCGATCACCATGGTGGTCCCAGCCTCCTGCTTCACTCGGTATTTGATGTTGTTGGGATCGGCCTTGCAGGTCGTTGTGACCGCGCTCGGATGGGTGGTCCCGTAGCGGGCGCCCTCGCGCGCCGCATTCGCAATCGACGTCCAGTAGTAAAAGACGCGCCCAAAGTCCACGACGCCGAGCAGGATCAGCATCAGGACGGGAAGGATAAGCGCAAACTCAGTCAGCGACTGCGCCGATTGCCGGCGCCGCTGCGCGGATGTATTTCGCAACATGCAAACGCCAGTGTAGGGGCGAACTCTTGCGATCAGACCCACTGCGGCACTCCATTGACCACGTCGCGACAGGATCGCAACAGGAGATCGTCAGACTCGTTCCGCAGCCACACCGTAAGGCCGTACGTAAGGGTTCCCGATTGTCGTTCGCGAGCGGTGGGGTCTACTCGACCCTCACCTCTGCGTCGCTCTTCAGCGTGAAGGCGGCGCCCGTGATCTGGCTGAGGATGGGCACGATCGGCCGGAAGATGTACTCGGCATGCACCTTGACCAGGTCGCCGGTCCGCGGATGCGTGAGCGCGTAGCCGTTGTCCTGGACAATGGCGCCGGTTGCGAAATCCCAGTGCGCGCACTGGGTCAGGTTCGCGTCGGTACCGTCGAGATAGACGACGGTCATATTGGTGCCGTTGTTCACGATCGTGAGGCCGGCGGTCTTCGCGACATACTGAATCTGGCCCTGGACTGAGGCGAAGGGAGCCGGATCGAGCTTGGAGTTGCTCCCCGCCCCGTTGTTGGACCACTGGACCGCCGCGTAGCGGGCTCCCTCACGAACGGCTTCGGTCAGCACTGTGTACTGGTAGTAGCCGCGGCCGATGTCCGTGATCCCGAACAGGAAGAAAACGATGATGGGCGTGACGAGCGCCATCTCGACCAGGGACTGCCCGCGCCGCCGCCGCCAGCGGGTCATCATTGGCTCAGCCGGAAGATCTTGGGGCCGTTCGCCGACGGGTTCCCGAATCCGTTGTTGCCCGGAACGCCGGTCGCCAGCACGAAGTATCCGCCAATCGTCATCCCGTCCTGCGGCCTGGCCGGGTCGAACGTCACAAATTGCGTATAGAAGGCCAGGAACTCATTCATTTGCAGCGAGACCGTGTCCGCGGCGCACGGCGGGCTGCAGTTCGTGCCACCGGCGGCCGCGTTGATGCCGACGATGAACACGCGCGGATTCAGCGCGTGGAAGCCGCCGGCCGTCGGCTTGTCAGCGTTGTAAATCGGTTGCGCTAGCGAGTCGTTGACCCGATCCAGCAGGCCCTGTGCGAAGCCGGACGTGGTTGGGTTGTTGGCTTCCGCGTAGTAGAAGGTGCCGAGCTGGAGCGTCGTCGTGAGCCCGTAATGCGTGGTGGTTCGGGTGGCCAGCGCGAGACTCGAGGAATCGGTCGGCTTGTCATGGATGATGAAGAAGTTCGCCGGTCCGAGCGGAGTAGCCGGCGCATAGAAGGCAGGCGGGATCGGCTTTCCCGCGTTATCGACCTGGCCAGCAACGCAGCAGTTGGCCAGCCCGGCCGCACCGCCGTTGGTCTGCATGATGACCGCCTGGTACAGCTTCGGCGCGCTCCCCGCGCCACCCACCCGCGGGACGCTGTCCTGGTTGAGCGCCAACGGGATCGCCCCGACCAGCGACGTGGGCGTGCCGTATTGCGCCATCGCGGTGACGCTCGGGCGTATCGTCGTGATACCAAAGGTCTGGAAGAGGAAGGTACTCCGGTTCCCCGAGATCGTCACCTTCATGCCCTGGACAATCTGTCCCAGCGGTACGACCGGCAGGTTGTTGATGTCGTTGGCGTAGGCAACGCCGGTGCCATTGACCCAGACGATCGTGATCGTGTCGGGCGGAGAGGTGACCTTGTTGAGGCCTGCGAATTTTATCGCCGCGTTTCGCTGTGCCGTGTAGTCGATCGGGTTCCCGTACATCACCTGTTCGAGCCCCAGATGCGCGCCCGCCATCGCGGCGGCATCGGCGGCCGTCTGCAGCAACCGGCGCTGCGTGAAGCTGTTCCCGACATCGACGGAGAGCGCCACCATTCCGGTGAGCGCGACGATACTGAGGGCAATCAGG
The DNA here is from genome assembly GCA_036513555.1 of Candidatus Dormiibacterota bacterium. Lineage (GTDB taxonomy): Bacteria > Chloroflexota > Dormibacteria > CF-121 > CF-121 > CF-13. The sequence goes on along the minus strand of DATBYU010000118.1, from coordinate 12,183 downwards.
ACGATCGCCTGGCCTCGCTGGAAGTGCGTGGAATGCCGTTTCATTCGAGCCTCGTCTGCGCCGTCGTGGTGAGTTTGAGCGGGTTTCCCATGATGTTGGCCATCAGTGGCGTGATGGGCGTAAAGTCCGAAACGACTAGGATCCGGACGGCATCGCCCTCGTGTGGGCAGCTCTGCGCCGCGTTACCAGGCAATGGCGCGACGTAAGGCGCGTCCCACTTGATGCTGTTCGTTGGGAAGTCATAGTGGGCGCAGAGTTTGGCAGGGGTTAGCGTGGTGTCGTAGTAGTTGATTTGGATATGATTGGCGTCGTTCGGGATGTTCAGCCCGCCGTCGGCGAGCTTCATCCGCCCTTGCACGGTGTTCTGCGGCGGCGCCACGACATTCGAGGTATTGACGTAGCCGTACGCCGCGTACCTCGCGCCCTCACGCGCGACGTTGACCAGCGCGATGTACTGGAAGTAGGCTCGGCCAAAATCGACCAGGCCGAACAACATCAGCGTCAGCAGCGGAGCGGCAAGAGCCATCTCGACGACGGACTGCCCGCGACGCGCTGCGATCGATCGTCTGAGGCTCAACATGCGTCCTGATTAGACAGCTCTTAACTTGCCACAAGCCTTGCGCGTGCAAGCGTCGGTTCCCAACGCGGTGACGAGGCTGCCACAAGCCTGTGAAAGTCGTGCGATAACGCAGGCGGCGCCTGTTTTATTCGATCCGGAATTGCCTCATTGGGTCAGCCGGAACACCATCGGGTTCCCGGTGCCGTTGGTCGGTACGCCCAGGCCGCCGCTGCCGGGTACGCCGCTCGAGTTCACCCAGTACCCGCCGATATAGATCTTGTGGCTGGCGTCGTAGAGAACGAACTGGAGATAGAACGCGAGGAACTCGTAGATGGTCGTCGGGCTCGTCCCGTTCGAGTTGACGTTGACGGCGGTCATGAAGACGCGCGGGTTATAGGGGGAGAACTTGTTCGCGATCGGCTGGTCGCCCGCATAGACCGGGTTCGCCATCGACCGGATGATCCGGTCATCCAGTCCGAGCGCAAAGTTGTCGTTCGCCGGCTGCGACGAGGTATCGATGTTGTAGCTTGGCCCCAGGCTGAGCGTCCCGTTGATGCCGTTCGCCGCACTGGACCGAGTGGCCAGAGTCGCGCTGGTCGGCGGGTCGTTCAGGATATGGAAGTTTTCGACCGGCACCGAACCACCGATAAAGGCGGCCGGGATGGCATACCCGAGGCTGTCATTCTGTCCGGCCACGCAGCAGGCGGGACCGCCGCTGTCCGTCGTCACCAGCACTGGTATGTAGAGGGTGATTGATGACGATTTCGTATCGTTGTTCATCATCAGGGGGGACGCCCCCACCAGCGCGTTCGCCGTGCCGAACTGCGCCATGGCAGTCACGGTGACGTTCACGGTCGAGATGCCAAAGACCTGGAACATGTAGGTGTTGCGGCTGCCGGTGATTGTCACCTTCATGCCCTGCACAACCTGACCGCCGGGCACGATCGGCAGGCCGCCGCCGGTGTTCGTAAATGCCGTGCCGCTACCGTTCACCCAGACGATCGTGATCGTGTCGGGAGGTGAGAAGACCCCGTTGAGGTTGGCGAACTTGATCGCGACGGCCTTCTGCGCCGCGTAGTCCTGGGTTCCGCCGGCATTTCTGATTTGTTCCATCCCAAGATGGGTCCCGGCCATCGCGGCCGCGCTGGCCACCGCCTGCAATTCGCGGCGTTGCTGGAAGGCGCTTCCCACGTCGACCGTCAGCGCCAGCATTCCGGTGAGGGCCACGATCATGAGCGCCACGAGCACGATCGCCTGGCCTTGCTGCCAACGAGGCGTCCGCTTTTTCATTCGATCCTCGTCTGAGACGTGTAAACCAAACGTAAGGGATTGCCGATCAGGCTCTGCATCAGCGGCGTGATCGGGGTGAAGTCGGAGGTCACCTTGACCACGACCGCGTCACCCTCTTTCGGGCACTTCTGCTGGCCGGCCGAGGGCGCCGTGTACGGTGCGTCCCATTTGATGCTGTTCGTCGGGTAGTCATAGTGGGCGCATTGTTTTGCCGGCGATACGGTGGTATCGAAGTAGGTGACCTGGATATGACTGGTGTCGTTTGGGATTTTCAGTCCGCCGTCCGCAAGCTTGATCCGTCCCTGGATGGTGTCCTGGGCTGGCGTACTGGCATTTGTCAGGTTGCTGAACCCGGCGGTCGCATACCTCGCCCCTTCCCGTGCCGCCTCGACGACCGCGATGTACTGGAAGAAGGCGCGGCCAAAGTCCACGATGCCAAACAGCATCAGCGTCAGCAGTGGAGCAGCGACGGCCAGCTCAATCACCGACTGTCCGCGCCGCTTCGCCTTAGGCCACCCGCAATTGCACATAAAAGCTTTCTAAATTACACAGCCCTAGAATTTCCAGAAGCCTTTCACGCGGGCCCAAGATGCCCCGTCCCCGTAGCAGCACTGTCACGACCCGGCGCAGCCGGCTCGGAAATATTCGTAACGGTCGTGATCGCGTGCCGTCACGAACGTGTGACCGCGGGCGCGGTCTTGCCAGGCAGTGCCCGCGGCCCAGACCCAAACCTGGATGTCCGATTTCCGCCAGCCAGGCCCTGGCTCCGTGCCGCAGAATGCAACTGTGCAGGCCTTCAGTCTCGATTTCGAGCGCTGCTACCGGGCTGTTGAGAGCCGCGACGCCCGGTTCGACGGCTGGTTCATCACCGCCGTGAGGACGACTGGCATTTACTGCCGGCCCAGCTGCCCCACACCGGTGCGCCCGAAGCGCGAGAACATCCAGTTTTATCCGACCGCCGCGGCCGCGCAGCTCGCCGGCTTCCGGGCTTGCAAGCGATGCCGTCCCGATGCCTCGCCTGGCTCACCCGAATGGAATGTGCGCGGTGATCTTGTCGGTCGCGCGATGCGATTGATTGCCGAGGGCACAGTCGATCGCGACGGCGTCGACGGACTCGCGCTCCGCCTTGCCGTCAGCCCGCGCCATCTACATCGACTGCTGCTGAGCGAGCTCGGCGCCGGACCACTTGCGATCGCCCGCGCGCAGCGTGCCCAGACGGGTCGCACGCTGATCGAGACGACGGACCTCCCGTTCACAGACGTCGCGTTCGCCGCCGGCTTCGAGAGCGTCCGGCAGTTCAACGACACCGTCCGCGAGGTGTTCGCCCTCACGCCGACGGCGCTGCGAGCGGCCGGACGGCGTCGCGGCGATATCGTCGAAGGCGCGCTGACGCTCCGCCTCCCCTATCGGCCTCCGCTCGATTGGCCGGCGCTATCCGGGTGGCTGCGCACGCGGGCGGTGCCTGGCGTCGCGGAGACCAACGGCCGCGCCTATCGACGGACACTCCGCCTCCCGCGCGGGGCCGCGATCGTGACGCTCGAGCCCGTCGACGGCTATATCCGGTGCACGCTGAAGCTCGAGTCGATGTCGGACCTGACGAGCGCCGTGCGGCAATGCCGCCGCCTCCTCGACCTCGACGCCGACCCGTTGAGCGTGGTCGAGGTGCTCTCCAGGGACCGACGCCTTTCGAAGGTCGTGAGGAGGCGCCCGGGCTTGCGCGCACCGGGTGCGGTCGACGGAACGGAGCTCGCGATCCAGGCGGTTCTCGGCCAGCAGGTCTCACTCGCGGCGGCGCGCACGCTGACGTCGCGGCTCGTGACCGCGCATGGCGATGTCATCAAGCTCGCCGATCCCACGTTGACGCACCTCTTTCCTCGCGCCGATGCAATCGCGGCAGCCGATCTCTCGGAGCTCGGCGTGCCCAAGACGCGCCGAGCAACGCTCCATGCGCTCGCCGAGGCGGTCGCTGCCGGGACGCTCACGCTCGACCCGGGGGCGGACCGTGCCGAGACCTACCACCGGCTGGTGGCGCTACCCGGGATTGGTGAGTGGACAGCGGGCTACATCCTGATGCGGGCGCTCGGCGATCCGGACACGTTTCTGGCAAGCGATCTCGGCATCAAGAAGGCGGGGGAGCGGCTCGGCCTGGGCGACAGCGCCCGCACAATTTCCGACCGCGCTGGCGCCTGGCGCCCCTGGCGGACGTATGCAACACACCACTTATGGGCCACGCTCACCGACACCTAGCAGGAGGTCACCCGATGCCAACCAAGTCCGTCCTTCACAGTACCACCCACGGCACGCCGGTCGGCGAGCTCACCCTGATCGCCTCCGACCGCGGCTTGCGCGCGATCCTCTGGCCGAAGCTGTCGCCACTCCGGGCCGGGATCAGCCCGCGTCCGCGTCGCGACCCCGATCATCCGATCCTGCAAAAGACCGTCCAGCAGTTGGATGAATACTTCGCGGGCACACGGACCACCTTTGACCTGCCACTCGACCTCGAGGGCACGCGCTTCCAACTCGCCGCGTGGCGCTCTCTGGCCGACATTCCATTCGGTGCCACCACCACTTATGGCCGGCAGGCGGCGGCGCTCGGAATCCCAACCGCCGCGCGCGCGGTGGGCGCGGCGAATGGGGCCAATCCCGTCTGCATCGTGCTGCCGTGCCACCGCGTCATCGGCGCGGATGGTTCGCTGACTGGCTTCGGCGGCGGCCTCCCAGTAAAGCAGTGGTTGCTGGACCACGAAGCGCAGGTGCTGACGACCCGTACTATCGTTTCGCCCCAATGGCCGCAACGCCAACCCGTTCAGACGCGCTTATCCATGCCCGTGGCCTGACCAAACGCTTCGGCAGCCTTGTCGCAGTCGACGGCGTGGACTTCGATGTCGATCGAGGCGAGGCCTTCGGGTTTCTCGGCCCCAACGGCGCCGGCAAGACCTCGACGATGCGCATGATCGGCTGCGTCTCGAGCCCATCGGGCGGGACGTTGCGCGTGTTGGGCATGGATCCGGTCCACGACGGTCCGCGGATACGGGCCCGGCTGGGGGTCGTGCCGCAGTCGGACACGCTCGACACCGAGTTGCACGTCGATGAGAACCTGTACACCTACGCGCGCTACTTCGGCCTGCCACGCGATGTCGCCAGGCGACGCGCTCAGCAGCTTCTCGATTTCGTGCAACTAGAGGACCGGGCCCGGGACAACGTCGAGTTTCTCTCCGGAGGCATGAAGCGGCGGCTCACCATCGCCCGCGCCCTGGTCAACGAGCCAGAGCTCCTACTCCTCGATGAACCCACCACTGGACTCGATCCGCAGGCACGGCACATGGTCTGGGACCGTCTCTATCGCCTCAAACAGCAAGGCGTGACGATCGTCCTGACCACGCACTACATGGACGAGGCGGAGCAGCTCTGCGATCGGTTGGTCGTCATGGACAAGGCGAAGATCGTCGCCTTCGGATCGCCGCGAAGCCTGATCGACCAATACTCCAGCCGGGAGGTGCTCGAGCTTCGCTTTCCGATCGACCGCTCGCCGCCCCTCAGCCAGCTTGATGGCCTGGCGCAGCGCACCGAAGCACTACCCGACCGCGTCCTTCTCTACACCGATGATGGCGAGGCGGCGGCGGTCGCGGTGCACAGCCGCGGCCTGCGGCCCGCGTCGATCCTGGTCCGGCGCAGCACACTCGAAGATGTATTCCTCCGCCTCACTGGCCGGAGCTTGATCGAATGACAGATCGGGCATGACTGGCGCGCTGCGCGTCCTCGAGCACCATCTCACGGTCTACCGTCGCACCTGGAAGGGCTCCCTCTTCATGTCGTTTGTCTCGCCCGTCCTGTTCCTGGCCGCGATGGGCCTTGGGCTTGGCAGCTTGATTTCGCGCGGCCCGGTCCGAACCGTCGACGGCGTCTCCTACCTCATCTTCATCGCGCCGGGACTGCTCGCCGCCAGTGCCATGCAGTCGGCCTATGTCGAAACGACGTACCCGATCATGGCGCGGATCCAATGGATGCGCACCTACGAAGGCATGCTGGCAACGCCAATTGCGGTGCTCGACGTCCTGGTAGGCGAATTTGGCTGGCTCACTTTCAGGCTGGCTCTCGGCAGCTCCGCGTTCTTCCTCGTCATGCTCCTCTTCGGCACGATCCATTCCGTACTGGCGCTGCTGGCGATTCTGGCCGCCGTGCTCACCGGCCTGGCGTTTGCGGCACCGATCCTCGCCTGGACCGCGACCCGGCGCACCGACCAGAGCTTCGCCTTGATCGGGCGGTTCCTGATCACGCCCCTGTTCTTGGTGGGCGGCGTCTTCTTCCCGCTCCACCAACTCCCCCAACTCCTCCAGGGAATCGCCTGGCTCACCCCACTCGCCCATGGCGTGGCGCTGGCACGTAGCCTCTCGCTCGGTGTGCTGGCGCCGTCCGCCGCTATCCACCTCACAGTCTTGCTCGTGTATGCGGCGATCGGCATCGTCGCCGCACGGATCACCCTGCGGAAGCGGCTCATCCAATGATTGCGCTGCTGTCGCAGCGGCGGTCGCTCCAGCTGCCCGCCCCGGACCGCGCCGCCCACATCGTCGAGCGCAACGCGATCCTCCAACGGCGCGGCTGGCCTGTCATCGTGTCGGGGTTCGTCGAGCCGCTCCTCTACCTGCTCGCGATCGGCTTCGGTGTTGGCGCACTGGTGGGCACAACCGTCGTCGTGAGCGGCCACTCGCTCCGCTACGCGGTGTTCGTCGCCCCGGCCATGATGGCGTCCGCTGCGATGAACGGCGCGATCTACGAGACCTCATTCAATTTCTTCTACAAGCTGAAGTACATCAAGCTCTACGATGCGGTGCTGGCCACGCCGCTCGGCGTCGCCGACATCGCGCTCGGCGAGATCGCCTGGGCATTGCTCCGCGGCACGCTGTACGCATTCGGCTTCATCGTTGTCATGGCCGCACTTGGCCTCGCGATCTCACCGTGGACGCTTCTCGCCCTCCCGGCCGCCATGCTGATCGGCTTCTCATTCGCCGCCCTTGGAACGGCGACGTCGACGTTCGTCCGCACCTGGCAGGACTTCGACCTCGTGCTGACCGTGCTGATCCCGATGTTCCTCTTCTCCGCGACGTTCTACCCGATCACCGCCTACCCGGGGCCGTTGCAGGTCGTGGTGCAGTTGACGCCGCTATACCACGGCGTCGACCTGCTGCGCAGCCTGACGACCGGCATCATCGGCCCATCGATCCTGCTCGATGTCGTCTACCTGGTGATCCTGGGCGCGCTCGCATTGGTGATCGCCGCAACGAGGCTCGAGCGCCTCCTGCTCAAGTAGCTTCCGTCCGCGCCACCGCACCCGCTACATTACTAGGGCATGCATCCCGCCAATAACCTGACGCGCGATGAAGCCCGCGAGCGGGCCCAGTTGATTCACACCCCCCTCTACGAGATCTCCCTCGACCTCACCCGGGATAGCGACACCTTCGCCTGTGAGGCCACCATCCACTTCCTGTGTTACGAGCCGGGGGCCAACACCTTTATCGATTTCCTGGCGCCATCGGTCGACAGCTGCGAGCTCAACGGTGAGGAAGTGCCCAAAGAGGCCTTCAACGGTGCGCGGATCACGCTCGAGAACCTGCGCGAGGCGAACGAGCTCCATGTGATCGGAACCTGCGACTACCAGAACGTGGGCGCCGGACTCTGCAAATTCACCGACCCGGTAGACCACCGGACCTATCTACATTCTCAGTTCGAAACCTTCGACGCCCACCGGATGTTTCCTTGCTTCGACCAGCCGGACCTGAAGGCGAGCTTTACCTTCACGATCCTGGCCCCTACCGACTGGGTGGTGGTCTCGAACAACCCGGGGCAAGCCCAACTCGTGACCGGCAAGGAGAACGTCAAGCGCTGGACCTTTGGCGCAACTCCCAAGATGTCCTCCTATCTGACCGCGATCGTCGCCGGTCCCTACCACGGCGTGCGCGACCGGCACGGGGACATCGACCTGGGGATCTTCTGTCGCCAGTCGCTGGCTCAGTATCTCGATCCCGAGGAGATTTTTACCATCACCAAGCAGGGCCTCGACTGGTACGGCGAGGCCTACAAATATCCCTATCCCTTCCAGAAGTACGACCAGCTTTTCGTCCCTGAGTTCAGCGCCGGCGCGATGGAGAACATCGGATGCGTCACCTTCAACGAAGCGATGCTCTATCGCTCGAAGGTCACGGAGGCGGTGCGCGAGGATCGCGCCAATGCGATCTTGCACGAGATGGCGCACATGTGGTTCGGCGACCTCGTAACCATGCGCTGGTGGGACGACCTCTGGCTGAACGAGAGCTTCGCCACGTTCATGTCGGTGCTCTGCCAGGTGGAGGCGACGCGCTTCAAGAACGGCTGGGTTACATTCGCCAATCAGTACAAAGCCGGGGCTCGCCGTCAGGACCAGCTACCGACGACGCATCCCATCGCCGCGGACGTGCCGGACATTCAATCCGTCTACCTGAATTTTGACGCCATCACCTACAACAAGGGCGCGTGCGTGCTCCGCCAGCTGGTCGCCTACGTCGGCCAGGACACATTCCTTCGCGGCGTGCAGCGCTACGTCAAGCAACGGCAGTATTCGAACGCCAGCCTGGCCGACTTCCTCTCCGACATCGAAACCGGCTCGGGCCGCGACCTCAAGGCCTGGTCAAAACTCTGGCTGGAGACGGCCGGCCTCAACACGCTTCGGCCGGAGGCGACTGCGCAAAGCGAGACCATCGGGTCGCTCGATATCAAGCAGGAGGCACCTCCTGATCACCCGACGATCCGTCCGCACCGGCTCGCGGTCGGGCTCTACGATCGCAAGTCCGATGGTCTGCAGCTCCGCCGTCGAGTCGAGCTCGATGTCGCCGATGAGAACACCTCGGTCGACGATCTCGTTGGCGAGCGACTGGCCGACCTGACACTCGTCAATGATCTGGACCTGACCTACGCGAAGATTCGGCTCGACGAGCGCTCGCTGGCCACGGCCATCGACCACCTGGCAGAACTCAAGGACCCCCTGGCGCGGGCGATCACGTGGGCAGCGCTCTGGGACATGCTCCGCGACGGCGAGATCCCGGCGCGCCGCTATCTGCCGTTGATCCTCAAGAACATCCATGGCGAGACTGACATCGGCGTCGTCCAGGACCTCCTGGCGCAGGCGTCTTCAGCCATTTGGGTGTATGGCGATCCCAAAAATGCCGAAGCGGCGCTGAAGACCCTGGCGGAGCACGCGCTCACGGCGCTCGACAGTGCCCCGGCCGGTAGCGACCTCCAGCTGACCTGGGCACATGCCTTCATCAGCGCCGCACGCTCTCCGGAGCACCTCGCGGTGATCCGCGGCTTGCTGGATGGCATCAAGGTCTTTACCGGCCTCAAGGTCGACACCGACCTCCGCTGGGCGATCGTCAATGCGCTGGCCGGCGTGGGCGCCGACGAAGGTCTCATCGATGCCGAGTTGAAACGTGACCCAACCGACGAGGGTCAGCGTTATGCGGCGACGGCCCGTGCCACGCGCCCCACGCCAGAGGCGAAGGAGCAGGTGTGGGCGGCGCTCATGGAGGACCTTACGCTGCCACTCGCAACGATGCGATCGATGATGCGCGGCTTTCACCGCTTCGACCAGCGACGACTGCTCGAGGCATATAGCGCGCGCTACTTCCAGGCGCTGGCGAACGTCTGGAAGGAACGCGATATCGAGATCGCCCTCGCGTTCATCCGCACGATGTATCCGACGGTCATCGTCGGCGAGGAAACCGTCAAGGCAACTGACCAGTATCTTGCCGCCGACAACGTGCCCGGGCCCGTGCGTCGGATCCTCCTCGAGGGCCAGGACAACATGCTGCGGGCGATGCGCGGCCGCGCCGCTGACGCCGCAGCAGCCGAAACGGTCCGGTCCCAACGGTAGACTCCACGGCCCCGTCGGCGGAAGACTGCTGGGCGCTCTGGATTCGCCAGCGTCGCCAGGGCGGCTCCGACCTTCCGCCCGACCTGGTGAAGGATCTGCAGCGACGGCGCGATAGCGTGCTCGACGGCGCCGCACTCAAGGCCGGGGACGTCGTCCTCGACGTCGGCTGCGGTGATGGCCTGATCGGCTTTGGAGCGCTCGATCGGGTCGGGCCGAGCGGCCGTGTGATCTTCAGCGACGTTTCAGCAAACCTGGTCGAACGCTGCCGGGGAACAGCAGAACAACTTGCTGTCGTCGATCGATGCCGCTTCATCGTGAACTCCGCCGACGATCTCCACGATGTCTCCGATAGCTCAGTCGATGTAGCGACCACGCGCTCGGTCCTGATTTACGTCGATCGAAAAGACCGCGCCTTTGCCGAATTCTTCCGGGTGCTCCGCCCCTGTGGGCGCATCTCGATTGGCGAGCCCATCAACCGCTTCTCTTATCCGGAACCGCGCGGTCGGTTCCTCGGCTATGACGTCATGCCCATCGTCGAGATCGTTGATAGTCTGGAAGCGTTCTTTGACCGCGAGGAGCGGCCGAAAATCAATGCGATGATGGACTTCGACGAGCGCGACCTCGTCAGCCTCGCGGAGCGCACCGGCTTCGGCAATATCCACCTCGACTTGCAGGCGGATATTAAGGCCCCTCATCCCCAGGAGTGGACCCGCTTCGTTCAAAGTGCCGGCAACCCCCTCTCGCCCACGCTCGAGGAAGCGATGAAGGCGTCGCTCACTCCGGGCGAGCGTGATCGGTTCACGACGCACCTTCGGCCACTGGTCGAGTCCGGTACCGGCGCGCAACGTCGCGCCTTCGCGTACCTCACGGCAGAGAAGCCGCAACTGTGAAAGCCGATCCCCCGGAGGTGCGGCGACTCGTCGGAAAGCGCGTCAACCTGAGGCGATTCCGGCCGGCTGATGAGGCGACCGTATGGGAGGGCCGTTCGTCGGCCGAGCCGACCGCGCTCCCGACCGGGCCGGGACGGCGCAGCCAGGTGCGGAAGCGGCTGCTTGCCTCAGGGCAATGGGTGCGCGGATCGCTCGATCTGGCCATCGAGTCCAACGGCCGCCTGATCGGTGATGTCCAGGCACGCATGGGTGCGGGCCAGCGCCTGCCTCCCGGCGTGGTCGAGCTTGGAGTCGATCTCTACGATCCGGACCAGCGGGGGAAAGGCTATGGAGCCGAAGCCGTCGCCTTGCTCACCACCTGGCTTTTGCAGCGCGGCATCGCCGACCGTGTGCAGGCGAGCACCGCCGTCGGCAACCGCCCCATGCGCCGCGTGCTCGAGAAGCTCGGGTTCACCTTCGAAGGCGTGATGCGGGGCTTCATGCCCGTCGGCGCCGGCCGCGAAGACTTCGCGCTCTACGGTGTCACGAAGGCAGAGTGGCGGTCGGATGCAAGTGAGTAGCGGAGGAGCCGTTGTTAAGGCGAGATGTATGCGCCCTTTCCGGGGCCGTCGCAAGGCGAACCAACTCCGGCTGTCATTCAGCCTCGGCGTTCGGGCCCGAACTGGATCCGGATCGCAATTGTCGGAACAGTGGGAGGGCTGCTGATCGTTGGCGGCCTTGCGCTGGTTGGATCCCTTGGGAAGGGATGGAATTCCGGAGGCTCGTTTGGCGTTCCCCAGGACTTTCCTATCTACCCGGGCGCAGGGCTCATCGGAGTCAACGAGAACTTCAACTCCAGCGGAACGACCGTCAACGCCAGCTGGGACGCGGATGCGTCGCTCGACACCGTGACGGCGTTCTACTCCGCCCGGTTGAATCAGCAGCCGTGGGCGATTACAGCCATGAATGCTAACGATGGGACCTGGAAATTTCGGCGCACCGACAATAAGACGACAGGCCTCATTCGACTGTCGGGCCACGGCCAGCGCACCCGAATCGACATCCTATTGCTGAAATAGCAGTTCGGCGGCCTGTCGGGCAATCACGGCGTCCTCGCGCGCCTCGACCCTCAGCAGCGCAACCGCGCTACCCGGCGGGCTGATCACGGCATCGTTTCGGACATCCGCGGCAGGAAGCACACCGAGCCCGAGCGGCCCGAGCCGCCGGACGATCGAGGACCGTACCGATCCCGAGTGTTCGCCGATTCCGCCCGTGAAGACGAGGGCGTCGAGGCGAGGCAGCGTGGTCGCCGCCGCCGCAATGCCGGCCGCGGCGCGGCTCACGAACATATCGATGGCGAGACGGGCCCGGCGGTTCCCCTCGGCGGCGGCCTTCTCGAGATCCCGCATCCCGAGCGCCCGGCCGGACACACCCACCAGCCCAGACTGGTGATCCAGTACGGTCGCCAGCTCGCGCCAGCCGGTCCGTCGCGTGCGCAACATATATAGAAGGATGCCGGGGTCGATGGAGCCCGAGCGGGTGCCCATCATCAGGCCTTCCAT
>DATBYU010000117.1:0-4084 GCA_036513555.1 Candidatus Dormiibacterota bacterium | reverse complement strand
CAGCAGCGCCTTGATAACCCGAGTCATTTGATACTCAGTATCATAGCGCACTTGTGCGGCTCCAGCGGCTCGCGGCGCACTCGCCCTTAAGAACGTGGGCTCGTGTGCTCGCACGAGCCGCCTCCGCCACACGTGCTATTACGCCCGAAAGGGCGGCTTCGCAATTCGGGCCCTTCACAAGGGGGCGCGGGGACTCTATGGTGGTATCAGCGACGGTCTCTTTCGGATTTCTCAGAAAAGGAGGTGCAGGGTGTATTTAGGCGGAGGCGGACTGTTAATCGTCCTCGGGATTATCGCGATTGTGCTCGGCTGGACCTTGATCGGGATCATCCTGATCATCCTCGGTCTCTTCGGCGGCGGCTTCGGGTTCTACAACAGTCGTCGCGGCGGCCCGTAAGCGATCCCTTCACGACCCGGCGGCTGCGGTTGTCGCAGCCGTCGGGTTTTTGTTTTATTGGCCAGGCAGCACGCCGCGCGGGATATAGCTGAGCACGCAGGGTAGGCCGTTGACCGTCAACATCGCGTCGGTGACGGTGTGGGGATCGAAGGAGCGGAACCGGCAGGTCGGCCAGGGTGCGGCCAGGGTCGGTGGCAGCGATTCGGTGCCGGGCAGGAAATAGTTCTGGCCAACCTGGTCGACGCCAGCTGGCACCCCGTACCACTCGTCGGGCTTTTGCGCCAACGCCTGCACCATGAACTGATGCCAGATGGGGGCGGCGCCCACGATACCGGTGGAGTTGTTGGCCAGCGGGTGGTTGTCGGGATTGCCGACCCACACGGCGGTCGCCAGGCTTGGCGTAAAGCCAACCGTCCAGTTGTCGCGGAAGTCCTGCGTGGTGCCGGTCTTGGCGGCCACGTGCCGTCCCGGCAACGTCAGGTCGCCGCCGCAACCGAATGACAGGCAGCGGTTGCGATCGTCCGACATGATCGAGTTAACGATGAAGGCCACCTGCTGGCTGACCGCGCGGAACTCATTCTTGGCCGGGTCGTACTTGAACTGGGTGCGGCCCAGCCCGTCCTGGATGAGCATGACGGGGGCGGGACGATGGCGCATCCCGAGATTCGAGAGCGTCGAGGCGGCGGTCGCCATGTCAAGCGGGGAGACCTCGTAGCCGCCCAGAGTCAGACTGATCCCGTAATTGTTGTCGGGTTTGTTGAGACTGGTGATGCCCATCCGTCGAGCGGTGTCCAAAACCGCGGGGATGCCGATGGTGAGCTCGGTCTTGATGGCCGGGATGTTCAACGAGTTGCCCATCGCCATCTTCAGTGGAAGGGTGCCGTGAGAATGCTTGTCGTAATTCAAGGGCGCATAGGGTTTGAGGCCGTCGGTGCCGCCGCCCAGCGGAAAGACCATCGGCTGATCGAGGATGGGGCTCACCATGTTGAGCCGGCCGCTCTCGATCGCTGCGGTGTACGTGAGCATCTTGAATGAGGACCCCGGTTGCCGTGTGGTCGTGGTTGCCATGTTGATCTGACCGCCGGGGCGGTAGTAGTCGGCGCCGCCGACCAGCGCCAGCACCTCGCCGTTTTTCGGGTCCATTGCCACCAGGGCGCCGTCGTGAAAGTCGTAGTAGCCGCCCTTGGCATTGATCTGGTTGCTGACGATGGTCTCGGCCAGGTGCTGCAGGGGGAGGTCGAGCGTTGTGTACACGCGGTAGCCCTTGCGGTCGCTGGGACGAATATGGAATTGCTTGTCCAGCACCTGCAGGACGTAATCGACGAAGTGGGGCGCCTGCAGCTGATTGGTCGGATAGAAGTAGTCCAGCTTCTCCTGCTTGGCGGCGAGCGCTTGCGCCTCGGTGATCATCTTTTGCGTGACCATGGCATCAAGGACCTCGGCCTGCCGGAGCTTCGCCCGGGTCGGGTTGATGAGTGGGCTGTTGTCCGTTGGCGCTTGCGGCAACCCGGCGAGCATGGCAGCCTGAGCGAGCGTCAGACTGTGCGACGTCGTGTGGAAGAAGCCGCGTGCCGCAGCCTCGGCGCCATAGCTCTGGGCGCCGTAGTAGATGGTGTTGAGGTACAGCTCGAGGATCTGGTCCTTGGTGTAGCGGCCGTTCAGGTCGACCGCGAGCACCGCCTCTCGGACTTTGCGTTGGATGGTGGGCGGTGGATTCGGGCCGATGAAGACCTGCTTGACCAGTTGCTGGCTGATGGTGCTTCCGCCCTGGGCGATGTGGTGATGCGAGTAATCGGCGATGGCCGCCCGCGCGATCCCGGCAAAGTCGACCCCATTGTTCGTGTAGAAGGTCTTGTCCTCGATGGCGATGGTCGCCTGCTTGAGGAACGGCGACATCGAGTTCAAGGGCACGACGATCCGATGATCGCCGTGGTCGCCGATATCCGCGATCAGGGTGCCGTGACGGTCGAAGATCAGCATGTCCTGGTGCAGCCCGCTGGCGGAGAGGCCATCGACGGCCGGCAGGTTACCGACCGTTTCGGCGGCAAGGGCCGGAATCGCCATCAGCGGCAGCGCCAACACGATCAGCGCGATCAGGATGAAGGCACGCCGCCCCTTGGTCCGGCGCTGACTCTCGCGGAGCAGCCGCAGCCGGCGGTGGAAGAGATAGCGGGAACGACGGCGGCGCGGCATCAGGCGGCGGCCGAAGAGTTCGACCGTGTTCCGTACAGCATCACTAAAAATGATAGCGGATATGTAGGGAATGATGTCAAGAGCGAGATCAGTCGTAGAGTGGATCGATGAGGTTCGTGCGCACGCTGGCCCGCCCGCTGCTGGCTGGCGTCTTCATCGCCGGCGGCATGGATGTACTCGCCAACCCGGAGCCGCGCGCGAAGCTGGCAAAGCCGGTGGTCGACCGGGTCGCGGCCATGGTCCCGTTCGCGCCCTCTGATCCGAAGACGGCCGTGGCGCTAAATGCCGCGATTCAGATTGGCGGCGGCAGCATGCTGGCGGCCGGCATTCTCTCGCGGCTCGCCGCCCTGGCGCTGGCCACATCGCTGGTGCCGACGACGCTCGCCGCCCACCGATTCTGGGAGTTCGAGGACCCCGCACTGCGGTCGAGGCACCGGATCGAGTTTCTCAAGAACAGCGCCATCCTTGGCGGCCTGCTGGTGGTGGCGCTGGATTGAACGCGAGAGCAATGGAACATCTCGGCGCGTACCAGGGTTGTTCAGACCGTAGAACTCAGAGGAGGGATCGCGATGGCAAAAGCTCTTGAAGACCGGGTTATCGAAAACGTCGAGCCGCGGCCCGGCGCGACCGATGACATTGTCTTCGTGCCGACCGATCGGCGCGTCCGTGTGATGTTCGGTGGCGCCACGATCGCGGACAGCCGCAAGGTGATGCTGATGCTGGAGAACCGGCGGCTCGCGATTTACTACTTCCCCGCGAGCGACGTCCAACTCGATCTCTTGGTTCCGACTGATTTCAAGAGTCGACACGCGGGTAAGGGCGAAGCCAGTTTTTACTCCGTCAAGGTGGGGGATCACGTCGCCGAGAAGGCGGCCTGGCGTTACCTTCAACCGGCGCGCGAGGATCTGAAGGACTACGTGGCCTTTTACTGGGACAAGATGGACGCCTGGTTCGAGGAGGATGACGAGGTCTTCGTCCATCCGCGCGATCCCTACCATCGCGTGGACGTCCTCAACAGCTCCCGCCACGTCAAGATCGTGGTCGGCGGTGAGGTGGTCGCGGAAACCCACCGACCACGGCTGCTGTTCGAGACCAGCCTCCCGACCCGCTACTACATTCCCAAGCTCGACGTGCGGCTGGACTTGCTGACGGCAACCAACACCTCGACCCGGTGCCCCTACAAAGGCAAGGCCGCCTATTGGTCCGTGAATGTGAACGGCAAGGAGTTCACCGACATCGTCTGGGGCTATCCGGCGCCGATCCCGGAGTGCCCGAAGATCGAGAACCTGCTTTGCTTCTATGACGAGAAGGTCGACGCCGTCTATGTAGATGGCGTGCTGCAGCCGAGGCCACTCACGCCCTGGTCGTAGCGACCTCTCCGTAGCGGAAGCAGCTGACCAGGTGATCGTTCACCAGGCCGGTCGCCTGCATGAAGGCGTAGCAGATCGTCGGTCCCACGAAGTTCGCCCCGCGCGCGATCAGGTCCTTGCTCAG
>DATBYU010000116.1:0-2558 GCA_036513555.1 Candidatus Dormiibacterota bacterium | reverse complement strand
ACATGGGGGCAAGCTTACTAGCCACTTGCCCTCCGCCGATTACGGGCCGGCCGAAGGGAGCAGCAAGGAGTGCGCGACCCAGCCTTTGCCTCTGACATGCCACCAGAGATTCGAACTGGGGTCGAGTACGACAACGGCCGGTCCGTCATCGAGAGTAACGGCGGTGCCTTCGCCGAGGCATTCCAGCACCGGTCCGTGGAGCGGAAAACTTCGGACATTCGCGCAGCCACTCGCGCCGATGCGGGCCTGAGCGCCAACCCGGGGCATCGGGCCGTTGTGCGGCCCGCAGGACACGCCAACCGACTGCCAGGCTTCGTTTGGCTGATTGCGACCGAGATAGGAAACGCACTGCGCCTTCTGGCCCTGTGGCGGGGTCAGATTGAAGACCACGTAGGCCGCGTTGAGGCCCAGCTCGGGCTGGCCATCCACCGACATGCAGGGCGGCGACGCGGGGCAGATCGGCAAGAGCCCAGGGCCGTGCGACGCGACCTTCAGGATGGCCGGCCGCTCCTCCGCCGGTGCAGGTGTCGTTGTCGGTTGCATTTGTGTCCAGGCGCCCTTGGCCCAGGCCCACACATCGAAGTAGGTCAGTCCGCTGCTTTGCGTGTTCCACTCTCCGCCATAGAGGACCGCCTGATGATCCGTCGTGTCAAAGACCATGCGCCCTCCCGCACGCACAGACGGCCCGTTGTCACCTGGTTGCCGCCGCCAAACCGTTCCGTCCCACGTCCACGTGTCGGCGAGGAAGGTGAAGTCGTTGCGGCCGCCCGTGAGGATGACGACCTGACTCGATGGGTCGTAGGCAATAGCCGCCATTTCGCGGGCCGGAATGCCCCCCGACGGAGCCGGATGGCGACTCCACGCCGATCCATCGAACGTCCATGTATCCGCATCGGGGGTGCATTGATAGGGGGCGCTGCAGCTCGTATGCCCGAAGAGAACCAGTGATCCTCGGGCGACATCATAGGTCAGGGCCTCGTTGATCCGCGGCGCGGGCGGCACGACCGCGAGCGGAAGACGGGCCCAGGTCGATCCGTTCCATACCCAGGTGTCCGTCGAGTCCGACGTGTTGCTGTCGACAACGGCGACCACCTGCCCGAGCTTGGCATCGTAGGCGAGCAATGGGCCGACCGCAGCCGGCGGGTGGCTCGACGGCCGTAGCTCCGCCCAGGACTGGCCGTCCCATGTCCAGGTATCGGCCAACGCTGGCAGTCCCTGACCGGGGACCTGTTCCAGCGCCGCCTGACCGCCGAACAGCACGACCTGCTTCCGCGCCTCGTCGTAGGCCATTCCCGCCCACGTGCGAGGCGCCGGGCTTTTCGCGGCAGCCCGCTTGGTCCACTTGCCGGCGCGCCACGCCCAGGTTTCACTGGTTAGCGAGGGTCCGCGATCGACATTTGTCCCGAACAAGAGGACCTCGCCGCGCACCGAATCGTAGGCCATGCTGGCGCGAGTCAATCGCGGCGCGCCTGATGCCGATAGCCCGGTAGTAGATGCCTGCGGCGGCGTCGTGCTGACCGGCGTCGCACTCGAACACGCGGTCAAAACGAGGGTCAAGCCGAGCAGGAGCGGGCGGATACGACTAGCCTCACCCTTCGCGTTCATGGCTACGAGCAGCCGTCCGCGATGTCGAAGAGGGCTAAGGCGTAGAGCACAGCGCTCTTTGGCGTCGGCATCCATGGCCTTAACGCCGGGCCGCCCGTTTGGTTTCGAGCGCGGGGGGCTAAGCCGACCGACGACTCCCGCGTCGCAGGGGTACGATGGCCTCACGAAGGAGGTGGTAACGATGGCGAAGTACGCGGTGTTAGGCGGCTACACAGCCGAAGCATGGTCGAAGATGGTAGAGAACCCCGGCGACCGGACGGCCGCCGTCACCAAGGCAGTCGAGGCATTGGGCGGCAAGCTCGAAACGTTCTACTGGAGCTTCGGCGATGATGACTTCCTCGGGATTATCGAGGCGCCTGACGATATCGCCGCGGCGGCGTTCTCCGTCGCGGTTGGCAGCAGCGGGTCGTTGCGGAATCTACGCACGATCAAGTTGATCTCGATCGACGAAGGCCGGAAGATGCTCGAGAAGGCAAAAGCGACGAAGGCTGTCTACGCTCCGCCAGGAGCGAAGACACCGGCCGGCGTCCGCTAAGAACCCTCCACTGTGTGGGGGAGGGTCGGACTGGAGAGTTTCCATAGCCCTCCCCCCACGCCGGGTTCAGCGCTCGATGGCGCGCATCCCAATCAAAACGTCCGAAAGGGAACGCGTGCCTGAAATCCGGGCATGCGGCTTTACGTCGAGTAAGTCACCGTGTGCCCGAGTCGCGCGCCCTTCAGCCACCATCTGGTCGAGGACGCTACGCGCCTGAAGGGGCACGCCAGCGTTCTTCCTTAGCTCGCGGATTCCCACCTTGCGCATGGCCTACGTATGGTAAATGGAGTGCCTTACCCTAGTTCTGGCGGCGATCGCGGGTTGGAAACCCGCCGTCAGTCTGCGCCGCGGTGGCCGGCCGTCGGCCACTGTCGGCGACCGCCGTGGGGCTCTTCGGGAAAAGCCGGCTTAGCTCCGG
>DATBYU010000115.1:0-2088 GCA_036513555.1 Candidatus Dormiibacterota bacterium | reverse complement strand
GCTCGCGTCACGAGCGAGTAGAGGACGCTGATCGCGACCAGAACCATCACAGCGAGCGCTGCGGCCTGCCCTCCATCGAAAAATCTGAACTCGATCCGGTAGATATAGAGGCTGAGCAATTGCGTGGCCGTCCCCGGGCCGCCTCCGGTGAGGATGTAGACGTGGTCGAAGACCCTGAGCACGTCGGCCATGCGAAAGAACAGGATCAAAAGAAACAGTGGCCGAAGGTAATGCAGCTCGATGTAGATGAACTGTGTCCACCAGGTCGCGCCGTCGACCTGGGCCGCCTCGACGGATTCCTTGGGGACTGTCTGCAGCCCGGCGAAGAGCACGAGGTAGACGAACGGCGTCCACTGCCAGATGTCGACACTCGCCACCGAGCCCATCGCGAGGATCGGCACTCCGAGCCACTGGATCTCGGAGTGTGTGATGCCGATCGTCTGTAACACATAATTGAGCACGCCATAACCGGGCGCATAGATGAGGCGTGCCACGACGCCCACCGCCACCGGCGGCACCACCAGCGGCAGAACGGCGAGCACGTAGAGCGTCGCCCTGAGCCCGGCCCGCTTGACGGCGCGATGAACCAGCAGGGCGAAGCCGAGACCAAGGACGATCTCGGTGGGGAGGACGATCAACGCGTACAGCCCGGTGGCGCGAAGGGCATCGAAAAAGAGTGGATTGCCCAGGGCCCTCGCGTAGTTCCGGAAGCCGATCAGCGTGCCATCGTCCGACGTGATCGATTGCCAGACGGCGATCACGAACGGGATGGTGACGATGACGAACACCGTGCCGAGCGCGGGCAGGAGGATCGTATAGGCGAGTCGTTCCTGCCGGCTCCGCCGTGGCCGCCCGGCCCCCACCGGCTTCGAACCGGTCGGGACCGGGAGTTCGGCGACCAGGCGGCTCACATCGTCAAATGTAGGACGGTTCGCTTACGACGGGTAGTTGGCGGCCTTCATCAGCGTGCGGATTTCGCCGGCCGCCTTCTGCATCGCGGCCTGCGGAGTCATCAGGCCGGCCACCGCCGCGTTCATCGCCGTTCCGTACGAGGTTTCGACGGCGCCCCACTGGTCGGTCCGTGGCCGCCAGTTGGGCACGGCGGCGAAGGAGGCTGCGAGCGCCTTGAAGTAGGGGTTCGCCGCCGCCAGCGAGGCATCGTTGAGGATGCTGTTGCGGATCGGGATGCCGCCCTGCGCCACGTAGTTGCGCATGTTCGCAGGCTGGAGCATCCACTTGATGAAGTCGGCTGCCGCGGAACCATTCTTCGAGCCCTTGGGGATGCCAAGCAGCCAGTTGCCCATCATGCCGAGACCCTTGCCGCTGGGGCCCTGCGGGATCGGGATATAGGCGACCTTGCCCCTGACCTGCGACACGGTCGGGTCCTCGACGATGCCCGTGATCTCGCCAGGCCAGACGGTCGACTGGTACGCCTTCCCGGTGGCCATCGCCTGCGAGCGCTCGGCGGCGTCGAAACTTTCGGCACCCGGCTCCGCGTAGGCCTTGAGCTTCCTCGTGAGGAAGTCCACCGCCGTGATAGAAGCGGTCGAGTCGAGCTGGACCTTCCAGCTGTCGTCGAAGATGTTGCCACCGAATGACCAGAGGATGGGCAGCGAGTCACTGCTCACGGGGTTGGTCGCCTTTCCCCGAATGACGTAGCCGTAGAAATTCGCGGCATTGTACGTCTTTGCGTTGGCGAGCACGTCATCCCAGCTTGTTGGGGCAGAGGACTTGTCGCTGCGATACATGAACATCTCCACGTTGCCGACGATGGTGATGCCGTAGAGGTGCGCCGTCTTGCCCTGCTCGCTGGGCGGAACCGGACCATGCGGCGGCGGCCAGGTGCCAACGTCATAGACCACGGTCGGAATGTCCGGGTCGCGCGTGAAGCCAAAGTTGTCGAGCGGCTGGAGCGCGCCCATGGTGCCGAACTTCGGCATCCAGGGGTCGTCCATCATGCAGAGGTCATACGACGAGTCGTTCGCCTGGAACGTGGTGACCAGCTTCGAATAGAGCGAGTCATACGGGAATTCCACAACCTGCACCTCGATGCCGGTCTGGCTCTTGTAATTCCCGACCACCTTCTTC
>DATBYU010000114.1:0-49788 GCA_036513555.1 Candidatus Dormiibacterota bacterium | reverse complement strand
TGCGCGGCGCCGGCCGCGTGGACCGCAGTGTCAGTGGTGATCGGCAGGATGAAGAGGTCGAAACTGCCTTTGGTCAGCATCAGGAAGGCGATCGATCGCCCGTCAGGGGACCAGACCGGCTGGGCAATGATGCCCGACTGGACGAGCACGCCGCTTTCGCTTGGGTAGGGCTGCGGCTCGCGCGCATAGGTGGGCGCGAGCGGCATCACATAGAGGTCGTCGCTGCCCGCGCCGGCGCGGATGAAGGCGACGAAGCGACCATCGGGTGAGAGGGCTGGTTCGAGACTCCGGCCGGTGTCCGGTGAGAGATAGACCGTTGCCCCCGTCCTTAACGACATCCAGGTCATCCGTGCGACCGCCTCCGTTGGCACGCCACCATAGAGGTAGGTGGTATAGACAAGCTGGTCGCTTATGCCCGGACGGTAGCTGGGGTCGCTATCGCCGCCGGTGTAGGCGAAGGGCTGTACCAGCCGCCGCGATTGCCCGGTTGCGAAGTCGTACGACCAAACCCCCAGATCGTTCGGCTCGAGGTTCTGGGGACTCGAGGGCCGCTTGCCGCGGTCGGTGAGGTAGACGATCCGATGGCCGTCGCTATCGAAGCCGGGCGCGAACGCCCAGAGTGACCCCTCCGCTGCCGCCACCGGCGTAAGGGTCTGGCGGTTCTGACCGTTCGGATCGCTGACCACGATGGTCGAGCTCTGGGACTGCAGCTCCGCGACCGCGATCCGATCGCCCGTTGGGGTCACCGCTGGGTCCTTCACCGTCGACCCGAACCGTAACCGGGTCAACTGGGTGCCCGAGAAACGGTAGAGCGCGCGGCTTTTCGTGGCGTACAGGCGGCCGGGGACGGGCACCTGCTTGACCGGCAGCACGACGCGTCCCGGATCGTGTGTCACCGGGGTGCTCGACGTACAGCCGGCCAGGGCCAGCATCGCCGACAGGAAAAGGACTGCGGGACGTCGCGTCATGGCAGCAAGTCGCCGCCAAAGAGCTGGCGCAGGTAGGCATGGACTGCTGTCCAGTCCGCCAGAAGGATTTGCTGTCCGTCCGCGGAGATCGCGTCACGCACGTAGGGTGAGATGTACGACTGATGCACGTCGGCTGGATGGAGGTTGCGCATGAAGAGCGCGAGCTGGGTGAGGCGCACCAGGTCAAGGTCGGTTTTGACGTGGCCGTTGAGGTCTCGCGCGAGGGTAGGCAGCGCGGCTACCAGGTCCATCCCGGCAGCGCGTTGTTGAAGCGCAAGCAGCAGCTGCTGCTGCCGAACCGATCGGCCGAAGTCACTCAACAGGTCGCCATGCCGGGATCGGACGTACTGGAGCGCGTGGCGGCCGTCGAGGTGCTGCGGGCCCGCGGCCAGATACACCCGCTCCGTGCCATAGCCGCTATCGCTGAAATCGTTCGGATAGTTGTCGTCGAGCACGGGATGAAGCACGTCGAGGTCGACGCCCCCCACGCGATCGATGACGCGTACCAAACCGTTGAGGCCGACCCAGGCGTAGTAATGGATCGGAATCTTGAAGGCCTTCTCGACCGTGGCGCGAGCCAGCGGGGCGCCGCCCTGCTTAAAGGCAAGGTCGATCTTCGCGCTCGGGTGTCCCGGGATGTCAACCCAGAGGTCACGTGGCAGCGAGAGCATCGTGACCTGGTGGGTCGAGGGGTCGATCGAGACCACGATCATGGTCTGCGAGAGCAGCGCATCCGGCCGGAACTTCTGGTCGTTGTCGCTGCCGAGCAGGAGGATATTGATCCGCTGCTTGGAGTCGAGGGGCGGCGGAGTCGCCACCGGGGCGCCGGCGACCCGCCCCAGCGATGGGTCATGCGGCTCCAGCAGTGCCAGCACCGGGGAAAGGTAGATGAGGACGCCGGCAATCAACGCCAGGGCGAGCGCGATCGCGCCCAGTACGATCCAGCGCACGCGGTGAGAACCGGGCGCATCGGGCACGCCGGTGGCCGGCGAGTGACTCATACTTCCCGCGCAGGCGCGCCGCCTGCCCTCCCAAACCTATTAGGCGTGGCCGACGCCGACGCCGTCAAGTCGTCCGTTTGAAAGGCGGCCCGTAAGCCTGAGAAGAGGATGAGAAAGCGTTACGCAATCGTGGCTGCTATCCGCGAACAGAGAGGCGAATACTAGACGTTACGAGGATTAGAGAGATGCACCAACCAGGAAATATCCTCTCACTGCGCTTCGGCTCTCCGGCGGTTCCGCATGAATATCGCACCCCCGCTCAGTTGACCTTCTGCTACCAGTGCCACTGCGCCGTCGACCTGGGCGCCACTACGACGGCACTGCGGTCTGGACACTGGGCGCGGATCGGCACCTGCGCGCACTGCGGGACCACGATCACCCGGATCCTCAAGGCAAGTTAACATCGATCGGTGACGTCCCGGCCCTCCCGGCCTGCGGCGCGCCGCGCCCGCCGGGCCGCCCCCAACCCTGACGCCGTCGACGTCCATTCGTCGAATCAGCAGGGTCGGCCTGACAAGGATTCCTACGCGATGATCCTGGCGTTTGCGGCGGCGCTACGCTCAACCTGCCTCAGCCGCAAAGTCGGCTGCGTCATCGTGCGCGACGGCCAGGTGATCGCGACGGGGTACAACGGCACACCGAAAGGCACCTGGCACCCGGAAGAGTTCCCCAAGCCGTGTCCCTGCGTGGGTGGGATCAGCGGCGCCGACCTCTCGCTCAAATACTGCGCCCACGGGGAGGCCAACGCCCTGGCACAGAGCGCCTACCGCGGCTCCTCAACCGCCGGCGCCGACATCTTTTGCACCAACTTTCCCTGCATCGAATGCGTCAAACTCCTGATCAGCGCCGGCATCCGGTCGATCTATTACGTGCACGGCTACCCTGACCTGAGCGGCTTGCGCGACCGATACCTGAGCCAGGCCGGGATCCCGACCCACCCTATCGCGTGGTCGCGGATCCAGCCCCATCTAGCGGCGCTGGCGAAGGGGTAGGCGAGGCCTCCACCGCGGCCGGCTCCACCAGGAACGAAACGCTCAAGGCTGGGTGGGGCCGTGTGGGGAGCGCGGCGGCGGATGGCAGAAGCGTGGCACAGGCGGCCGCGGCGAGGACCCAGCGACGCCAGGAACCACCCATGCTGGAGCAACGCCCCGAACAGGCGCCACCAACCCGGCGTCGCCGGCCTGCTCCACTCGCGCCATGCCGGCGTTACAGCCGGGGGCTATTGACACGCGGCCTTTCCACACCGGGGCCGCTTATGGGCTGGCGGGGCGCGCCCGCTCGCCGCACGGATTGCGCGTAGCGCACCGAGTCGAGGGCTGCCTTCCGAGGCGCCGCTTTCTGCGCGAGCCCGACCCAGAAGGCGGCCGGACCGGCGTATCGATCGCGCGGCGTGTCTTCACCCGGGCAGGCATAAACCCGACCGGAATCCCGGAGGAGAACGGTACCGTCGGCCTGCGTCAGATAGACGAGGCGCGGTCCCATCTCGCCGAGCATGCGGAGCGCCTCCCGACCATCGACGGAACCGAAGAGGGCCTTGGCGTCGGTCGCCTGGAGGGCGACGCTGTCGGCCGCATCCAGCGCGGGTTCCAGAACGCGGCGTGTCATCCGGGCGTTCGTCCACCAGAGGAGGTCGGCCTCGAGCAGCAGCGCGGAATGACCGGTGCGGGCTCGCGCCGTGGTCAAGGCCCCTAGCGCGGCCGATCGGGCTGGCTCGACCGAAAGGCTGTAGCCCGAGACCACGGTCAGCGCCGCGGTCAGCGCGAGCGGCGGCAGCTCATCGCGTCGAAGAGCGAGGTCGGCACCGCGCTCCACGCGGCGATCTGGTGCCTGGCTATCGGGCTGATGCCACACGGTGGTTCGCATGCCGGGCGCGATCCGCAGCCATTGCAGCTCAACCTTGAGCCGTTCGAGAGCGTCACGAACACGGTGGCCGGCGTCATCGTCTCCCAGCTTGGCAACCAGCGCGGTGCGAACCCCGAGCGCCGCGGCATGGGCTGCGAGCCGTGCCGCGCCCCCACCCAGGATCGCACTGCCGTCGGCGGTGCGTTCCTCCGCCACATCACCGACGGCGAGCCAGTCCAGGGCTCCGCTCATCGGGGTCATGATAGTCAGTCGTTGTGGTTGAGTTGTGAGACGTCCGGATGCGACTCGGGCGTCGGAACCACGGCCGGCTCGGGCTTTGGAACGGCCGTCGGCTCGGGCTTGGGAACCACCGTCGGCGCCGGCTTTGGAACCACAATCGGCAGCGGGTGGCTGGCCGGCCGAGGGGTCGGCGTGGGGGATGGCCGCGATGACCTCGAGATGCTGTCGGCACCCGAAGCCGGCGCAGCCGGCGTCGTGCGCGTGCCGACCACCTTGATGGTCGAGGCCAGTGGCTCCGAGAGGTCTTGGACATCGACGCTGGGAATCGTGAGCGAAAGATCGAGCTGGCGACTGCTGACCGGACCTAACATCAGCGATGTCAACTGGTAGAGGGCGAGGCCGGCGCCGAAAACCAGCAGGGCCCCGGCGGACAGGGTACGGCCGCTGGCAACGCCCTGCACTTCTGGCATGGCATGCATGCTACGAGCCCTCCATTTCGAGCCGGTAGTCCATGTGGCCCATTACAACGGCCGTTCGGAGGAGGGCCGCTAGAGTGGTCGAATGGGCAATCGGCTGGCGGGGGAGACGAGTCCGTATCTGCTGGAACACGCCCAGAATCCAGTCGACTGGTACCCGTGGGGTGCCGAGGCCCTGGCCAGGGCGCGGACCGAAAACAGACCGATCCTGCTAAGCATCGGCTATAGCGCCTGTCACTGGTGTCATGTGATGGCCCGCGAGTCTTTTGAAGACGAAGAGACGGCGGCGGCGATGAACCGGGATTTCGTTGCCATCAAGGTCGACCGTGAAGAACGGCCGGACCTCGACCAGGTCTACATGCGAGCGGTGCAGGCGATGACGGGTTCCGGCGGATGGCCCATGACCGTCTTTCTGCTGCCCGACGGAACGCCCTTCTTCGCCGGCACCTACTTCCCGTCCAGCGAGCGGTTCGGCATGCCCTCTTTTCGTCGCGTCCTGGCCGCCGTAGCCGATGCCTTTGCAAACCGGCAGCAGGAAGTCGACCAGACGGCCGACCAGGTCCGCGAGTTCTTGAAGCGTCCAGCGCTGCCGCTGGCGGCGGGGACGCTGGACCCGACCCTGCTCGACGAGGCGTACACGCGACTGGCCCGCGATTACGATGCCGCCCACGGCGGCTTCGGCGGCGCACCCAAATTTCCTCAGCCGATGCTGCTCGAGTTTCTGCTGCGCACCCACGTCCGGAGCGGCCAACCGGCCGCGCTCCAGATGGCGACCGACACGCTGCGCGCGATGGCCGCCGGCGGCATGTATGACCAGCTGGGCGGTGGCTTTCACCGCTACAGTGTCGACGACCGCTGGCTCGTTCCCCACTTCGAGAAGATGCTTTACGACAACGCCCTGCTGGCCCGCGTCTATCTCGATGCCTGGCAGCTGACAAAGGACCCGGTATTTGCCCGGGTCGTTGAGGAGACGCTCGCCTTCGTGCAACGCGAGATGACAGCACCGGAGGGGGGCTTCTACGCCAGCCTCGACGCCGACACCGAAGGCGAAGAGGGGCGCTTCTATCTTTGGACCCCAGCGGAGCTCGACGCGGTACTCGGTCCGGAGCAGGGTGCCGCGTTGGCTCGGGCCTTCGATGTCACACCTGAAGGCAATTTCGAAGGCCACAATATTCTTCATCCGGTCTCGCCAGGCGCGATCGACCTGCTTGCCGCGGCCAGGGATCGGCTATTGTCGGCGCGCGCGCAACGCGTCCGGCCGCATCGCGACGAAAAGGTTATCGCGGGGTGGAACGGACTGATGTTGCGGGCGTTTGCCGAGGCGGGGCGCGTGCTGCGCCGGCCCCACCTGGTCGCCGTCGCCGAAGCCAACGCTGCGTTCCTGCTGTCCCAGATGCGTACGTCCCATCGAATGCGACGCAGCTACAAGGATGGTCGAGCTCCACTCGCTGGCTACCTCGAGGACCAGGCGGCGGTCGCCGATGGACTGCTGAGCCTGTACGAAGCAACCTTCAATCCAATCTGGCTCGACGAGGTCCATGGCCTGCTGGTGGAAATGCTGACCGCATTTTGGGACGACGTCGAGGCCGCATTCTTCGATACCGCCGCAGACCAGGAGCGGCTCGTGGTGCGACCCCAGGACGTGACCGACAATGCGGTGCCGTCGGGGACCTCGATGGCCGTCGATGTCTTGCTGCGCGCCGGCATGCTCTTCGGCGAACAATCATGGATCGACCGCGCCCGCGCCACCCTCGAGCGGCTGGCACCGACCGCGGCCAAGGCGCCGCAGGCGTTTGGCCGACTCCTCGCGGCGATGGATTTCCACCTGGGCCGGCCGGTCGAGCTGGCGGTGATCGCTGAGCCCGCGGAGCCGCAAGCCGGGGAGTTTCTGGAGGTGATCAGAGCGCGGTACCTGCCGAACCGACTGGTCGCCGTCGCCCCGCCCGGCCGACCGCTTCAGCCGCTGCCGTTGCTCAGCGACCGAACCGCGATTGGTGGAAAGGTGACTGCCTATCTCTGCGAGGGCTTCGTCTGCCAGACGCCCACCACGGACCCAGCGGAGCTGGAACGCCAGCTTGATGCGTTCAGCGCGAGAGCGGTTGCGTCTTGAGCCAGCCCTCGTAGTCCGCCGGGGTATTGACGTTGCGAAAGGAGCGCAGCTCGGGATCCACCGCGCGTAGCTCGGCTGACGCGACATAGCGAACGATGCTGCGCTCGAGCAGGCTCTTGATGCTTCGCTCGCCGGCCTCGAGCAGCATTTCGATCCGCGGCGCCAGCTCGCGGACATACAGCGCGCACACACCCTCGGGCTCCTGGTCAGGGCGGGGCACCACCGCTTCGTAATCGCCGGCCAGCGCGCGGAGTAGGCCGCCCAGCGCCGGTTCGACGTCGGGCAGATCACAGCCAACCACCCAGACATGCCGCTCTTTCGCCGCGGTCAAACCGGCAAACATCCCGGCGAGCGGTCCGAGGCCGGGCTGATGGTCGGGAACGACGCGCGCGCCCTCAAACGGCGGGCGGACCGATCCCCCGGCGATGATCGTCTCGTCGACCACGGGCGCCAGCCGGCGAGCGAGGTGCTCGATAAACGTACCGTCGCCCGCCGGCAAGGTCGCCTTGTCGTGGCCCATGCGGCGGCTGAGCCCGCCCGCCAGGATCACGAGGCTGCACCCGCTGCGCATGCCAAGAGCCTACCGGCCCGGCTACTGCCCGATCGCCCCGCTGATGTTGCAGAAGACGTTGGCAACCTGGTTACCCAGGACGATCAGCATCACGATCACGACTACCGCGATCAAGACCAGGATTAGCGCGTACTCGACCATTCCCTGGCCGCGCTCGCTCCGCGTCGAACGACGGACGTACGCAATGAGTCCATCCAGATACATGCCGGCATTGTCCGTCACCGACCTTTCGCATCCCGTTACGGGATCGTTGCAGCGCACGATCGGGCGGCGTCACATTGGGCGCCGCCACCGGTCCGCTGACCGAGAAGAAAAAAGACCGGCCCGCGCCGGTCTTTTCCTTTCCTGGGCTGCTTCAGAATTACGAGGGCGACACCGAGGCCGAGGCCGCGATTGACGGTGCGCTCGACGGCGGGTTGATGATGGTCGTGTTGCCACCGCCGACGCCGAACCAGTGTCCGACCGCGAAGCCATAGAAGAGGATCGCCAGGATCACGATCATCGCGATCAGGAAGATCGCCACCACCGCCGCGCTCGAGCCACCGTCGCCATCGTCATGCTCATGAACGACTGCCATAATTACCTCCCTGGTACGTGTTTAGGTGATACCGTCGCTATCATATCAGTTGCCTGTCCCGGCGTCAATATTGACTGCGTAGTTCACTCAGAGAAATCCGAGCCCGTGTGCATATGTGGAAGGGTTGTGTATAAGCGGCCGGGCGCTCAGCCTTTGCGAGCGACGTCCCGGACGGTGGCTTGCGCGATCGGGCGGACCACCATCTCGTCGACGTTCACGTGGGGTGGGCGAGTCACGGCCCAGATGATGCAGTCAGCGACATCGGCCCCGGTCATCGGCTTCATGCCCTGGTAGACCGCGGCGGCGCGCTGCTCGTCGCCCTTGAATCGCACCAGGCTGAACTCGGTCTCCACCATGCCTGGCTCGATCTCGGTCACCCGGATGGGCTCGCCGAGAAGCTCCAGCCGGAGGGTCTTGGTGATGGCCCGTACGGCGTGCTTGCTCGCGGTGTAACCGACGCCGCCGGGGTAGACCTCAAAGCCGGCGACGGAGCCGAGATTGACGATATGAGCGCGAGGGGCGCGCCGAAGCAGCGGGAGCATGGCCTTGGTCACCCGAAGCAGGCCCAGCACATTGGTCTCCATCATCTGCACCCAGTCGTCGTCGTTGCCGTCGGCGAGCGGTTGCAGCCCGGCTGCCAGCCCCGCGTTGTTGATCAAGATCTCGACCTGCGGATATCGGGCTTCAATGGTTCGAACGAAGGTCTGGATGCTGCTGAGATCCCGGACATCGAGGGGAATGGCCAGTCCCCCGAGCTCCTTCGCAACCGCGCCGAGGCGGTCCTCCCGACGCGCCCCGAGCACCAGGGTGAAGCCTTCGCGGGCGAGGCCGCGCGCGGTGGCCTCGCCGATTCCCGAGCTCGCTCCCGTCACCACGGCGACTCGGTCTGAGGAGGGCACCACTTAATGGTAGGCGGGACCGCCAGTCTCACGGTCTGTCCTTTTCTCGTCACACTGCGTATCATTTCGGAAGGAATATCCGGGCAGGAGGCGAGGGGAAGGAATGGATGGGCGCCAGCGTACGGTCACGCTCGCCGTTGCATTGCTGCTGTTTGCCGCCTGCGGAGCACTTGGTGGCCTCGTGCTGGCGGGCGAGGCGTGGGCATTGAACCCGGCGGCCGTGGCGCTGCCGTCCCTCGTACCGACCCCGCCTCCGTCGGATACGGATTGGCCCTCGCCCACCCCGCGGCCCACGCCACGGCCGACGCCAACCCCCACACCGAGGCCGACGCCGACGCCCACACCACCACCGACACCGCCACCAACGCCGACACCGACGCCAACCCCACCACCAACGCCAACCCCGCTGCCAACCCCGCCGCCAACCCCCTCGCCGTCGGCGTCACCAACGCCGGCGCCGACCGAAACGCCGTCCCCGACGCCCGCCCCGCAACCAACGCCGACAGTAAACGCCACGGCAACTCCGCCAGTGCCACCACCGGCGCCACCGCCGAATGCAGCCGCACCGGACGCTAGTACGCTACCTATTACGGCCGTGGCACCGACCGGATCAGCTCAGGCAGCGGCGATCGCGCCCTCGCAGCAGGAAGCACGGATTGCCGCGGACACAGGAACCACGGGCGATTCGCCGAATCTCTTCCTGCTCCTCACACTGGCGATCATGGCGATTCCCCTCTTGCTGACCATGACGCTGCTCGCGATGGTGCTGACGCGGCGCTGAGCGCAGCTAGCCCTTGACCGACCCGGCCAGGATCCCCCGAACGAAGTAGCGCTGGAGGGTGAAGAACACGATCAGGGGCACGATCATCGACACGAAGGCCGCCGCCGTGAGGTACTCTCGGTGCTGCCCAAGCGAGCCAACCAGGTTGGTCAGGGTCACCGTCAGTGGGGCGACTTCTGGCGTACCGCCGACATAGATCAACGCCACCAGCAGATCATTCCAGACCCAGAGAAACTGGAAGATGATCAGCGATGCCAACGCCGGGACGGACAGCGGCAGGACGAGGCGGAAGAATACGGTCACCGGACCGGCCCCGTCGATCTCGGCCGATTCGAATAGGTCCGTCGGCAACACCCGGAAGAAGTTTGCCAGCAGGTAAATGGCAAAGGGCAACCCGTAGCCGGTGTGGGCAATCCAGACGGCAAGAAAACCGGCGTTGAGGCCACCAGGAAGCGTGTTGCCCGAATTGAGGCCCAGCTTGACCGCGAGGGTGAGCAGTGGGATGAACGTCAGTTGCAGCGGCACCGCGAGCAGTCCAACAAGTGCAAGGAAGATCCAGTTCCGGCCCCAGAATTTCATCCAGGCGAAGGCATAGGCGGCGAAGGCCGCGATCGCGGTCGGGATGAGCGTGGCGGGGATCGTGATCATGAAGCTGTTGAAGAAACTGGGGGCGAGATCGCTGGCGCCGAGCACGGCTCGATAGCTGTCGAGGGTGAAGTTGAATGGCGGCGCGAGCGCCGTC
Organism: Candidatus Dormiibacterota bacterium; assembly: GCA_036513555.1. Lineage (GTDB taxonomy): Bacteria > Chloroflexota > Dormibacteria > CF-121 > CF-121 > CF-13. The sequence continues at coordinate 39,581 of DATBYU010000114.1, read as the reverse complement.
CACCACCCGCTGGTATTGAACGCGCCGCCCTGCCGGAACGAGTTGATCAGCAGCCCCAGCGTTGGCACAATCCAGGCCAGCGTCAGCGCCACGACCGCCACGTTCAGGCCGGCGCTCGAGACACCCGCCGAGATCCGCTCGGACCATCGCAGCCTCTTTGTCGCGGTACGGACTGGAGGGGCGGCTGGCGGTGCCGCCGTCGCGACGCTCATCGCCGTTCCTCGACGGCCCGGAATTGGCGCAGGTTGAAAATCAAAACCGGCACCACCGCCAGCAGCAAAATCACGGCGAGCGCGCTCGCGTTCGCATTGTTCCCGGCGCTGTAGAGCTCGGCGTACATCCGCCTCGCCAGGATGTCGGTGTTGTAGTTGCCGGCCGTCATCACGTAGACGACATCAAAGGCCTTGAGGGCGAAGATCACCATGGTGGTGCCGACCACCACGATGGTGGGCATCATCAACGGCAGGATGACCCGCCGGAAGATCGTGAGTTCGTTGGCACCATCGACGCGCGCGGCTTCCAGGAGTTCCGCAGGGATGCCCTTGAGCGCCGCCGAAAGGATGACCATGGCAAAGCCGGTGGCGCCCCAGACGCCGATGAGGATCAGGGCGAAGTTGTTGAATCGGGTGTCCTGAATCCACGTGATTGGCTGGCCGTGGAAGATGTTGACCAGGATCCCGTTCAAGGTCCCGGTCTGTGGGACATCCGACGGCCGGTAGTAATAGACAAACTGCCAGATGACCGCCATCGCCACAAAGGAGATGGCCATCGGCATGAAGATCAGAGTCTTGACCGTCTTTTCGTATCGCACCCGGTCGGCGAGGAATGCCAGAAGAAGCCCGAATGTCAGTACCAACCCGGTGTACAGGACCAGCCAGTACACGTTGTTTCTGAGGGCAATCAGCACGCCGTTATCGGTGAGCATCAGACGGAAGTTGTCCAGTCCGACGAACTTGTCGCCATGGCGGTCGAAGAAACTTCGCACGATGGTGCCGACCATGGGGTAGACCAGGATTAGGCCGACGAAGAGGATGGCCGGTCCGACCCACACCCAGGGACGAACCGACGGCTGGCTGCGCTTCGGCAGCCGTCGCACCAGCACGTCGGTACCCAGGATGTAGCCCACCAGCGCCAGCGGGACGCCCAGGACCACGAACAGGAGCGTCGGCAGATTGACCGATACCAGCGTCCCCCAGTCGACCTGGAGCGCCGGCAACCGGGCGATCAAGCCTAAGCTCCCGTCCATGTCGTTATCCCGTCAGCGAGCGTGTCCCATCATGGCGCCGCATAGGCCGCCACCTGCGTTTTGTCCAGATCGGCCAGGATGGCATCGAGCTGACCCTGGTTCTGGACGAACTTGAGGACGGCCCCCCAGTAGGCCTTTCCCATGTCGCTGGGCATCAGGTCGCCCGCATCGTAGCGCGCGATCTTGGTGTCAACGACGACCTGGGCGAGAGACTTCGAGATGGCATCCGGATAATCACTGAGGCTGACCTGCTTGTTGATCGCGATCTTGCCGCCGCCGCGCTTGACCCAGATGTCCTGCGCTTCCGCCGTGGCCAGGTATTTCAGCAGCGCTCGGGACTGCGGTGTGTCCTTCGTCATAACGAAGGCATCACCGGAGACCACGTGGGCGCCCGCATTCGCGGGGTTGACATCGGGCAATGCGAAGACCGCGTAGTCCGTCCCAGCGGTCGGCTTGGGAGTATAGCCGTCGAAGAACGAGGTGATGAACGAGCCCTGGTTGAACATATAGCACTTGGGTGGACTGGTAAACAGCCCCTGGCCGCCGTCGCCGAAGGTGGTGGCCACCATGTACTGCGCGCCGCCGTAGACATTAGCGTCACCGGTGCCGAGGACTTTGCCCCAAGTCGTCCAGGCCTGCTTGATCTCGGACGAGGTCCACTTCGTCTTGCCCTGCCACCAGCTGTCATACACCGTTGACCCAGACTGGCTCAGCACGATCTCCTTCACCCAATCGCTCCCAGGCCAGCCGGAGGAGGCTTGACTCTCCAACGCCACGCACCACGGCTTTCCGCCGTCGGCCTTGATCTTGTCCTGCAGCGTGATCAGGGCGTCCCAGGTCTTGGGAACCTGGTAGCCCTTCGCCGTAAAGGCCTTGGGGTCGTACCAGACCAGGCCCTTCAGCGAGGCCCACGCATAGAGCGTGTACAGTTTGCCGTCGATCTTGCCGAGGTTGATCCAGTCCGCCCCGTAGTTCGCGTTGAGCGCGCTCACGTCGAGCTTGTCGTCGAGCGTCGGGAGTTTGCCCGCGCGGGCGAGCTTGATCAGCGTGCCGATGCCTGGGGCTCCAGTCACGTCGGGCGGGTTGCCGGCCGCGATCTTGGTCTGGAGGATGGCATCGAGGTCACGGGTGGCCTCGAACGAAATCTTGATCCCGGTCTGATCCGTGAACGGCTTCATAACCGCGTCGAACGAATCCTTCTCGCCGCCGGTCCAGGTCCCCAGGATGTGGACGGTGCCACCGATTTTTCCGGATGCTTGGTTGCTGGTACCGCATGCGGTGACGCCGAGAACCACGATGGCCATCGCGGCCAGAAGTCGGGTTAGCCTTCGCATTGATTCCTTCCTCCCTATGACCGGGACACGGCCCGGCGCGATCGCCCGTCATATTAGGTCGCGCCCTTTGACCCGTCGCAGCGAGTCTATGACCGGCCCCTCCGCTTTGTCAATGAATTCTCGCCCACCGGCGCAAGCATTAGGAAGTATTAGCGCCGCTTCACGGTTTGGGTGATCGGGAGCAGGACCGCGGGGTCGACCTTCGTCCGGCGGTCGAAGGTGAGGAGGCCATTGCGCTCCCGCTCGATGTCGGTGAGCTGCGTGTAGCAGAACCCTTCAACCGGCCCCTCGGCCATCAACGCGCCGACCATCTCCCGGTAGCGGTCCACCAGCGTATCGATCGTGGCGGTCTTGCTATAACCCCAGCCGGCCGATCCCTGAAGTGCTATGCCACCGAACTCGCTGACAAGCAGCGGCTCGCCTCGATGTGCATAGCCCGAAAGATACGGCGGGTGCAGCGTACTCCCGGAATGGAGGGCGGACGTGAGCGTACGGTACGCACTCCGTAGATCCGCCATGGCCCCGTAGTCGTGCAGGGTGCACAGGTCGGTCAGCGCGTGCTCCCAGCCGTCATTCGAAACGACCGGCCTCGTCCCATCGAGCTCATGTGCCCGGCGGTAAAGCCGGTCGAGTAACGTCGCGACGACCCGCTCTTGCAATGGCCGGTGGAAACCGAAGGTTTCGTTCATCGGTACCCACGCCACTACGCATGGGTGGTCTCGGTCCCGCTCAATGGCGGCGGCCAGCTCGTCCAGCAGGCGCCGTTCCGCCAGCGCGCTGTGCTCCTGAAAGTTGGGCATCTCGGCCCAGACCAGGAAGCCGAGCAAATCCGCCCAGTACAGCCAGCGGGGGTCTTCAACCTTCTGGTGTTTGCGGGCGCCGTTGAAGCCGAAGGCTTTCGCGAGCTCGATGTCTCGACGGAAAGCGGCATCGGTGGCAGCCGTGTACCAACCGCCCGGATAGTACCCTTGGTCTAGTACCAGTCTTTGAATGTACGGCTCACCATTCAACAAAAAGCGGCCGTCACGCGTTCGGATGGTTCGCATGCCGAAATAACTCTCGACCCGATCAATGTGGCGGCCGGCCTGGTCGACGAGCCCGACGGCCAGCTCATAGAGAACCGGTGACTCTGGAGTCCAGGATTCCACCTCTTCGAGGGACAAACGACCACGCCCGGGCCGGCCGGTGAACCCGCCGACTCGCCGGCCCCGCAGCGTGACGTTGAGCTCGACGTCGGCGTCGGAAGCCGAGGTCCCCACGTCGAACTCCAGCACGCCTTCATCGAGCTTGGGCCACAGCCGCAGTGACGTGACATGACGCGGCGGCAACGGCTCCAGCCAGACCGTCTGCCAGATCCCAGTCGTGGCTGTGTAGAAGATCCCTTCTGGTTCCTCGCGCCAGTACTGCTTCCCGCGCGGCAAGGTGCGGTCGGTCGCGGGGTCATCAGCGCGCACGACCAGCTCGTTGTCGCCAGGACGTGCAACGGCGCTGATGTCGGCACTGAATGGCGTGTGGCCTCCCTCGTGGCGGGCAATCTCGATATCATTGACCCAGACCGTCGCCTGGTAGTCGATTGCACCGAAATGAAGCACCAGCCGGTCCGTGTCCGGTGGCGTGAAGCGACGCCTGTACCAGACTGTGTCGTGGAGCGCGCGCTCGCCGATCCCGGACAGCTCTGATTGATAGGCGAACGGCACGACAATCGATCGATCGAAGTCGGGTGAATCAAAGGCGAACTGCCATGTGCCGTTGAGGTTGGCCCATTCGCGCCGGCGGAGCCGCGGGCGTGGGTACTCGGGTCTCGGGGTCGAGGGCAACGCCTTAATCTACGGCGAATGGCGACCTTCCCTGCGGGCTTCCTGTTTGGCACAGCGCAATCGGCTCACCAGGTCGAGGGAGGAAATGTGAACAGCGACTGGTGGGCATGGGAACACACGGAAGGCACACCATGCATCGAGCCGTCGGGAGACGGCTGCGATTTCTACCATCGCTATCGCGACGACATCACCCTGATGGCCGGCCTGGGCCTCAATGCATTTCGGTTCAGCATCGAGTGGGCGCGGATCGAGCCCGAGGAAGGCGAGTTCTCGAGGGCGGCAATGGAGCACTACCGTCGGGTGCTGATCAACTGCCGCGAGCATGGGATCGCGCCGATCGTGACCTTCCACCACTTCACGCTTCCCCGCTGGTTGCAGGCGAAAGGCGGCTTCCTTTTCGACCAGTTCCCGGCCCGTTTCGCGCGCTACTGCGAGCGCGCCGCGGCCCGCCTCGGCGATCTGATCGCTTACGCCTGCACCATCAACGAGCCCGAGGGGCTCGGCGAAGGCGGCTACGTCCTGGGCGTGAACCCACCCGGCCGGAAAGGCGACGTGGCGGCCATGTGGCGCGTTGCCGAACAGGCGTTGGAGTCGCACCGTCTCGGCGCCGCAGCGATCCGTTCGCGCGCGAAGATTCCGGTGGGCGTCACGTTGGCACTGCCAGACCTGCAATACGAGGACGGCGCCCGGCCGGGCGAGCGCCATGTCGAGCTCAACTCGCAGGTGAGCGATCGCTTCTTCGAGCTGGCGCGCGACGACGACTTCGTCGGCGTCCAGACGTACACGCGCAACCGGTTCGGACCAGAGGGCCCACGGGGACCGCACGTCGAGTGGGGGAAAGGACTTTCCGAGGAGACGGCCGATACGACCCAGCTGGGCCAGGAGTATTACCCGCAAGCCCTGGGCAACACGATCCGACGGGCCTGGCAGAGTACCGGCGGGACTCCGATCCTGGTGACCGAAAGCGGGATCGCGACCACCTTCGACGAGAAGCGCATCAGCTACGTCGATGCCGCCATGCGAGGGGTTCTGGCCTGTCTGGCGGCGGGCATCGAGGTGCGGAGCTACCTTTACTGGAGCCTTTTGGACAACTTCGAGTGGTCACTCGGATACGACCCGAAGTTCGGCATGGTCGCCGTCGACCGCGCAACCTTCGCTCGCCATCCCAAGCCAAGTGCGCACTGGTTCGGCGAAGTCGCACGCGCACAATCGCTTCCAGACGGGTCTAAGTAGGCGTCGGCGCCGCTCACCGGAACAAACCCGTCCACATCCTCGTGGCTGGCGGTCAGGTCCGGATTGTGACCCCGGAGGGCGAGCTCCTCCGCGCTCTGACCATCGACCCAACCCGCGACTACCAGCCCCTCAACGGACGCTGGCCTGTCCATAATGTCTTGCGACAGGCGTCCGCGATGTCTTGAGACAAGACAGTGGCTGGGGCGCTAGGATTCGAACCTAGGATTACCTGATCCAGAGTCAGGCGCCTTACCAGCTTGGCCACGCCCCAGCGGGTGCTGAAAAAGCGTCGCCAGTCTATCAAACGCGTATACGAATGGCCGCCTTTTTCTAAGCTGAAAGCCTGGGCAGCACGACCTGAGGAACCGGCTCGACGGCAGGAAGCCAGAAGGAGATGTTCGTTCCCGACCCTGGGCTGGATTCGAGTTTCCACCAGCCGCCAGCCATCTGCGCACGCTCGCGCATAGCGGTCAATCCGAGGTGGCCCGGGGCCGACCCGCCATTTGGCTGAAAACCGTCGCCATCATCGTTGATTTGGGCCTCCCATCCCCGGTCGACATCCTCGAGACGGACCCGCACCCGGTGCGCTCGAGCGTGCTTGCGGACATTGACGAGCGCTTCCATCGCAATCCGATAAAGGATGACGCGCGTCTCGGACGGAGGCTCGGTAGTCAATCGATTCTCGACTTCGAATTCGAGGCCAACCTCCGACTGGATCCTCTCCAGCTGGGTGCGCAAGGCCGCGGCGAGGCCCGTGCGGTCAAGGGCGAGCGGGCGCAAGTCGAACATCAGATGGCGCAGCCGGCTGACCGATCCCTGGATGGCCTCCTCCAGTTTGTCGAGCGCCTCGACCTCCTTGGTTGTGGTCAGTCGTTTGCGGAGTTGCTGGAGCCGCAGCCCAGCCGCCGTCATCGCTTGGATGCTGTCGTCATGGATGTCCGCAGAGATACGCAAGCGCTCGGCCTCCTCGGCCCGCACCAGGTGTCCCAGCAATTCTTGTCGCTCGAGGCCGATCTTCCGGACCAGCTCGAAGCTCGCCTCCAGGTCCGCCGCGGCACGCTTCCGCTCCGTCAGGTCGCGCACCCGTGCGGCCGCCAGCTGCCCGGCGTCCGAGCTGATGACGCTCATGCTGATGTCCGTCGGAAACTCGCTGCCATCTTTACGCCGCCCCACCAGCTCGAGGGGGGCCCGCGGCGGCCCCGTCGTGGGATTGCCCAGGTCTGCAGCGGGATGAAACACGTGAGAATCCCGGAATCGCTCGGGCAGCAGCCTTTCAGCTGGCCGACCAATCAGCTCGTTCCGCGCGTAGCCGAACAGCACTTCCGTCTGCGTGTTGACAAGCCGGATGATGCCACTCGCGTCGACCATGACCATCGCGTCCGGAGACGACTCGACGAGGGCGATAAATTGTGACTCGGACTTCCGCTGTGCCTCCGCGGCCTGCCTGCGTTCGGTGATGTCCCGAATGGCGGCCACAAGGCGTCCTTCGTCCGCTTCCAGCGGGCTCAGGCTGATGTCCACCGGAAACTCGGTCCCATCCTTGCGGCACGCGGTCAGCTCGAGACCCACCGCAGTTGGTCTGGACTGAGCCACGGCAATGTACCGCTCGCGGTGTGCAACCAGGGCTTCTCGGAAGCGCTCCGCTAGGAGCCTCTCGACCGGATGACCGACCAGCTCACTCCGTTCATAGCGGAATAACCGCTCGACCTGCATGTTCACGGCCTCGATCTCGCCTCTGGCGTTGACCACCACCATGGCATCCAGGGCCGACTCGAGCAGACCGCGGAACTGCTCCTGGCTCTTGCGGTGGACGGCCTCGGCATGCTCGCTCTCCCTGATGTCGCGCAGCAGATCCTGGAAGCAGGCGGTGGCCAGGTTGGCCGACATGTTGAGCTGGCCGCGAGCGGTCCGAAAGATGGCATCAACAAGCTCGGCGTCGGACGAGCCCTTGACGAGGTAACCCGACGAACCCACCTCCATCATTTCGTAGACGCCCGTCTTCTCTTCGTAGGCAGACAGGGCCAGAACCCGCGTTCCCGGGGAGCACACCGCGATTTCTCGGGCCGCGCGCAGCCCGCCGCCCCCCGGCATCCGCACATCGAGCAACGCGACCGTGGGTCGATGCTCCCCCGCGAAGTGGATGGCTTCGTCGGCGTTAGTGGCGATCGCCACGAGGCGCATCCCTGGCTCGTCGGAGATGAGGTCAGCCAGTGCCTGTCGGACTGCTGCGTCGTCGTCGGCGACCAGGACGGTCACGCTGTTGGGGACCAGCACTTACCTCGTTGACGGCGCGACGGATTGTTGCGGCTTTTCTTGCGTGAACGAATACGGAATTTAGGCAGTATTGCCGAGGTCGGCGGAGGGCAGCCTAACGCCCTGAGCCAGCACGCGGCGTCCGCCGACGGACCTGGAAAAGTAGTCCGCTGGAGCGCCGGCGACGGAAGCGTCCGACTGGCGGTTGGTCACTCGCCGCAGGGGTCGCCGCGAGCCGCTGACTGAGCAGGGCGTCGGAGTCACCTTCGACTTGCGATTCGTCTCGTTTGTCCATGATGGTTGGCTCTAGGCCGCGTCGGCGTAGGCGCCGTGCGCTTCGAAATGCGGCGTCATGACGAGGTTGCGGAGAACGTCGGCGCCGATATCGAGGACGACGTGGCCGCGCGCGCACGACTGAATGTTGTCGGTGAGATCCTGGCTGCCCCAGCCCTTAACGATGTAGCCGCAGGCGCCCCCACGGAGCATCGCCGCGACCTCCTCCGCATCGTCACTCGCCGAGAAGGCGATCATGCGGGTAGACGGTGCGACCCGAGCGATCTCGAACGCTACGCGCTCACCACCCCAATCGGGCATCCGAACATCGATCAAGGCCACGTCGGGGCGGGCCGTGGAAGCCAGCTCGATCGCATCTTCGACGTTGGTCGCCGTGCCAACCAGTCGCATTCCGGGCTCGCCGTTGATCAACGCGTCGACCGCCTCGAGGACCCCCGGGTCATCATCGACAGCGAGGACGCGCACAGGGTCGCGCTCGAAGTCGCGGTTATCGGGTGCGGGCTCGTTGATGACCGCCAGCCGCTGGGCCACGTGGCGGCCCAACTCGGGAGAAAGCACGGCGCGGCCTTTGAGGACGTGCTCCATGCCCGTCAGGATCTTTTGCGGCCGGGTGCCCTTCAGCAAGTAGCCGCTGACCCCTGCTTGGAGCATGCTGATGACGCTCTGTTCATCGCGGCGCACCGTCAGCGCCAGCATGCGCGTGCGGGGCCAAACCGAGTGGATTCCTGTCGCGGCCACCGCGCCGCCGCCTGGCATGTTCATGTCCAGCAATGCGATGTCAGGGTGCATGGCGTCGGCCATTTCGATCGCGGACCGGGCGTTGGCGGCCGTCGCCGATACCACCATCCCCGGATGTCCATCGATGAACGCCGAAAGGCTCGACCGGACCAGCTCGCTGTCGTCCACGACCAGCACGGTGCGGGAGCTGTAGCGCAGGGGCACGTCGTACCGAGCCAGCATTCGTGGCTACGCTAGTCGGGCTCAGGCCACCAGCACACGGGCAAACGCGGGAGAGCGCTCTACCCTAATTGAGGCAGCCGGACAGGGATGGCCGAAGAAGCGACGAAGCCCTGCTCGCCGGCACGGACCACCGCCTCCAAGCGGGAATGGACGCCGATCTTGTCCATCAGGTTGCGGACGTGGGACCGGACGGTTCCGTAGGCGATCCCCATGTGACCGGCAATCTGACGGTTGTCGAGGCCGGCGACCAGCAGGTTCAGGACTTGCTGCTCGCGGGTGGTCAGGTCGGAAAAAAGGCGACAACGAGAGATGGCTCGGGCTTCCAGCAGACGCTGGTGGCCGGCAAGCGCGACGAGCCGGTCGGCGGGCACGAGCATCTCACCGCCGGCGGCACGGCGGATCGCGCCTCGCACCTGGGTCGCCGCTACCGCCTTGGAGAGATAGGCACAGGCGCCGGACTCGACGGCGGCCAGCACCGCGTCGTCGCTGTCGTCGGCGCTGAGGAAGACGATCGCGATCTGGGGCCGCAGCCGCCGAATCCAGGCGGCCGCCTCCGACCCGGTACCGTCGGGCAGGCGCGAGTCCATCAATACGACGTCGGGGCTGCGCTCCTCGGCGACAGCGATGGCATCCCGCATGGTGTCGACCGATCCGAGGACGGCGAAATCCGGCACCTCGCTGAGTAGTGCGACCAAGCTTTCCGCCAGGATCGGGTGATCCTCCACGACCAGCACCACGATGGGCCCCGTCCGGCTGGTCGTCGACGGGTTCATGCCGCGGACCCTTGCACCACCGACGCGCCGGCCGGGATCCAGATCGAGGCTCGCGCGTGGCTTCGGACTCTCCGGTCGAATCGAGCCCAGCCGCCGCCGAGCCGCGCTCGAACCGCAATCCGGGCGCGATCGGCCGCCATCGCAAAGTCCGTACCCACGTCGACGGTGCCGTCATGTTGCAGGCTGAGCAGAAAGCCATGATTGTGGTCATCGATCTCGACCACGACCTGGCGGGGACGCGCGGTGCACGCGGCACGCAAGGCGTCTTCGGCGATGCGGAAGAGCGTGACGCGGCGCTGAAAGCCGGGCTGCTGCCGGAGCCGATTTCGGACCTCCGTTGCCACGCCATAGTCGGCGCGCAACACCTCGAGCAGTTCGCGGATGGCGGTGGCGAGGCCCAGGCCATCCAGCCCAGGGGCGTGGAGTTTCACCATCAGCTCTCGCAATCGCACGCTTGTCATTTCGAGCAACCCCTCGATGGTCGTCAGGATTTCGAGATCGGCGGGGTCGCTGACGCTGCGGCGGAGCAGCTGCAACCGTAGGCTGGCCGCCGTGACCGATTGGATGCTCCCGTCATGGATTTCGTCGGCGATCCGTTTGCGGTCTAGCTCCTGCGCGGACTGTGACAGATCCTCGGCCTGCCAGCGTTCGGTCATGTCACGAACGATCACCACGCGCACATATCCACCGGGAGTCTCGTGACGCTTCGTGCTGACGTCGATGGGGATCCACGACCCGTCCTTCTTGCGGCCGACCATCTCGGCTCGGTCCCGCGGGGCGTGCTCGTTGAACGGCAGGGCGGGTGGAATCCCGGTGACGAGTGGTCCTACCCCAAGCAGCGAGGTCATCGGCTCACCGACCAACTCCGCCTCGCGGTATCCGAACAAGGTTCCCCACGCCGCGTTGACGAACCGGAATGCATCGTTTGCTCCGACGATCGCCATCGCGTCCGGAACAGCCTCGGGCAGCCAGCCAAGCGAGTCCGCAGAGCACGGCAGCGTTGTGCCCGCTTTGGGGATGCCCACGTCTTCGCGCGACGCGTTCCCATCGGCATCCTTGCGAATGGCCGGAAACTTAGGCACTAATACCGAGCCGCACGGATGAGTGAACGCGCGCCTTAGGCTTATGAATTAGGCAGTCCTGCCGATGCAGGGCACTCACAGTGAGTGGCACGCTGCGCACAACGAAGATTTATAGGTCCCCGGGGGCGATGAGCGTGGGGCAAGGGGGAGCACAATTGGATAGCGGCATGCCAGCTGTCCGGCTGGGGCATGTCAATGCGGTGGGCGTAGGCGTCCATCACCTGACGCCGCGCCAGGCCGAAGTGCTGCGTTTGCTGGCCCGCGGGTGGACCGATGCCCAGATCGCGGATGAGCTTTTTCTAAGCCGTCGCACGGTGCACGCCCATCTTCGGGAGATCTTTCGTAAGTTGGGCGTCTCTCATCGGAGCGCCGCGACCCGCTTCGCGATCGAGCACGGCCTGGCTTAGTCGCTGGGCATCAGCCTGAATACGCCAATGACTCGGAGCGTCCGTGACCGTTATGCTTAGCACCGTATAGCACAATGCAGCATCGGTGGCGAGGCGTGGTTTTGGGCGAGACGTATCCGGATAATCTGACATCCCGCGAGGTGCATGTCCTGAAGCTAGTCTCCGCTGGCTTGACCAACCGAGAAATTGCCGAACGGCTCGGCCTCAGCTCGCGCACCATCGACGCACATTTGCGCTCGATCTTCGGCAAGATCGGCGTCGGCTCTCGTAGCGCAGCGACTCGTTACGCTGTCGAGCACGGCCTGGTTTAGCGAGTTAGGCGACCAGCAGGTCGTAGCGCGCGGCCGCAGCCACCGCCTCGAGCTTCGAGTGGGCGTCGAGCTTTTCCAGGATGTCCTGGACATAGCTGCGCACGGTGTTGAGCGTGAGGCCGAGCTCACGGGCGATGGCCTTGTTGTCGAGCCCCTGCGCCATCAGCAGGAGCACCTCATGCTCGCGTGGCGTGAACTGTGACCGCAGCTGGGTGCGATCCTGCTCTTCGCGTGCGCGTTGGTGGACGCGGGTCAGCAGTCCGGCCAATTGGGCCGCCGGAATCAACATTTCCCCTTCGGCAGCCTTTCGGACAGCCGCCACCACATCCGCCGAGGCTCGCGACTTCGGCAAGAATCCGCACGCACCAACGCGAACGGCGGACAGCAGCGCGTCCTCGCTTTCATCGCCGCTGACGAACACCAGGCGCGGCCGCGGCCGCTGGTTACGTATCCGCTCGCCTGCCTGCGCTCCTGTCCCGTCCGGAAGGCGAAAGTCCATGACGACGACATCAGGCGCACCCGCATCGGACATGGTGACCGCGTCCTTTACGGAGCCGGCCACGCCCACCACCGTGATGTCACTTTCTCGGTTGAGCAAGGCCTCGATCCCTTCGGCGACGAGCCGATGGTCTTCGACGAGCAGCACGCGAATCGGTTGCGGCATGGACTCCCTTGCGGTCACTCTGGGCAACGAGAGGTGCCCGGGCTCCTTGCGAGCGCGAGTGTAACGATCAGCGCCTGAAGGCGCTGCGGCTGGGTGACGCCCACTGATGCCTAGCGGTGAGTCGTGACCGGCGGCCGCACGACTCGGCGACGAGCGACGAGGGGGAGTGGGGGTGGGGCCTCATCGTGTCGCCTTCTATCGTTGGCCGCCGGTCTCCTACCATCCGTACGACCTTAGGCGCGCACCGAGCGCAAGTCTGCCTGCAAATGATGGCTCCCGCATCGCACCCACGCGCCAACCCCTGCATCTGCGGGCCGGCCATCCCTACCAGCACGAGGCGACACCCCGACGCGCCGGCCATAGCATCGGGCCATGAAAACAGCTATCTCCGGGATGGACGAGGGGTCCTCGGCTTTCGGCCGGCTGTAACACTTCCAAGAGCAATCGGATTACCACTGGGCGGTACCCGCGCAGCGATTTGCCCGCCGCGGACCGGTGTTGCCGCGACCTGGCACGGAACACCTGCTCCGATTGCTGCAGCCCCGGCGCCGCCATGATTGGGCGCTGCTGGCGGCCATCCGCGACGCGTATGTCAGCGGCGCCGCCACCCGTCACGTGGAAGCCATGGCACGCCTCGTGGGCGTCGACGGGGTCAGCGATGATGACGTGGTTCGTGCGGGCCACGAGCTCGACCGGCAATTACAGATATTCCGCACGCGCCCGGTGTCGGGCGCCTACCCGTACATCATCATCGACGCGATCACCCAGAGCGTGCGGCAACACGGCCGGCTGGCGAGCATGTCGGCGATGGTTGCGGTCGGCGTCGCCGCGACCGGGAACCGGGAGGTCCTTGCGCTCGAGGTCGACGAAGCGGAGGAACCCGCGGCTTGGCTACGGCTGCTCAGCGGGCTGCGAGACCGAGGCGTCTATGGCGTTCGCCTGGTTACGGCGGAGGCGCATCCGGGCATCGCGTTGGCGATCGCGCAAACGTTTCCCGCGGCCAGCTTCCAGCGCTCGCGCTCCGGGCTGATCCCTGATCTGCTCGATGTCGTGCCCGAATCCGATCGCCCCGGCCTCGCGACGCAGCTGCGGGCCGTCTTCGTGCAGGACGATCGGGTTGCCGCCCAGTCGCTGCTGCGAGGCATTCCGAACGGCTTTCCCCCCAACCCAACCCTCGTCAATCACCTACGCGATGGGGAAGAGTCGATTCTCGCCTTCTACGATTTGCCCCCACCCCACCGTCGCCGCGTCAATTCCGCACGCTGCCTGGCCCACGCGCGTACTGAGATCCAGCGGCACTGCCGGATGATCGGCATCTTCCCCTACCGACTTTCGCTTCTGCGGCTATGCGGCGTGATCCTGCAAGAACAGAACGACGAATGGATCGCCGGCCCACGCTATGTCGGCCGCCGACGCGACGGCACTCCAACATCGGTGGGCCAGCCCTGGACGGGGCTCGACTCCACCGGCTCCCGCGACGAACGGCGCCTGGTGCAGGCGGCATGAGCGAGATCGAGTACGCGAGGTCGAGCGCGCAGCTCGTGCCGCGCCGCCTCGCCCAGTTGCGCCTGCAAGTGCTGGACCTTGTCCTCAACGATCTCGAATTCATGCGGCTGGAGGGCGCTTCCACGCTGCCAGCTGGCGTCAGCGCCTTGATCGCGGATCTCGCACGGGCGCACGATGGCACTGTTCAGGGCGTCGCCGACGTGCCAGGGCACGAGATCACGATCGCGCAAGGCCAGCTTCTGGAAGCCCAGGGCCAGATCATGCTCGAGTTGGCGAGCCTGGGCGGCGGCCCGACCTGGCGGGGGCGGGAATCGCCTAGCTGACCGTTCACGTTTGCGGACCGCCAACGTTGTCCTTTACAGTAAGTGCGCGCAGAAATCCGGCTCTCTGACTCGGCGAGGAACCTGAGACTTGGTCCGCGGTACTACCGATGAGCGCTGCTAACCGTAAAGAGATACCGGTCGCCCGCGAGCGGCTTCTAACGACGCGTGAAGCCGCGACCTTTTTGAAGGTCAGCGAGGCCTCGATTCGACGCTGGACGGATAGCGGCCTGCTACCGGCGAGGCGTGTCGGTCGCCGCCGTGCCCGCCGCCTGCGCGAAGAAGACCTGACGTCTTTCATGGAGGCGGGTCCCGGCCAGGGCACGGCCACCGCGGACACCAGCCCGCCGTCGACCATGGTCATCCAGGATGTCGTCGTCTCGCTGGGGGACCACCTTGCCGCCTTTTACACCACCGATGCCGGCCGGCTCCGCCTCGGCCTTCCGATGATGCGCGACGGCTTGCTGGCGGGTCAAACGGTCGTGCTCCGGGCCACGCCTGATGTGCGCGAACAGTATTTCGCCGCGCTCCGGAACGAGGGCGTCGACGCCACGGAGGCGATGCGCATCGGTTTGCTGACGGTCTATCCGGAAGTCCCCGGTTCAGCCACGGAGCAGGTGGCCCGCTTCGAGCAGCTCCTCATGGAAGCCTCCCGCAAACGCCCGGGGCCAATCCGTATCCTGGCGGAGGTGCTGGCCGATGTCCAAACCCTGGGATCGGTGGCCGAGCACCTGGTCGTGGAGCGGCAAGTCGATGCGGTCTTCAAACGATTTCCCGTGGTCACGATATGCGCCTACGACGTCCGCGCCTTCGATGGCGTGGCCGTGATCGAGGCGCTCAAGCTCCATTCCGACGTCTTTGGGCCTCGGGTTGGCTACTGGCTGAACTAACCCCCCGGAGTCGGCCAGAATTGAACGGTGGCGAAGCCTCATAAGCAGGGCGTCCTAGCCCTCGACATCGGAACGTCCTCTGTTCGTGCCGTGGTCTACGACATCCATGGACGAATGCGGCCCTCGACACTGTTCGATGTGCCATACAAAGTCCGGACGATAGAGCCGGGTGAGGTCTCCTCTGACCCCAGCGAATTGGTCGCGCTCATCGCGCAAAGCATCGATGGCGCGCTTATGGCCGCCCGCAAAGGGAAGGTCGAAATCCTCGCCGTCGGTGTCTCCTGCTACTGGCACAGCCTGATGGGAGTCGACCGCGCGGATCGCCCCACCACCGAGCTGCTCACCTGGGGCGACACACGGAGCACGCTCGAGACACGCGCCTTACGCACCCGCTTCGACGAACGCGCCTACCACGCCCGCACCGGATGTTTTTTCCACGCCAGCTACTGGCCGTCGAAGTTGCGTTGGTTGCAGGCGACGCGGCCCGCCGCCGTCCGGCGCACGGTCCGCTGGGTGTCGTTGGGCGAGTATCTGTACCAGCAGCTCCTTGGAGAGAGCCCCGTCAGTTACTCGATCGCTTCCGGCACCGGCCTGCTGAATGTCAACCGCTGCCAGTGGGACAAGCAAGCGTTGCAGCTGTCGGGCATCGAGGACACGCAGCTATCGAGGCTCACCGACTGGGATCAGCCGCTTCACTCGCTGCGTCCCGCCTTCGCGCGACGCTGGCCGGAGCTTCGCGACATACCCTGGTATCTTCCGGTCGGCGACGGCGCCCTCGCGAATGTGGGAGCCGGCGCCGTGAGGCCGCGCTGGGTGTGCGCCACCATCGGAACGTCGGGCGCGATGCGAGTGGTGCTGGAACGCGATCGCATCACCGTGCCGTGGGGTACGTTCGTCTACCGCCTCGATCGGCACCGATTCGTGCTTGGCGGGGCGCTCAGTGAGGGTGGCAACGTGGTGCGGTGGTTCACCGACGGCCTCGGTCTGCGGAACAAGAAAGCGCTCAAGCAAGCGGCCGCAGCGATTCAGCCTGATAGCCACGGGCTGACCATCCTGCCGTTTTGGGCAGGTGAGCGCAGTCCCAACTGGCGAGGTGATGCGCGCGCCGTGATCGCCGGCCTGTCACTTGGGACGCAGCCGGCGCAGATGCTCAGGGCGTCGATGGAAGCGATCACGTATCAACTCGTCACGGTGACCTCGGCGATGCAGCGCGTCGTCACTCGGCCGGAGTCGGTGATCGCGACGGGTGGCCAATTGGTTCACTCACCAGCGTGGAGCCAGATGCTGGCCGATGCGCTGAATCAGCGGGTCATGACCTCCCCGGAGCCGGAAGCCTCGAGTCGCGGGGCTGCACTGCTCGTGCTCCACGCCCTGGGCAAACTGCCGCGATTCTGGTCAACGACACCGGCACGCGGCCGTATTTTCCGTCCACGTACCCGCGTACACGCCATCTATGAACGCGCCCGGCGTCGCCAGCAAGACCTGTACGACCTGCTCTTTCCGTCTAGCGCCGCGGTGGGATCAAGGTCCAAAACGAAGGATCTTCGAAGCCCAGCCGCCAGACACTGATTCCCTTCAGCCCGTACTCGTACATCAGGGGCAGCTTGCGTCGCAATGTGTCGGTGCTCTGAATCCAGAGCTCGTGATGTACGCCGTAGGCGTTGTAGCCGAAGTGTATTTCCTCTTCGGTACCATCGAAGGCCGGCGTGGCCCCATGAGCCTGGGCGAGGATCATGGCATCGGCGTAGGAGCTCGAGGTCAATCGCCCGACACCCGTCCAATCATGGTAGTAGGTCGGCAGGCCGATCGTTGCCTTTTCCGGCGGGACACCCTGCATCGAGAACTCAAGCGCACGGCGCATCCAGGGAGTGCCCGAGACCGGACCCGGTGGCGTAACACCGTTGTGCTCGTCGTACGTCATGAAGGAGAGAAAGTCGGCCGCCTTCGCCAATGCGGCGAAGTCGTAGGCTCCCGACCATTGGTGGAAGTAGTCGAGCAGCGTCCCGCTGCTCGCGTCGTCGCCGGGGAGGCGCGGAATGACGGCAATCGACAGGTTCAGACCGGCGGCATGGAAGGCGGTGGCGCAGTCCTGCACCATCGCCGTCAACAGGTCCCGATCCGTCCATGCGATTTGTTCGAAATCCAGCTGGAAGCCGGAGTAGCCGAAGGTCTTGGCCTCGTTGACAAGGTTGCGCGCCAGGGCGGCGCGGCGAGCAGGATCCGAAAGGATGGCGTGGCCGACATCGGGATTGACATCCTTGTTGACCACCAGCGGAATGATCGCGACCCCACCGGCGTGGGCGGCATCGATGACGTCCCGTCGCGCGTAGCCGGTGATGCTCCCGTCGGCGTTCGCGTCGTACCAGGCGGGACTCAGCACGTCGATCTGGTTCAGGTGCGCCATGAGCGACGCTCGGCCATCATCGGTGTTGACGTAGTACATCTGGACCATCCGGTCCGGCAGTACTCGGGTCAGCGTCGAAGGGACGGTGAGTTCGGCACTCGCACCTTCGCGACTCCACGTCCCATCTGCGGCCTGGATCCCGGCGTCGACCGTGACGCTGGCGTGGTCCGATAACCCGAAACCGGTCGAGACCAGCTGGAGCGTCTGCGCGTCGGGCCAGCTCATCGTGGCGTGGCCGGTCATCCGAACGTGTTCCTGGGTCCGGGCGCGGTCCGCCACCGGCCGAGAAAAGTGGATCGTGGCGACCACACTGGCCGGCGCGTCCGCCTGGAGGTGGTAGAGATGCATGTTCACCACCGCGGTCAGCGGTGGAACGATCTTGAAGGCGGCCTTGATGTGCATCGCGCCGGCGGCGAGCTGCACCGTGTGACGGCTGCCCAATGGCATGGGCCCCGGGAGGGCGACGCGCAGCAGCGCCCCCGTCGTGGTGACGGACACGGTGACCGCTCGGCCGTCCATGACGACCCGCCAGTCGCCGGGCTGGAGCGGGCGGCTCACCCTGACGACCAATTGCGGACGCGGCGACACCTCGGGGAGCGGGCTCGACAGCATTGACGCCCCGTCGAGTTCCATGGCATCGACGTTGACGACCGGCATCGGGTCCAATGCCGTCACGACCAGGCCACCCATGAGGAGCATCCCAGTCATCAGCGCGCCGGTGCCCAGGACGAGCGGAAGGCGCATGCCCGCGCGAGTATCGCCGGCAGGTGGATGGCACCGCAAACGATCGAAGTGGCACCAACTCAGCCCCAGCCGTTAGCGCCTTACCCCGAGTTGGCGCTATCAGCTTTGCCGGTTTGCAGGGTACGATTCCGGGTAGGAAAAAACCGTGGATCTTCTGGATATTCTTCGCCGCCAGGCAGGCCGTTTTCAATGTCCCAAGTGTGGGGAAAGTCTGGCCGACTGCCAGCTCGAGATGGTCGCGCATGCCGATGAGCAGTCGCTGGTCAAAGTGACTTGCGGGCACTGCCAGGACACACGGATGATCGCGGTCGCAATCGCTGCCGACACCGAAGCCCAGGTACCCGTGATCGAGGTTCGCGATCAGCCGATCGATGAGCTCGGCGGGCCGATCACGACCGATGACGTGCTCGATGCCCGGTTGGCTCTCGCCGGCTTCGATGGTGACCTGGCCAGTCTGCTTCGCTAGGCGCGACTGTCACCAGCCGGTAACAATCCAAAGCAAACCGCCTCGGCACTGGACTTGCCCCATCCTCGACCGTAAGATGGCGCCGTGATGAGGGGATGGCGCCGGGCGGCGGCGGCAAGCGTCCTCGCGCTCACGCTCTGGTCGCTGGGAGGGCTCGGGGCCCTGGCCGGCCCGCCTGTGCCGACAATCAGCCAGCGGTCGCTGCCGTGGGCACGTCAGGCGCTCGGAAGCGATCGCGTGGATACCATCGGGTCGTCCGGCTGTGCCTTGACCGCGGTCACTATGGTGGCGTCGGCGTACGGCTATCCGACAAACCCCGCGCAGCTGAATCAGTGGCTCACTGCCCACGGCGGCTACATCGAGAACGACCTGCTGCTCTGGCGGCAGGCAACCGCCGTCACGCAGGGTTCGGTCCGCTGGCAGTGGCTCCACGTCCCCGGGATGGTGTCACAGCTGCGCACCGACGACCAGGACATCGAGGATCTGCCACCGCAATCGCTGGTCGAGGCTCAGCTCGACGCGGGACGTCTGGTGGTCGCTGAGGTTCGACTCTACGGTGGCATGCACTTCGTCGTCATCACCGGCCACCGCGGCGACATCCTCTATATCAATGATCCGTGGTTCGGGGATCGGACCACCCTGCAAGCCCGCTACGGGAGTTACCGTCAGGCCGTACACTCGGCGCAGGTCTACTACCGCAGCTAACGGCCGCGCCCGTCAGGCCGCGGCGGCGAGCTCGTCATCGTACTCGGCCGGACCCCACTGACGAGTTCGCTGCGCGACGGCGGCACACAGGTTCTCGAAGGTGTCCTGCCGAAACAGGGACCGGTTGAGTTTCAGCACCTGGCCGGCGGCCGCGATTTCGAGATGTCCCCCCTCGCGGGTAATGACCTGGTTCATCCCGTGGACCCGGTCCCAGGGGACCAGGCGCGGCTGGCGATTGAACCAAGCATGCCCGACCGGCCGGAGTGCAATCCCCTCCCGAGTCACGATGACCTCCATCCACTCGATGAAGAAACTATGGAAGAGCAGCCCCAGACTAAAGGCGAGGCCGCATCCCATCGCGATCGCGAGCGCCGCGAATGAGCCGCTGTGCGTCTCGGAGATCTCGATCACGGCGAGGACGAAGCCCAGCGCGCACGCCGTGATCGGCACGCCGGGCCAGAGAATGACCAGCCGGTTGAGTGGGCTATCCGGCCGAAAGCTCATACGTGTCGCTAACGGTATCGGCGCAGATCGAAGCCAACATTTCGGGAACCGATTCGCCGCCGAGCTGTTGCTCGCGCGTAACGGGTTACGGCCGTAAGGCCGCCGCCGCGGCGCGCTAGACGTCTAGTTCTTTGACGTCGAGGTCGCGCAACTCGGGTGGCGCTTGGAGGCCGTTATCGACAAGGATGCGCAACAGCCGCAGGACGTAGCGCGCGCCGTTGAGGTTGACCCCATGCTGGCGCGTGAGGGTCTGGATCGCCTGGAGCTTCCGGATGTCCCGCTGCGAGAAGCGCCGGCGGTTCGTCGACGTGCGCTTGGGGATCACCAGGCCAAGGTGCTCGTACATCATCAGGGTTCGCGGGTGCGTCTGGAGGATCTCGGACGCCACGCTAATGGTGTAGATAGGTTTGTCCAGGGAGAGAGTCGTTTCGGTCGGCGCCCGGCGCGTTACTCCTTTAGCCAATCCTCGATACCTTCCGAGAGGCTGGTCGGCGTCGTGCGGGCCTTGATGAGGTACTCATGCGCCCCGAGGCGCAGCCCTCGCGCGACCAGATCCTCTTCATCGTAGTTAGAGAGGATGATAACCGGAATATCGCGGGTCTTCTCCTGCGCGCGCAATTTCCTCAGGACTTCCAGCCCGTCCATTTTCGGCAGGCGGATATCGAGAAAGATGATGTCGGGAGCGAGGTCGCCGGCCTTCTTGAGGCCCTCCTCACCGTCGAGGGCGGTGTTGACCCGATAACCGTCGAGCTCCAACTTCAATCGGTACATCTCGAGCACCGATGGATCGTCTTCCACCAGGAGGACATCGACCAGGTCTTCGTCGGCCTGGGTCGTGCGGTTCGCGCCGGCGCTGCGGCGCGTCTTACTTTCCATAACACTCCTCTTGGCGCGAAGCAGTATAGACGAACTCCGTGATTCGCGCGGGACTTATGGATAGCAAAACGGTGCAGTCTCTACAAGGCATACGCGGGTCCCTCCGAACAGCCCCAGAAAAGTTAAGGCCCTCCGAAGGGAGGGCCCGAAGAGGGGGGCAAGAGAACTACGTGAAATTATAGGCAAGCCCTGGAGCCATGTCAACATGGACGCCATCAGAAAGTATCCACGGCTGACTGTCGGCAAAGCCTATGGCGAGCGCATAACAATCCGCAAAAAAACTACGCAGGCTAAATCGCACGGTTACGGTCAGTCGCCGCGTAAGTGACGCGCGGTGTTCAGACGTCCAGCTGCGCGACGTCGATGTCGCGGAGCTCGACTGGCGACGGCAGCTGGTGTTCGTGCAACAGCTTGAGGAGTTTGAGGATGTAGCGGACACCGGCCAGGTTGACCGAGTGCTGCCGGGTCAGCTTCTGAATGGTCTGGAGCTTCATGACGTCGCGCTGCGAGAAGCGTCGTCGGTTGGTCGAGGTCCGCTTCGGCACGACCAGCCCGAGGTGCTCGTACATCATCAGCGTCCGCGGATGGGTCTCCAAGATCTCAGACGCCACGCTGATGGTGTAAATCGGTTTGTCCAGGGAGATGTTCGTGTCGCGTCGGGTTTCACGCTTGACGGCGATAGCCATGCGGCCCTCCAAAAATGTTTACCGGTTTCCGATCGAAGACCATAACGCCACCGCCTGATGTCGCGTCGAGCGAGGCGATGGTCAGTATAGGTGGCAACGTGAGCGGGCTCAAGGGAGGATTCGTAAATACATGTGAACTCAAATAAACCCCCAGCCCCGGCATCAAGTTGTAGCCCGACCATTAGTGGCACGTTATAATGCTTCATAACAGGCGCGATATCGCGTCAAACATTACCGGAGGTGCCAGATGGGCGAGTTGCGGGACAAAGTCGAGGGCGAGGCTAAGGATACTGGCGGCAAGCTGGCCGGCGACAAGAAAATGGAGTGGGAAGGCAAAGGCCAGAAGGCGAAGGGCGCTGTCGAAGGCGCGGCCCGCAAGATGCGGGATGGTGAGCCACTCGAGGGCGAAGCGACCGAAGGCGACAAGAACCTCTAGCTCTTAAGAGCTGAGGAGCCGGCCTGCCGCCAGGCCGGCTTTTCTATTTCGGCGTCGGGGGCGGCGAGGATTCGGCGTTGGCGGCCTCGGCGGGGACTCCGGGCGTCGGTGCGGGTCGGCGACCCGCGTGGGTCCGGCCGCCAGTCGGGGTCGGTGTTGGTGCGCTTCCACGGACCCGAATGTGACTCAGCGTCGACTCTCGCAGAATGAGGAAAAGGAGCAGGGCGACGGACCCCAGCAGAAAGTTCGTGCCGAGCCAGCTGTAGGCCAGGAAGAAACCCAGCACAAACCCGATCAGCGCCATGAGGAAGGCGGCAATGGTCCCGATGTGCATGAACTCGTCTTGCAGATGGTGGCGGGGAAAGAGCTCGCGTAGCCAGTGCTCAAGCCCGGCGCCGGTCGGGCCAGTCGAGCCAGAATGCGAGGCGGTGGAGGCGGAGCCGGCCGCGGGGTCGGCCTGGGACTTCCCGCAGAATCGACAAAAACGGGCGTCCGCCTCGATCGGCCTGCCGCACTCGCGACAGAATACCGTTCCGACTTTGGGCGTGGCTTCCGAAGGCGACAAGGCGGCCCCATTATAGGGCCGCGATCACGCGGATCCGCCCATTCACCGTCGGCGTAACCATCCGCCCCGGGCTCCCGTTGGACAGTCGACGATGGCAACGCGTACTCGACTCTCACAAGCGAATCCTACTTACGTTATACTGGCTCCATCAGCTTTTAGTTCACCCACAGAGTAGGATTTTAGGGGCTTGAATTGATAAGTATCCCGCACGCGACTCACTCAGTAACTGCTAGCGGCCTCTCGTCCCTCGACGCTCGTCGGCGCCAGATCCGGCGGCTGCGCCGGTCACCTCTTCGGACCATCGCCAGCGGAGCGGGGTGGGGAGCCGTTATCCTCGTCTCTCTGTGGCTCCTCCTTTCAGGGATCTTCGGGTTTCTGAGCGCCTAAGCCTCGCCACCCGCCGACGGAGTCAGCGCAACGTCGAGCGCTGGCGCCGGCGTAGCCGTGCGGACTTTCGGCGGGTCCTGATCCTCGGCCTGCTGGTCGTCTTCCTGCTGCCTCTGCTCGGCATTCCGGCGATCACGGCGCAGGCCGTGGGTACCCTGCCGGCCGTCAGCGGGCTGGCCTCCAACAAGATGCAGCAGGACACCCTGATCTACGACCGCCATGGCACCTTGCTCGCCGACATCGGCAAGGCCGGCGACCATCGCATCGTGGTGCCGCTCAATTACATCTCGCCCTGGGTGGTGAAGGCGACCCTCGCCACCGAGGACCGCACGTTTTACTCGAACAGTGGCATCGACCTCGGCGGCATCGTTCGCGCCGCCATCGCGAACTATCAGCACCACGCGGTCAAGCAGGGTGGCAGCACCATCAGCCAGCAGCTGGTCAAGCAGGTCTACATCGGTTCGAATGCCCCAGCGGACATCCAACGCAAGCTCAAGGAAGCCATCCTGGCCATCGAGCTGAACCGTGAGTACAGCAAGAACCAGATCCTCGAGATGTACCTCAACACCATCTTCTATGGCAGTCAGACGTACGGTATCGAGGCGGCGGCACGCAGCTACTTCCAGACCAACGCGCACGACTTATCCCTGGCACAGGCCGCCATGCTCGCCGGACTCCCGCAGGCGCCGACGCAGTACAACCCGGTGGTGAACCTGCAATCCGCCAAGCAGCGGCAGGCGCAGGTGCTCGCCGCGATGGTCGGCGAGAAGTACGTCACTGCGGCGCAGGCCGAAGCCGCTTATGCCGTCAAACTGCAGATCTTCCCACCGACCACGAAGTTCGAGGCGCCCTACTTCGTCGATTACGTCTTGAAGACGCTCGCCAATCCCCCCTACAACATCAAACCCGACGATCGCAAAGGTTACCGCGTCTACACCAGCCTCGACCTCAACCTGCAACATCTCGCGGAGCAGACCGTCTACGACCAGGTGGCCCAGAAGGGCAACTTCTATAACTTCCACGACGCAGCGCTAGTGAGCATGGATCCGAAGACCGGCGAGGTGCTGGCCATGGTTGGCGGCGTCGACTACAACCGTCCAGGCGGTCAGTTCAACTTCGCTTACGACCAGCCGCGCCCGCCGGGCTCGAGCTTCAAGATCTTCACCTACACCGCCGCCATCGAAAGCCGCAAGGTGAACATGGTCAGTCCGATCCTGGACGAGCCGCTGGTCTTTCCCATCGGCGGCGACCCGGCCGGTTTCGGCAAGTACATCCCGCAAAACTACGATCGCCGCTTTCACGGCACGCTGCCGCTGAAGATGGCGATGGGCAACTCGATGAACATCCCGGCGCTGAAGACGGAGCTGCGCACCGGCATCCCGGCGGTGGTCGACATGGCGCACCGCATGGGCTTGACCTGCTTGGGTCCGCTCCCGTGCGTCGACCAGAGCCCGGACAACTACGGGATGAGCCTGACCCTGGGCGCGTACCCGGTGCGGCTCGCCGACATGGCGACGGCGGCCTCGACGCTGGCGACGCTCGGGGTCCGTCATCGCGAGGCGCCAATTCTCAACATCAAAGATGGCCTAGGTCGCGACGTCTTCACCTACGACGCGAAGAAGAATGAGTTCCGCGCCGTAGACGAGAACGTCGCGTTCATCATCGCCCAGATCATGTCGGACGACCGCAACCGCTGCCTGGAATTCGGCTGCCACGGCGACCTCACGCTGCCCGGCCGGACGGTCGCCGCAAAGACCGGCACCACCAACGACTTCAAGGACAACTGGACGATCGGCTTCACGCCGAGCTTGGCGACGGCGGTGTGGGTCGGCAACCCGGACAACAAGCCGCTCAGCCACAACTCGACGGGCATCGTTGGCGCTGCGCCCATCTGGCACAAGTTCATGATGCAGGCGCTTGCCGGGAAACCCGACGAGTGGTACCCGGTGCCGGCCAGCGTTCACGCCGTGGGCGCGAATTACTTCTTGCCCGGTACCGAGAGCCTGCCGGGCACACTCGCGCAGCCCTGGCCGCAGTGCAAGCTCCCCGCGAACTACAACCCCTACACGCTGACCTACTCGCAAATCACGGTCAACGGCGTCTACTGCATCATCAACCCGCCGCCACCACCACCCGCGCCGCCACCCACGCCGTCGCCCTCACCGACCCCCAACAACCAGGGAAACAACTAACGAGCGCGAGTCTGAACTAGGCGATCCCCGGCTGGTCGCTGGATGCTTTCTCGGTGCGGCCCTGCTCGCCATCCCCGAAGGACATCTTTGACGCCAGCCCGCCGGCTCGGTCGCGCAGCTCGATGCCGCGCTGCATCAAGTCGTCGCGCATCTCCTCGCCGGATTTGGGGGCGAGCAGCAGCGCAAGCCCAAAGCCGACCGCGACCCCGAGCAGGAGTCCAGTGACAAAACGCTCCACGCCGGCATCGTCGTCCTGGGTGATCCGGGTCCGGCGCAAGGCCGAGACGGCATCCGTCAGGCGGTCCTTCACCTCGAGGTCCTGAGCGGTTTTGGTGGCACGGTCGAGCAGCTCGCTCAACCGGTCGATCGTCTTCTCCACAGTCTGATCCATCCTCGTCCTCCTACGGGCGCTTGGCCCTGCTTTCTCCTGCTCCTGCCGCTCGGCGCCGGGGTGTTGCCGCGGGGGTCACCGGCGCACCGCCATCGCCGGCCATCATCGCCTGGGCCTGGCCCAGCAGTCGCGAGAGCCGGCGCCGCATGGCCACGCCCGATTCCGGCGCGTACAGCAGCCCCAGGATCGCCCCGGCGATCGCGCCGTGCCGAAGACCTCGTAGATATCGCATGCAAAACGCGCGCCTCCACGGCAGCACGGTGCTTCCGGGGGACCGCGACGCCATCGTATCACTTGCCTTTGGGCGCGCCGGACATTCGGTTGGGTACGTCGCCCATTCAGGAAATTGGGTGAAGTTGTTTTATACTAACCACCGATGGGAAGGGAGGAAAGATGACAGGCATGATGTCTGTTTTGCGATCTGGCGTCCTAAGGAGGGGACATGAGTGAAGTCGTCGACGAGGACGTAAACGTCCTATTCATCGAAGATGATCCGGCGGTGGCTGAGATGTACAAGCTCAAGCTGGAGTTGGATGGCTACCGGGTCACGGTCGCGAAATCCGGCGAGGAGGGCCTCGACCACGCCAAAAACCAGGTCCCGGACATCGTCTTCCTCGACATTCGACTCCCGAAGATGGACGGTTTCGCCGTTCTCGAGAACCTTCGGTCCGATGGAGTCACCAAGAACATTCCGGTCATCATCCTGTCCAACTACGGCGAGAAGGAATTAGTCGATCGCGGACTGAAGCTCGGCGCCCTCGACTACCTGATCAAGTCCGAGACCACGCCCGCCAGCTTGAGCCGCGGCGTCCAGGATTGGGTCAAGGAATAGACGGTGGTCCCCAACCGCGATCCACGGATCGGTGGAGCCTTCGACCTCGACAAGGCGCTCTACACGATCAGCGTGGCCTCCGAGATCCTCGAGACCCACCCGCGAACCCTGATGATGTACGAAGACCTTGGGCTGATCGAGCCCTATCGCACCGCGACCAACCGGCGCCGCTACTCGCAGCGCAACGTGCGCAAGCTGCAGGTGATCCAGCAATTGACCCGGGAGAAAGGGGTCAATCTCGCAGGCGTCAAGTACATCCTCATGCTGCTGGAGTCATTGAAGCGCGGCGGCATCAAACCGCCCGACGACCTGAAGCAGGTCTACGACCTCTACGAGGAGATTATTTAGTTCGTCGTTAGCTGGCCGCGATCGGTGGCCCTGGCTCGTTCTCGTGCACCGAATCGCTCGAGCCATCGTCCCAGTTATGCGCCTCAGCGGCTGCGATCCTGGGCGCGGCGGCTGACTCCGCGATCTCGGGTAGCCCCACGCTGACGGGCGGCGCGGCGGCCTCCTCGAGCAGCAACCGATCGAGCTCCTCTCCATCCATCGTCTCCACCAGTTGCAGGTGATCGGCGATCCGGATGAGCGTGGCACGTCGTGACTCGCAGATCTCATACGCCTGGCGGTAGGCCGCATCGGTCAGCGCTTTGACCTCGGCATCGACGTCGGCCGCGGTTAACTCGGAAAAGAAAAGACTGTCACCATCGCCCTTGCGGTGCAGGGTCACCAGCCCAAGCCGCTCACTCATCCCGAACTCACACACCATCTGGCGTGCAACGTTGGTCGCGTACTCGATGTCCTGCTTGGCGCCAGTGGTGACGTCCCCGAAGATGATCTCTTCAGCGGCTCGACCGCCCATCGCGGCCGCCATGCGCGCGATCAACTCCGACTTCGACGTCAGGTAGCGATCCTTCAACGGCAACTGGATGGTGACGCCGAGCGCCTGCCCCCTCGAGACGACCGAGACTTTGTGCACCGGATCGCTCTTGGCAATCGACTTCATGACGAGGGCGTGTCCGACCTCGTGGTAGGCGATGATCGCCTTCTCTTCCGGTGTGATCATCCGGCTGCGCTTTTCCGGGCCCGCCATCACGCGCAGGCCGGCCTCTTCCAGCTCCTGCTTGCCGATCGCCAGCTTCTTGTTGCGCGCCGCCAGGATCGCCGCCTCGTTGAGGAGATTCGCCAGGTCGGCCCCGGTGAATCCCGGCGTCTGCCGCGCCACGATGTCGAGGTTGATGTTGTCGGCGAGCGGCTTCTGCGCCGCATAGAGGTTCAGGATGGCGCGGCGGCCGTTGAGGTCCGGGGCGTCGATCGCGACGCGGCGGTCGAACCGGCCGGAGCGGAGCAAAGCCGGGTCCAGGACGTCGGGCCGGTTGGTGGCCGCGATCACGACCACCGCGCAATCGGTGTTGAACCCGTCCATCTCCACCAGCAGCTGGTTCAGCGTCTGCTCGCGCTCTTCGTTGGTCCGGATCTGGGCGCCACCCCGTTTGCGGCCGAGTGCGTCGATCTCGTCGAGAAAGACGATACAGGGCGCGTTCTTCTTCGCATGCTTAAAGAGGTCGCGCACCCGCGCCGCGCCGACGCCCACGAACATCTCGACGAAGTCGGAGCCGCTGAGAGAGAAGTAGGGGACTTTTGCCTCGCCCGCCACGGCGCGCGACAGCAGCGTCTTGCCGGTGCCAGGCGGACCGACCAACAGGATCCCGCGCGGCATCCGCGCTCCGAGCTGGCCGAAACTCCCGGGTGCCTTGAGGAATTCGACGACTTCCTCCAACTCGTGCTTGGCCTCGTCAACACCGACCACCTGGTCGAACGTGACCTGGTCGCCGTCACCGACCTTGGCTTCGGCCAGGTGCTTGGTCATCGCGCCCATCGGATTTCCCATCAGGTTCGAACGGCGCAACATGATGAACAGCAGCGCGAGCAGGACCAGGAGGCCCAGCAGGTTCGGCAGCACCGAGGTGAAGGAGACATCGTCCGTCGATTGGACGCCGACCTTGACGTTGTGACTGCGCAGATACTGCTCGGTGGTGCCCATCGACGACTCTTTTTCGATGGTCCACGACTGCCGGCCGGCGGTATCGGTCAGCAGGATGCGCTGGCCGCTGATGGTGGCAGCCACGATGTCACCGCGATCGACGCGGTCGAGCACGTCGCTGATCGGTGTCTGGGGCTGATTCCAGACGGAATTGGTGCCGGAGTGTCCGAGGAACCATAGCCCACCGAGGAGGAGCACCCCGACCAGCGCGAGCGCGGGCACCACGACGCGCTTTGTGCGCAGGCCCGCCGGGATGGAAAGACGGCGGAAAAAGGTTTTCATTTGTTCCTCAACCCCTCTTCTCTTAATAGGCGACTGGCTGGTCAGGTAGGGCGATCAATGCCTTGGCCGCGATCCCCCCTCCGCGGTATCGCTGCCAGAACGGGTAAGCCGTGATCGCTTGCTGCTCGTCCCCGGTGACGCCATTGTCGGCATTCGCCAGCCGGTAATAGGACCAGCTGATGCCGCCCTGGGCGCGGGTCTCATTCATCGAGGTGATGATCTCGTCGGCGGGCGGTGCCCCCGGCGTGCCGTACTCGGGTGCGGCGTCGTAGGTTTGCGCGGTGATCGTCAGGGGACGCTTGAACGGATTGACCCCGGGATCGCGGAACTGTTGAAAGACCTGGTCGACATAGGCCCGCGTCCCGTCGGCGCCGCTGTACTGCGGGAGCCCGGTGGCACGCCAGTAGACCATCGGCGCAAAGACCTGGCAGTAACGCGACATGGTGGCGTACGCATAGCCCGGGTGGTCATAAGGCGTGGGCAACGTGCTGGCGATCAGCAGGTAGCGGTCGCCCAGCCCATTCATGCCGGTGATGCCGCCGCGGATTCCCGACAGGTACTGGCCGACGTTCGGGTCCGAGGTGCTGTTGCCCTCGATGGTGAGCGCCAGGCCGTCGAGCCGCTGGCCCTGTTCCTCGAACTGGGCGGCCGCCAGCGCATCGGCGGTGTCGGCGGTCGGGTCGTCGAGCATCGGCTCGATCCAACCGATGATGCTCAGCCCGTGCGCGTGGGCGATCGGCAGCAGGTCCTGCAGCGCCGGAGCGCCGTAGAAATGGTGCTTGGAATCGGCGATTCGGATGTAGAGGTGGCTGAGGTCAGCCCGCACGGCCGCATCGACGATCGCCGCCGCGCGGTCCGCATCCGGATCGTTCCAATCGCCGTCGAAGATCATGAGCCAGGACCCCTTGCCGC
The DNA here is from genome assembly GCA_036513555.1 of Candidatus Dormiibacterota bacterium. GTDB lineage: Bacteria > Chloroflexota > Dormibacteria > CF-121 > CF-121 > CF-13. Next base: position 10,068 of record DATBYU010000114.1, on the reverse strand, counting down.
GGATGCCGTCGAGCGGTGAGCGTGGGGTCTGCGCAAACCCACGCGCGCTGACCGGCAGCTTGAGGATCGCGCCGACCGGGCGCCCGAAGCTGCTGACCACGCGGGCCGCCTGCGCTTGATCCTGGGCGCGGGCCTCCAGATAGGCGCGCAGCCCAAAGGGGGGCGTGAGGAGTGCAAAAAGCATCACACCCAGCACGACCCTCCCTCCAAACACCGTGAGTTGCCGTAAGATGCGCGACATGCTCGAAAACTCGGCACAGGTGCCGTTCGGGCGTGACAGTAGCGACAAGCCCGCCTTCGTTCAAGCGGGAGTTCCCACGGCTAAGGTGATACGCGACCGTACAGTCAATGGGTGACCTCTTGTGCTCCGTCACGCTGCGCACAGTGACGCCACAAAACACACAAACGAGGCTTCGCTTCGCCGTTTATAACAAATTTTGATATGTTGGTTATAATGGTTTGCAGTCTCGGGTCCTGGAGGGCAGCACGTGACAATGCCGCATAAGTCCAGCGAAGTCTCCGATATGTTCGACATCGAGCCGCGGACACTCTTCGTCTACGAGAGTGAGAACCTGATCGCGCCTGAACGGACGCCGACCCAGCGCCGCCGCTACTCCCGCCGGGACATCGAGCGGATCCGGCTGATCCGCGAGCTCACCACGGTGCACGGCATCAATCTCGCCGGCGTCAAGGTGATCTTCTCCCTGATGGAGGCGGCCGTCCAGAGCCGGCTCCAGATCCCGGAGACGGAGTTTCCGGAGCTCGCCGGCGCCCGCCATCTCTGGGCCTGACCTCACTCCGCGAGCGTCTCCTCGGCGTTCCCGCCTCGCGCATCCTGCTCGGCCTCGACTTCGACGGGACCCTGGCGCCCATCGTGCCGGACCCGGAGCAAGCGGCTCCCGATCCACACGCGGTCACGCTCCTCAGCGAGCTCAGCCAGTGCCTGCAACGGGTCGTCATCATCAGCGGCCGCGACACGGATTTCCTGGTCAGCCGATTACCGCTACCTCACGCCCTCTTCATTGGTAACCACGGGCTAGAGGAGCGACAGGATGGCGCCTCGCGCGTCGTTGCTGAGGCGCAGCCATATCTGAAACGACTGCGGCGCGCCGCCGATGCGGTGGCGGCGCTTCCCCAGGCCCGCGCGGCCGGCATCGTAATCGAACGCAAGCGGGCGGCGATCAGCGTCCATTTTCGGCAGGCCTCGGATCCATCCGCGTCCGAAGCGGCGCTGCAGCCGGCCATGCAACAGATCGCGCGTCACGAGCAACTGCAGCTCCAACCCGGACGACTGCTGTGGGAGCTCCGACCGCCGATCGAGATTGACAAGGGCGAGGTCCTGCGCCGGCTGGCGGTCGCCCTGCAGCCGGCGGGCCTCGTCTATGCCGGCGACGACCGCACGGATGCCAGTGCGTTTTCTGCCCTCAAGGGCATGGCCGGCCGCAGAACCGTGGCCGTGGGCGTGCGCTCAGCTGAGGTCGCGGACGACCTGTTCGTCGACTGCGACCTGATGGTGGATGGGGTGCCGGGCGTGACCCATCTCCTCACCCAACTGCTCGACGTCTGCGCAAACGCCTAACGGATAACCTCACGCTCGAGCGGCAGCGGTTCGTCGAGCCCGACCTCGGACCGGCGAGCGGCGGAGGGCTCCACCAGATCGCGGATGTCCTGCAACTGCGCGGAGATCCAACGAGCCACATCGTTCTGCTGCACGACCGCACGCATCTTCTCGGCGCGCGCGTGACGTTCGACCGGGTCCATCAGCAGTGCGCGGTGCAGCGCCTGCGCCGTGGCGTCGACGTCGAAGGGATTGATGGTGATCGCCCACTCTCCGAGCTCTTCGTGGGTCCCGGCATTCTCCGATAGGACGAGTGCGCCGCCCCGTTGGTTGACCGTGATTCCTTCCTTGGCAACCAGGTTCATGCCGTCGTAGATGGGATTCACCAGCAGCACGTCGAACTGCTTGTAGCCCGCAACCGCCCGATTCATGTCGTCGCGCAGTTCGAGACGAATCGGCTGCCATGAATCGGACCCGAGCCTCTGATTGATCACCCTGGCCACCTGGACCACCTGCCGGGCATACTCGCGATACTGCGGGACATCCTGCCGCGTCTTCTGCAGGAGCGCCCAGAAGACGACGCGGCCCCGCCACTCCGGATGCGCGTGCAGGAGCCGCTCATAGCCGAAGAAGCCGCGGATGATGTTCTTCGAGAGATCCATGCGGTCGACGCGGTAGATCAGCTGCTCCGGTCGCCAGCGCAAGATCTCACGCTCTGCCCGCTCCACGGCCGGACTGGCTGCGGTGCGTTCGAACTCCCGAACATCAATCGAGATCGGGTAGCGCCGGACCCAGATGGTGCGGCCGCGGTAGAAGGCGGTCTGCTGGCGAAAGTCGACGGGCAACCCCATGTTCTCCTCACAGGTCAGCAAGAAGTTGCGCACATCCGAGTGGGTCTGCAGACCGATGATGTCGGCTGCGAGTAAGCCGTCCATGATCTCCTCGCGCATGTAGCTCGGCAAGACTTTCCAGTACTGCGGAGTCGGCCACGGAATATGGACGAAGTGCTGAAGGACCGCATCGGGAAGCTCGCGACGGACGAGTCGGGGAACCAGGTAGAGGTGGTAATCGTGCGAGAGGACCAGCGGGCGCTTGCGGCCACGGCGTGCCTCACGGATGACCTGTTGGGCGAAGAGCTGGTTGACCCGACGGTACCCCTCGTTCCAGGCGAGGTGGGTACTGTCGTCGAGCACGGGGGCCTCGGCCAGGTTCCAGAGGTAGTGCTGAACAAACCAGAGCAGCGGGTTGGCAATCGTGTTGTAGTAAAGGTCGTAGGTCAGGCGTGGGGCATTGACCCAGCTCACCTGGAAGCGTGAGCCGTCGGTGGTTTCGACCATCATGGGTTCGCCGCCGCCGTCGAGTTCGAGTTCCCCTTCCAGCCCGTCCCGAATGGAGGCGACCCACACCGCTCCCGTCGCCAGCGCCAGCCCCGACAGGCCGGTCACCAGCCCGCCGGCGCCGCGAACGAATCGCGTTCGATCGGCCGGATCGTGCGCCACGTCCACCGGCGGACGGTTGGCCGCCACGATGGGGTGGAAGTCCTTGAGGAGGCGGCGGGTATATTGCTCGATCGCCAGCATGGCCTGCTTCTAACTCTACGCGGGCCCCCCCGGGCCAGTTCTCAGCTTCCGGCCAAGGTTGCGCCCCAGACCAATATGTGATATCGTGGCTGTAAAATTACCGCCATGCGGGATGGATGGGTGTCCCGTCTTAGGGGTGAGGGACATGGGAAAGCGGAAGCGAATGCCAGCGATCGCTCCTGGACGGGCGGTCTTCACGCCCAGTATTGCGAGCGAGATTCTGAACCTCCATCCGCGTACCTTGATGATCTATGAGAGCGAGAGCCTTATCAAGCCGCAGCGGACGGCGACCAACCGCCGCCGGTACTCCGAGGACGACATTCGTCGCGTGCGCGTCATCCAGTTTCTCACCCGCCAGAAAGGCGTGAACCTGGCCGGCGTCAAGTACGTCCTCCAGTTGATCCAGAGACTTGGCGACCAGGGCCTCGATCTCAACCAGGTCCGCGAGCTCGACTCGCTACAGGAAGTCTCCGGAGACGGCCTGATCGCCTGATTGCCTGAGTTCAGGACTTTACACGCCGGCCTTCCCACACCGGGGCCGGCTATTGCGAAAGTGCTTGACAGCTAGTGCCGACTATGTAACAGTGTGCGTATCAATTTTCATGCGTCGGTGAATTGGGTGTAATCGGGGTTAGTGAAGGGAGCGATTCAATGTTAAGCGACGCCATCGAGGAGATTCATCGCGAGTTCGAGGCGGCGGCCGACCGGCGGAACCAGGAGCTGAAGCGGCGCGCCGATGTCCGCCGCGCTGACGATTTTCTGCTCTCGGTCGAAGACATCATCGAGAATCGGCGGGGTGTCGTGCCGGCACCGCTGATGGACGAGATCACCCAGTTCGTGCGCCCGCTGAGCCGGAAACTGCTGCGCGCGCTCAACCGCAACGTCACACGTGACCCGGTGCGGGTTCTGGACGTCCTTTTCGATGTCCAGCAACTCCTCCTGCCCCGGCTAATGGTGGCGTAATCTAGACGCGGGGGGGATCCAGCCGGCAAGAAAACCGTAAGGCACGGCGCTCAATAAGCCGGACAGCCGTTGCAGTTGAATGCGGCATGTGCCTGAAATAGCCTGTGCGGCCGGTCGGAGTACCCTGCTGAGGATCCCTTGATGCGTCAAACCACGACCCGCGGTAGCGGGCTTGCCGCGGCGCTGCGTCGCCGCTGGTGGATTTTCCCCATCGTCCTCCTGCTGGCCGCCGCAGGGCTGGCGCTGCGCGCGCTCACCGCGCCACTGGCAGTCAGCGCCAGCGTTGCCGACGGCGATCATGCCGTCGTCCGGAGCTCGGCCGTCATCCTGGCATTCAACCAGGACATGGATGTCGCCTCGGTAGAGAACGGCTTCCGCATCGCGCCACTATCCCCTTTCACCGTCGTGGTCAAGAATCCCCGAACCTTCGAGTTCCATCCCTGGTTGCAGCCCGATACCGCTTACCGCATCCAGGTGATCGGCGCCCGCAAGAGCGTCGGGTTTGGGAGCCAGGATTATGCGATGGCGTTCCATACCGAGCCGGCGCCCAAAGTCGCCAGCGCCACCTTCAATGACGGCGCGCTTACCGACGGCCAGCCAGCCGTGCCGCTGCGAGGCAACCTCAAGCTCACCTTCTCCCAGCCGATGGACAGCCTGCGCACGCCCATCCTTCTCGACGGAACGGCGCTCGATGCCAAGGGCATCACCTGGGACAAGACTGGCCAGAGCGCCACGCTCGCCCTGACACTCACCCACAGCCGTACCCACACGCTGCTGGTCCCAAAGACCGCGGAAAACCGCAGGCACGATCTCGCGATCGCCGATTGGACGCTGAGCTTTGCAACTGTGGTTCAGGTTCCTTCAGCGGGATCCACGGTGCGGATCGGGGCCTCGGGAGCTCCGATCATCATCCAGATAGAAAACAGCTCACAGCCGACGGTGCGGCCACAGACCGGCATGCAGCAGGCCGACATGATCTACGAGTACATCAGCGAGTTTGGCATCCCGCGGTTGTCAGCCATCTACTGGCATCCACCGTCGAGCCTGCTCGGCCCGGTGCGAAGCTGCCGCCTGATTACGGTCGCGCTCGAGCAGATGTACCGCGGCATGATCTATTGCTCCGGCGCGAACGACTACGTCCTGGGCCAGGTGTGGAAATGGCCGAACGTGGTCTACGACTACAACTACATGTACGACTACATGTACCGGGCCGCGGATCGCTATGCCCCCCACAACGTGATCGCCCGCCCCGACAAGATCACCGCCCACACCGCGCAGGCCAACCTGGGCGCCCTTAACTACGACATCGCACCCGCCCACCCGGACGTTCCGCTGCCGGGCGCCACGCCGGCGACCAGCGTCACGATCCCGCAGCACGGGGCCGTTTGGCGTTATGATCCCAACTCGCGTGAGTACCTCAAGTGGCAGGACGGAGCGCCGTTCACCAACGTCGGCACCGGCCAGGTCCATGCCAAAAACCTGATTATCGAGCGCGTGATTTCACGCCCCGACACCAACCCCGCGAACACCGGCGTACATCACACCTACAACACCGAGTACTACGAGCTCGGCGGGGACGGTTACGCCGACATCTACTCCGACGGCGGCATGATCCACGTCACGTGGAAACATCCCAATCCCGACTTACCCGTTGTCTACTACGATGCCGGCGGCAACCCGGTGGATTTGAACACCGGGCTGACCTGGGTTCACGTTATAGGGAGTGATCAATGACCTGGACGCAAACACTTCGCGAACGCTGGTGGCTGGCCCCAGTCGCCATCCTCGTGGTGGCGGCCGCCATCGTGATTCGCATCATCACCACGCCGCTCGAGGTCAGCGCTAACGTCAACGACGGTGACCAGGCGGTTCCCCGAACGGCCACCATCGACCTTCACTTCAACCAGGACATGAAGGCCGACTCCGTGCAGCATGCCTTCAGCCTCAGCCCTTCGGTGCTGGTCGCCTTCAAGGCCGTCAGCCCGAGGGAATTCCAGTTTCGGCCGCACATGGCGCCGAACACCGCGTATCACGTCAGCATCAAGGACGCGAAAAACACGTCCGGGCGTGGCGTCACCAACGGGTTCAGCTTCAAAACCGAGCCCGCGCCGGCGATTGCTGCCGTCATGGTTAACAGCAAGGCGGTCGTCGACGGCCAGCAGGCGGTGAAGCCGGCCGGCGACGTCACGATCAATTTCTCCCAGCCGATGGACGGCGCCAAAACGGCGATCTCGCTGAACGGCAAGCCCTACGACAAGCCCATTACGTGGGCGAGCGACGGCAAGAGCGCAAGCCTGGGCCTCAAGCTCGGGCACAGCCACCAGTACCAGCTGTCGATCCCGCAAACTGCGGTCAACCGCAAGCAGGACCCGCTGGCGGCCGACTGGAAGCTGACGTTCACCACTGTCATCGAAGTGCCGTCACAGGGCGACCCCGGCCGGATCGGCTCGGGGGCCCCGACCATCATCCAGATCGAGAACAGCATCGATGCCCGTCCGCAGGCCGGGATGCAGCAAGCCGATATGGTCTACGAGTACATCAGCGAGGGGTCGATCCCACGACTCAGCGTCATTTACTGGCATCCCCTTCCTGACCTCGTTGGGCCGGTCCGCAGCTGCCGGCTGATCACCATCCGCCTGGTGATCATGTTCAAGGGCATGATCTACTGCTCAGGCGCCAACGATTACATCCTTGGGCTGACCTGGCAGCATCCGAACCTGGTCAACGACTACAGCCACGGCGCGGGCAACGTCTTCTATCGCGACAACAACACCCGCTACGCGCCCCACAACGTGATGATGCATGGCAACAACGCAACCGCCTTCACCGCGCAGCAGAACCTGCCCGCCCTGGTCTATGACATCGCTCCCAAGCATCCGGATGCGACCTTTACCGGCGATGCGGCACCCACGGTCAATGTGCCCGATCACGGGGCCGTCTGGCACTACGACGCGGCATCGAAACAGTACTTCAAAACGCAGGACGGTGCGGCTTTCAACAACGTCGGCACGGGCCGCGTGCATGCCAAGACCGTCATCGTGCAATACGTCAATTCGTATCTCGACACCAACCCGGCGAACAGTTTCCACGGCTACTTCACCGAGGCCTACGAGCTCACCGGTGACGGAAAGGCGGACATTTTTGTCGATGGCGTCGTGGTCCACGCCACCTGGCATCACCCGGATCCAAATGTGCCGGCAGTCTACCTGGATGCCGCCGGCAACCCGATCGACCTTGACAACGGGCTGACCTGGGTCCACGTGATCGGCTCCGAAAAATGGCACATGATCGGCTGATCGCTCCAAAGGAAGGAACGCCTCAAACGCTCGCATCGCACTAAAGCGCGGCTCGCGTGGGCCGGCGGGGCCCGAGGCACAATTAGCTGTGCCTGAGCGCGGCGCGACCACCGTCTACGTCGTTCCGCATACCCACTGGGACCGCGAATGGTACGCGACCTTTGAGACGTTCCGAGCCCAGCTGGTCGAGCTCTGGGACCAGCTGCTCGCGCTGACCGATGCGGATCCCGATTTCCGATTCTTGATGGACGGCCAGACGGTCGTGATCGACGATTATCTGGAGGTCCGTCCGCAGGCGAAAGAACGCCTCGAGGGAGCGATTCGTCGCGGCCAGATCCAGGTGGGGCCCTGGTACACGCTCCCTGATGAATTCCTTGTCAGCGGCGAGACGCTGCTCCGCGACCTGCAGCGCGGGATTGCCGCGGCTGAGGCGCATGGCGGCTCGATGCGGGTCGGGTATCTGCCCGACTCCTTTGGCCACGCGGCGCAAATGCCGCAGCTCTACCACCAGCTCGGCTTTCGCTATGCCGCCGTCTGGCGCGGAGTCCCGCTCGAGATCGATCGCGTGGCGTTCTCCTGGGAAGCACCGGATGGCAGCCGCATTCTGACGGCCTACATGGGGAATTCCTACGCGCAGGGCGTCGATCTGCCCACCGACCCGGCGGCCCTGGCGACACGGGTCGCGTCCGCGTTGGAGGCGATCGAGCCGTTTCGTCCGACGGCAAACGTGTTGCTCATGAACGGCAACGACCATGTCCTGCCGCAGGCCGCCCTGAGCCAGGCCATCCGGAGTGCCAGTGGCCGGCTCAACGGGACCATTATTCGGCTCGCGCGCCTCGATGACTACCTGGCGACCCTTCCCGCCGAGGGATGGCCGCGGTGGCGAGGAGAATTGCGATCCTCGGCGCGGGCGAATGTCCTGATGGGGACGCTTTCCGTGCGTGTGCCCGACAAGCAGCGTCATTTCGCGGCCAGCCGAACGCTCGAACGGTTGGCGGAGCCGATCGCCGCGCTGACCGGGACCGAGGCGGAGGATGTGCTCGAGCAGGCCTGGACGCTGATGCTGCAAAACGCCGCCCACGACACGGCGTGTGGCTCAGGCATCGATGCCGTCGCCGAGGCCTCGCGACAGCGGAGCATCGCTGCGCTGCATATGGCGGAGGCCGTCGTCGAGCGCGGTCTGACCCGCCTCGCCGGCGCGGACCAGGTCTGGAATCCCAGCCTCTTTCCCCGGCACGGGCTGGTGGAAGTCGACGGATCGCTGGTCCTTACTCCCGAAATCGCGGGCGGTTCGGTCGCCAGGCTGATCACGGCACGTCCGCAGGTTCCGGTGACCGCCGATGGCCGCCGGCTGGAGAACGCGCGCCTCAGCTGCGAGCTTCTACGGGACGGGACCCTCACCATCGTGGACCGGCAGACCGGAATGCGTTACGAGGGACTGCACCGACTCGTGGACGAGGGCGACGCCGGCGACGAGTACAACTTCTCTCCGCCTTCGCTGAATTCCCAGCCCCCCGATCCGGTCCGCAACTTCAGCAGCACCGTGGCCGAAACCGGTCCGCTGCGTGCCAGGCTGGAAGCGCGCTTCGACCTTGCCGTCTTCGAGGGATTGGGTCCGGACCGCGCGTCGCGCAGCGCTCGCGAAACCATGCTGCCGATTCATCTGACCCTCTCACTCGAGGCCGATACGCCGCGGCTCGACATCGAGACGGAGGTCATCAACCGGACGCCGGACCATCGGCTCCGAGTCCACTTCCCGATGCCGTTTCTCGTCAGCGAGTCCGCCGCCGACACGCCCTTTCACGTCACGCGCCGCCCCGTCATCGGCGCTCGACGCGATCCCGGCGCCGCGGAAGTCGAGCTGCCTACTTACCCCATGTGGTCGTTCGTTGATCTCAGCGATGGACGAACGGGACTGGCGTTGATCGCCGACGGCCTGCACGAGTACGAGGTGCTACCTGGGAACCCACAGGAGCTGGCGCTGACCCTGCTGCGCTCGGTCGGCTGGCTGTCGCGGGACGACTTGACCACCCGCACCGGACACGCGGGTCCCGAAATGGAAACGCCCGGCGCGCAGGTGATGGGCGGGCACCGGCTTCGCTACAGCCTGTACTTCCATAAGGGCGATTGGGAACGTGGGGGTGTCTGGCGGATGGCCGAGTCGACCCTCACGCCCCTGGTTCCCGGACGCGGCCCGACCGTCACCACCCCTGCCCCCCGCATCGAGTTGACCCCGGATAGCATCCAGATGACCGCTTTGCTACCGCACCGGCAGGGGTACGACCTACGAGTCCTCAATGCTTCGGACGCTCCGCACGAGGCGACCATCGATCTCCAACCACAACCTGCCGAGGTCACGGCCATGACGCTCGCCGGCGCTCCTCGGGCGTCGCTCGCCGTCGCCGCCGGGGTGGTCACGATCTCGTTGCCGGCCTGGGGGATCGCGACGCTTCGCGTCCGGAACTAAGCGGCGGCGAACGCCTTCTCGCGGTTCATCCAACGCGGCATCGCGTTGAGTAGCGCGCCACCCTCCACCTGCGTTTTGATGACGTACTCCAGGGCCCCGAGCTGGATCGCGCGCTTGATCAGCGTCGGCTCGCTGAAGTTCGACATCACGACGACCGGTGTGTTCTTCGTTTCATCGGAGGCCCGCAGCGTCTGCAGCACCAGG
>DATBYU010000113.1:0-3841 GCA_036513555.1 Candidatus Dormiibacterota bacterium | reverse complement strand
CGGCGGGCTTCGGCGAGGTTCCCGTCAATACGGTGCGGCTGATGCGGAGCCAGCTCGGCGGCGGACCGCCGCGCTACACGACGCTTACGACGTTCGATCTACAATAGGGCCTCTCCGCGATGCGCCCATAGCTCAGCCTGGATAGAGCACCGGGCTACGGACCCGGGTGCGGGGGTTCAAATCCTCCTGGGCGCATTTCTTCTACTCGTCGCGGGCGTGCCCGAAGTACATCAGTTCCCAGATCGCGTCGTCCTTGTAGGTCTCGACCAGCTCAACCCCGCGATATCGTGAGATCTCGAGGTCACCGACGAATCGCAGGTAGGCGCCGTCGAACTGCGCCAGCCTGGCCGCGATCCGTTTGACGCCCTCGATGGTGTCGATCATCCGGTTTACCGACAGGTCGTGGGTGCGGGTAAACGACACCACGTATCGGTCCTCGCCGTCGCGGTAGGTGTAGCGCGTCGTCACTGCCACCGGCTTGCCGGTCTTCGGATCGGTGTAGACGCCTTCCCGTTCGAAGGTGACCTTGGCGGGGTCGTCGCCGACGAGGACGTTGTCACGGGCGAGCATGAAGATCGGGAGCGGCTCGAAGCCGTACTTTTTCGCGGAGGTGATATACGAGGCGATCACCGAATACGGTCCGGCCTGACCGCGAGCCCAGTACCAGTCATGCACCACTTTCATCAGACCGACGTTGCCCCAGTTGTGGTCGTGGTAGCCGATCCCCGTCGTCTCGTGGTGCTCGCCAGCGACGGAGTAGGTGACGGTCACCGCGCCCTCGGGCACGGAGGGAAGCCAGGCGAATTCTTGGGAGCGATCCGCGCCGAACAGCATGTATCCGGTCGACGGGCGCCATGGGGGAACCTGACCGGTCAAGGTGACATCGACCGAGATCTCCTCCGCGGTCGCCTGGATCCGATAGCGGTGCAAGTCGCCGGTGAACCGGTTGTCGCCGAGGCGCACATCGGCATGGTCTTTGGCCGCCGACCATTCGCCTGGCGGATAGTGCACGAGCTTCTCGAAGTGTCGCCCATCGGGAAGATCGAGATTGAGCCGAAGCAGTGGGGATAACGGCTTTTGCGGGGTCGCGATGTCCTTGTTCATGAACGTCACCACCAGCTTCGCCCCATCGGCCAGGTGCGCGTCGAAGTACCACCATTCATAGGTACCCGCCGAGTCGTCGGTGCGTGCACCATCCTCCCAGGGCGCGATCGAGGTGGGCGATAGTCCGAGACGCTGATAGTCCGCAGGTGAGCTTGCCATCACCGCCAACTTGTCGGCCACCGCCAGATTGTCTGCCATGAACTACTCCTTGCCAGATGAGAGGTAGATCGAGCATGCGGCGCGCCGGCGTTTTCGACATCACCCAGTCAGATCCGGCGACCCGTACTTTTGGGGGAAAGGCGAGCGCTCGCCCTATCATTTGGCGCGATGCCGCGCGCGGTTCGCACCGACATCGTCCAACCGGACGGCCGGCGCGTCCACCTCTACGGCGACTTCGCTCCCGCCCCCGCGGGCTACCGGGCACCGGCGATGCCGAATGGCGTGTACGAGCGACGTTGGAACCCTTTGCGTCGCGAGTGGGTGCTGGTCGCGGCGTCGCGCCAGGCGCGCACATTTTTACCTGATCGCGCTGACTGCCCGCTCTGCCCCTCGCAACCGGGGCACTCGACCGAGATTCCCGCGGCCGGCTACGAGGCTGCCGTCTTCGAGAACCGGTTTCCAGCGATGGTGCCCTGGCCGCCGGCGGGCGGATCCTGCGAAGTGGTGGTCTATACCGACGAGCACGAGGGATCGTTCGCGACGTTGCCGGCCGCGCGGCTGGAGCGATTGGCGGAAGTCTGGACCGATCGCTACCGGGAGCTCAGTGCCCGCCGCGGCATCAAGTACGTCTACATTTTCGAGAACCGTGGCGAGCAGGTCGGGGTCACGCTGCATCACCCGCACGGGCAGATTTACGCCTTCCCGTTCATCCCACCGGTGGCCGCGAGCGAGCTGGCACGGCGCACCAGTGCGTGCCTGCAGTGCGAGCTGGTCGCCGACGAGCTGAAAGGACGGCATCGTGTTCTGATCAACGAGGGCGGACTTTTGGCCTACGTTCCCGCATACGCCCGCTGGCCTTACGAGGTCCACGTCGCCCCGCGGACGCATCGAGCGGCGCTCCCCGATTTCTCGCCCGCAGGGCGGGTGGCACTGCTCGTCGCAATGCAGCGGATTACCCGAGCCTACGACCGCCTTTTCGAGGTTCCGATGCCCTACATGATGGCGATGCACCAGTCGCCGGCGGAGGCCACCGAGCAGGCGCACCTGCACGTCGAGTTTTATCCGATCCTGCGCGAGCGAGAGAAGCTCAAGTACCTGGCGGGCTCGGAATCGGGCGCCGGCGTCTTCATCAACGACACGCTGGCGGAGGAATCGGCCGACCGGCTCCGCGCCGTGCTCGACCGGCCGTAGGGAAGGGGAGTCGGCGCCGTTATTTTGCTGATGGATCTGCTGCGTGGGTTCCTCACCCTTTTTGCCCTGGTCAACGCCGCATCCTGGGGGGCGCTGGCGGCCGCGTGGGCGTTCCGACCGGATTGGTCCGAGCGGCTTCCAATGCAACTCGGGACGCACGAGCGGTACCGGAAGGCGGCCCCGGCGTGGGTCCGCCTGGCTTTATCGCTGACCGGCTTTTGGACGCTGGCCGCGGGCCTCTATCTCACGGCCGGCCACAACACGGCGTCGTTGATCGTCATTGCCCTCTTCACCGCCGCGGCGGCCTGCTTGATCGTGGCGATCGGCGCGGCGGCGGCCGTCTACCGCGCGCTCAAGCCCGAGCCACTACCGATCACGCTGGAGGGCGGCCAGCAGCCGCTCTAACCGGCCGACCGCCTCGTTCAGATCGCGGCTGATCGAGGCGAGTTCCGTGGCGGCACCCGCGTGCAGCTCGCCCAACCGGGCCAGCTCCGAGAGGCGATAGCCGGCGCCCATCACGGTGTTCTTTAGCCGGCGGAGCTGCTCCTCGGTCGGCGGCAGATCAGCCACGGCTGGGGGCTCCTACCCGAAGGCGGGTAAGCGCGGCCGCCAGCCCCCCGGCGAGTGCGGCGTTGCGTTCGAGCAGGGCCACGTTGGCCTGAATCACCCGATCCCCGAGTCGAGCCTGGAGGCGGCTTAGCTCCGCCGGCGTCCGATCCGGGCCCCGAACCGGCGCCGACTCGTCCGCGCCCAGCTCTGCAATTGGGATCGCGAGGTCAGCGGGGAGCGGCTGGCTCACGACGGCGCCGGCGCCGGCCATCTCCCAGTGCGCCCCGAGGATCGATGCCAGCTCGTCAAGCCTGTCGGCGCGGACCGGCAGGCGAAGGCCGGCGGAGGTTGCCAGGAACCCGGCCAGCAATGACGACTGCCAGCCGATGACCGGGACCCCAAGTGTCTCGAGGCGCTCAAGCGTGGCTCCCGCGTCGAGCGTCGACTTGGGGCCGGCACAGACAACGCACACCGCGCGCCGGCTCAACTCCGTCAGGTCTGCCGAGACGTCCTGGCCGTCACGCCCCGGGTGGACGCCGCCAATGCCCCCGGTGCTCACCACCCGGATCCCTGCCAGTGCGGCGGCCGTAACGGTGGCCGCGACCGTCGTGCCGCCAAAACCAGGATTGGTCATAGCGGCTGCGAGGTTCCAGGGTGAGACCTTGACGGCGTCGCGGCGCGCCGCCAGCGCGGCACAGTCGTCGAGCGAGAGACCGACCCGGAGCGCGCCCTCGAAGACCGCGACCACCGCGGGCGTCGCCCCCGCTTCGGCGCAGGCCACCCATTGACGGCGAACGGCGTCCATAGCCGCGGCTTTGGGCAGGCCGTGCGTGATCAC
>DATBYU010000112.1:0-32031 GCA_036513555.1 Candidatus Dormiibacterota bacterium | reverse complement strand
GGAGCGATCTCCGTGAGGATCAGGTCCGCGACGGTGCGCAGGTCGCGCTGGCCCTGCAGCATCCGGGTGTGCTTGGCGATGTTGGTCTTGAGCCAGTCCTGCTCCATGTTTTTCTGGGTGGTCTCTTTGAGGTTGCGGATCATCTCGTTGATCTTGCCGCTCAGCAGGGCCACCTCACCGCTCGCCTCGACCCGGATCGACCGGGTGAGATCGCCTTCGGTAACCGCGGTCGTCACCTCGGCGATCGCCCGGACCTGGCCGGTCAGGTTGGCAGCCAGCTGGTTCACGTTGTCGGTCAGGTCCTTCCAGGTGCCCGCAGCGCCCGGGACGCTCGCCTGGCCGCCGAGCTCGCCTTCGACACCGACTTTTCGGGCCACCGTGGTGACCTGCTCGGCAAAGGTCGCCAGGGTGTCGGTCATTTCGTTGATGGTGTCGGCGAGGGCCGCGATTTCGCCCTTGGCTTCGAAGACCACCTTGCGGCGCAGGTCGCCGTTCGCGACGGCGGTCACGACGCGGGCGATGCCACGCACCTGGTCGGTGAGGTTACCGGCCATCAAGTTCACGCTGTCAGTCAGATCTTTCCAGGTCCCCGCCACGCCTTTGACCTGCGCCTGGCCGCCCAGCTTGCCTTCGGTACCGACCTCGCGGGCGACGCGCGTGACTTCCGAGGCGAAGGCGTTCAGCTGGTCGACCATGACGTTGATCGTGTTCTTGAGCTCGAGGACCTCGCCCTTGACCTCGACCGTGATCTTCTTTGACAGGTCGCCTTTTTGCACTGCGGTCGTGACCTCGGCGATGTTGCGGACCTGGGTCGTCAGGTTGGCGGCGAGCTGGTTGACGTTGTCGGTCAGGTCTTTCCAGGTGCCGGAGGTGCCCAGCACGTAGGCCTGGCCGCCCAGTCGGCCTTCAGTGCCGACCTCGCGCGCCACGCGAGTGACCTCGCCGGCGAAAGCGTTGAGTTGGTCGACCATGCCGTTGATGGTGTTCTTCAGGTCAAGGATCTCGCCGCGGACGTCGACCGTGATCTTCTTCGACAGGTCGCCATTGGCCACCGCGGTCGTCACCTCGGCGATGTTGCGCACGTGCGCCGTCAGATTGCCGGCCATGAAGTTGACGTTGTCGGTGAGGTCCTTCCAGATGCCGACCACCCCGCGGACCTGGGCCTGGCCGCCCAACCGACCCTCGGTACCGACCTCGCGGGCGACGCGGGTGACTTCCGACGCAAAGGCGTTGAGCTGATCGACCATGACGTTGATCGTGTCCTTCAGCTCCAGGATTTCGCCCTGGACGTCGACCGTGATCTTTTTCGACAGGTCGCCGCGGGCGACGGCGGTCGTCACCTGGGCGATATTGCGCACCTGGGCGGTCAGGTTGCCGGCCATCGAGTTGACGTTGTCGGTGAGGTCTTTCCAGGTCCCTGACGCACCGGGGACGTGGGCCTGGCCGCCCAGGCGGCCCTCGGTGCCGACTTCGCGCGCCACGCGGGTGACCTCGCCGGCGAAGGCGTTGAGCTGATCGACCATGACGTTGATGGTGTTCTTGAGTTCCAGAATCTCGCCCTGGACTTCGACCGTGATCTTCTTGGACAGGTCGCCTCGCTGCACCGCGGTGGTGACCTCGGCGATGTTGCGGACCTGGGTCGTGAGGTTGGCGGCGAGCTGGTTGACCTGCAGTGTCAGGTCCTTCCACGTCCCGGATGCGCCGGGGACGCTCGCCTGGCCGCCGAGCCGGCCCTCGGTACCGACCTCGCGCGCGACGCGCGTCACCTCGCCGGCGAAGGCGTTCAGCTGATCCACCATCGAGTTGATGGTGTTTTTCAGCTGGAGGATTTCCCCGCGGACGTCAACGGTGATCTTCTTCGAGAGGTCACCCTCGGCGACGGCGGTGGTGACTTCGGCGATGTTGCGCACCTGGGCCGTGAGGTTGCCGGCCATGTAGTTAACGTTGTCGGTGAGATCCTTCCAGACACCTGCGACGCCTTGCACCTCCGCCTGGCCGCCCAGCTTGCCCTCGGTACCGACCTCGCGCGCCACGCGGGTGACCTCTCGGGCAAAGGCGTTGAGCTGGTCGACCATGACGTTGATGGTGTTCTTCAGTTCGAGGATCTCGCCCTGAACTTCGACCGTGATCTTCTTGGACAGGTCGCCTTTCTGGACCGCCGTCGTCACGTCGGCGATATTGCGCACCTGGGCGGTGAGGTTGCTCGCCATGAAGTTGACGTTGTCCGTGAGGTCTTTCCAGACGCCACCGATGCCACGGACCTGCGCCTGGCCACCCAGCTTGCCTTCGGTACCGACCTCGCGGGCCACGCGGGTGACTTCCGAGGCGAAGGCGTTCAGCTGGTCGACCATGACGTTGATGGTGTTCTTCAGCTCGAGGATCTCGCCGCGGACGTCGACCGTGATCTTTTTCGACAGGTCGCCGTTGGCGACAGCGGTCGTGACGTCGGCGATATTACGCACCTGGGCGGTCAGGTTGGCCGCCATCAGGTTGACGTTGTCGGTCAGGTCCTTCCACACACCAGCAGCGCCCTTGACCTGGGCCTGGCCACCGAGCTTGCCCTCGGTCCCGACCTCTTCAGCGACCCGGGTGACCTCGGAGGTGAAAGACCGGAGCTGGTGGACCATCGCGTTGACGGTGCGGGCCGTCCGGAGAAACTGGCCCTCGAGCGGGCGGCCGTCCAGCTCCATGTCCATGGTCTGGAAGAGATCGCCCTCGGCCACCGCACCGATGACGCGGGCCACCCCCGACAGGTTCTTGGCGTTGCGCTCATTGAGCTCGATGATGCCGTTGATCTCGGCCGCGATCTTGCCGTAGGTTCCGTTCGTCGTCAGTGGCATGCGAACGGAGAAGTTGCCCTTTTTCAGCTCCCGCAGAACGGACAGGATCAGCTCGGCATCATCCGGCGAGATGCCGGGTGCCTGTCGCCGATCATGGCCGTCGGCGCGCGACCCGTTCGTGCCCGAAGAAGCGGTCTGGCCCCCGCCGGTACGATGCTCGGGGCGCCGCGGCTGGTTAGTTTTGGGCACTACCTACTGTATACAAAACAGCTCTGTGAAAGTCAAACATATCGTGGTACCCCCGGTGACCAAGATCGGTCTAGCTTACCAATCACCTGGGAGCCCGTAAGTTGAGCCCTCCGATGCGCCCAGATGCTCCCGCGCCTGGGCTACCGCGGTACGGGAGTCGTTCGCTCGGCGAGCTGTTGCCGTCACTGTTGAGCGCCGTCGGAATCGCCGGTTTTGCGAATTCGCTTGCGATCGAGCCGGTGTCTCGCGTGTGCCTCCTGCTGGTCGACGGTCTTGGCTGGGAGCTCCTCCGCGAAAACCGGAAGTCCGCACCCTTCCTGACGTCGATCGCCAGCGACCCCCTGACCGCCGGCTTTCCGGCGACGACGGCCGCCAGCCTGAGCTCGCTGGCCACCAGCCTGCCACCGGGCGAGCACGGTCTGGTCGGCTACACCATGGCCCTTCCCGGCTACGACCGGGCCTTCAATACGCTGACCTGGTCGCTCTACGGACTAGGTCCCCGGGTCGATCTGCGGGAGGAGGTGGTGCCGGAAGCGTTCCAGCCGGTGCCGACGCTGCCCGAGCGGGCCGCGGCGGCGGGTGTGCCGATCCACTATCTCGGCCCAGCCTTTCACCAGGCTTCCGGCTTGAGCCGGGCGATCAGCCGCGGGCAGCGGTTCCACACCGCGGTATCGCTCGAGGCGATCCAGCAGGCGGCGCTGCGACGGCTCGACGCCCGGCCCGCCATGGTCTACGGCTACCACCCACGGCTTGACGCCGCCGGCCACGTCGAGGGGGTCGCCTCACAGGCCTGGCGGGATGAGTTGATTGAGGTCGACCGCGCGGTTCGAATCCTCGCCGAGCAGCTGCCAGGTGACACCGTGCTCGTGGTCACCGGCGATCACGGGATGGTTGACCTGCGGCCCAACGAACGGCTCGATCTCGCCGACCATCCGGACCTCGCCGCCGGCGTGACCTTAATGGCCGGTGAAGCCCGCGCCCGCTATCTCCGGACGGCGCCAGGCGCGGCCGGCGACGTGGTGAGCGCCTGGCGCTCGATCCTGGGGGACCGCATGTGGCTGTGGACCCGCGACGAGGCGATCGCGACCGGAATCTTCGGCCCGCGGGTCAGCGACCAGGCTCGCGAACGAATCGGCGACGTGGTGGCCGCCGCCTACGGCCGGGTGGGGATCGTTCAGCGGGACGTCGACCCGGCGCAGGCCCGCCTCAACGGCCACCATGGCTCATTGACGCCGGCCGAGCAAATCGTCCCGCTGCTTGTGTACCGGAGCTAGCTAAGCTGCCTGCGTGCTAGCACGCGCGGGGAAGGAGAGGGGTGCCGTCCGCGCCATCCTGTCCGACCGAGGCGTGGCCTCGGTCATCGCGCTCGCCCTCTTCCTCAATCTTGGTACCGGAATCGTCCTGCCGATTCTTCCGCTGTTTGCCCGGTCGTTCGGCGTCGACTACGGGCAGGCGGGGCTGCTCGTGGGCGCCTTCTACTTTGCCCGGCTCTTGTCCGACCTTACGGCCAGCGCCGTTGTCAATCGTCTCGGTGTTCGTCGTTCAGCCGGGTCCGGCCTGCTCCTTCTCGCCCTGGGCGCGCTACTCACCGGGCTCAGCCCGAGCTTCTGGGTCGCGGTCATCTGCTGGGCCTCGGCCGGCGCTGGAGCGGGCACCGTCTTCGCCGCGATGTACAACGCCCTGATCCGAGGCGTGGAGAGGTCTCGGATGGCGCGCGCGCTCAGTCTCTTCTATGGCGCGTTCAACGGGGGCGTCGTCGCCGGTGGATTCATAGGCGGCCTGGTGGCGAGCCGGTTGGGTCTGGCCGCGCCGCTCTTCTTTCTGGCCGGCATCGCCGCTGCTCTCGCGATCGTCATGATGCGCCTGCTCCGCGAGCCGGAGCCGGTAGTGCCCACGGCCACCGTCGCATCGAAGCCTGCGTCAATCCTGGCCATGCTGCGCATACCCGGGTTCGCGGCCGCCGTGGTGGCGGCGCTGGCCAACCTCTGGGCCTTCGGTGCGGTCTTCAACACGCTGGTGCCCTTGTTTGCTCGAGACCGGCTTCACCTGGGCACCCTCGGCATCGGCATCCTTTACGCGATCGCGCTGGCGGTCGAGTTTCTCGCCTACTACCCTGCGGGGAGCTGGGCGGACACACGGGGCCGTCGGTACGTCCTCATCCCCGCATTCGCCCTGCTAGCGATCGCGACGGTCAGCCTTGGCTGGGCCACGACCGTGGTGGTCTTTGCGGTCCTCCTGGCGATTCTGGGCATGGCGTCCGCCTTCTCCGGCGTCCCGCCCGGCGCCATGCTGGCCGATGTCCTTCCCTTGAAGGAATCGGCGCGAGGCATCGCCATCTTCCGGTTCGGCGTGGATGTGGGCTTTACGCTGGGACCGCTCGTCGCAGGTCTGACTGCCGGGGCCTTCGGCTTCAGTGCCGCGTTTGCGATTACCGGAGTGCCGTGCCTAGTCGCGCTGCTTGTGGTTAGTCTCTCGAGGGAGACGCTGGCGCGGGAGCGAACCGCTTGAGCGACTCCTCCCGCGGCTCGAGGTATTTTTCCGATGTCTTCTGCGACCGCAGGAAGTCAAGCGCCTCCCGGAACAGTGCAGCGCCTTCGGTCACGTTTTCATCCCAGACGTTGGTCGACTCGGTCGGATCCTTCTCCAGGTCGTAAAGTTCGGGGGCTTCCGACGGTCCGCCCATGATCAGGGACCAGCGACGGTTCGAGACGGTGACCGGCATGTGGCTGGCGATGCGTCGCTTACGGGAGTCGACGGCACTGGTGAGTTCGCCTTTCGCGAAATAGAGCGGCCACGAGCTCACGACGAAGGGACGGTGCTCCTGCTCGCCACCGGTCACAACCTTGCGGACCGACCGCCCCCGGACCTGTGATGGATGGTCCACGCCCGCGAGGTCGAGAATGGTCGCCGGGATATCGGGCGCCGTCGTCAGCGCCTGTCGCCGGCCCGGCTGCGCACCCGGTACGCGGAGGATGAAAGGCACCCGATAGAGCTCCTGGTAAAGGGGCGACCAGCCGATCGTTAAGAGCCAGGACTTCGAGAACCAGGTTGGCACCTCGGCGTCGTTCGAGAGAACCGCGCCGGGGTCGTGGATCCACTCCGCCTTGCCGAAATACCCGTGCTCGCCGAAGTAGTGGCCGTGGTCGGAGGTGAAGACGACGATCGTATTGTCGGCAATGCCGAGCACCTCGAGCTTGTTGAGCAGCATGCCGATCCAGCGGTCCACCATAGTGACCTTGCCGCAGTACGCGGCGTGGGCGATGTCGACCTGGTCCCTGGTCAGGCCAGCATCCTTCCATTTTGCGTAAGCCGGATAGAGCGCCGGCCCCTGAAAATCCGGCCGGTAGAGCTTGCTGTAGTAGTCGGGTGGGTCCCACGGTTCGTGCGGGTCCCAGGTGTCGACATAGAGGAAGAACGGCTTGTCGTGATGCCGCTCCAGCCAGCTATCAGCGGCCGTCATGGTGCGTGCCACCAGCCGATCGCTTTCACCGCGCCACAGGGCCCGGGCATCGGCACGCTCCGCGGGGCGAGTGTCATCACCCTGGCCGCGGATCCAGATGAAGTCGTCGAATCCGCGGTCATAGCCGTAGCCATCCCTGATGAAGAAGGGCGTGTCGACGACGCCCATCGTCAGATAGCCCGCTCGGGACAGCATCGCCGGCAGGGTGTCGAGCTCCGGCGGCAACGGCTCCCACCCCATGAACGTGAAGGAGAAACGCCCGGTCAGGAAATCGGCGCGTGCCGGCATGGTGGGGAACGACGAAATGCGGTGCTGGTCGAAAACGATTGAGCTCGCGGCCAAACGGTCGAGGTGCGGGGTGCGGATGGCGGTGTTGCCGGAGGCACCGAGGTGATCGCGCCGGAAGGTGTCGGCAACGATCATGACGACGTTCGGCTGCTTTGGCACAGCAATAATGTAGGGCCAGTGGCGTCAGGGCTCAAGACCCGGATTGGCGGGCACGTCGTTATCGAGTGCCTGGAGGCGCTCGGTGCGGACGTCGCCTTCGGGTTGCCCGGCATCCATGCGCTGCCGATGTGGGACGCGCTGCGTTCGAGCCGCCTGCGCACCCTCAACTTCCGCACCGAGCTGAACGCGGGCTTCGCGGCAGACGGATACGCCCGTGTCAGTGGGCGACCCGCGCCCTTGCTTCTCTCGACCGGCCCAGGTGCGCTCAATGCACTGACGGCCATCATGGAAGCGGCCAGCGCGCACGTACCGGTCGTCGCCATCGCCAGTCAGATTCCCGGTGACATGATCGGCAAGCGACGCGGCTACCTGCACGAGCTGCATGACCAGCTGGCATCGTTCAGCCCGATCGTGAAGTGGGCGAACCGGGCCGAACGCCTCGAACAACTCCCGGATTTGATGGCAGAAGCGTGGGGTCAGGCGCTGACCCCGCCGAGCGGACCCACGTACGTCGAGGTCCCGGTCGACCTGCTGCTCGACGAGCCCAAGATCCCACGGGTTGACAGGCTCGACGCGCAACCCCCGCGGCCGGCCGCCGCGCCGGCCGGGTCACTCGCCGAGGCGGCGCGCCTATTGGCAGCGGCCGCGCGTCCCGTGATCTGGGCGGGCGGCGGCGTGTTGCGGTCCGGCGGTTGGGATGCGCTGATCGAACTGGCGGAGCGGCTCGACGCGCCGGTCGCTACGACTTATATGGGAAAGGGCGCCATTCCCGAGGACCACGCGCTGGCGGTGGGATCCTCGCCGGACGACCGAGCGTTCCAGGAGCTACTGGCCGACGCCGACGTCGTGCTCTGCGTCGGCACCGAGCTTGGTGCGGAGACGACGGCCCAATACCGGCTGCAGTTTCGCGGGCGGCTCATCCAGATCGACGCAGACCCGACGCGGATCGGTGCAACCTACCCGGCGCTGGCACTGGTCGGCGATGCGGCCGCGACGCTGACGCGGCTGCTCGAGCGATTACCAGCGCCCGGGAAAGAGCCACCAGAGGTCGGACGCAAGCGCGCCAGCGCCGTGCGCGACCGGATCGACCGTGGGCTCGACGCGCAGCCCCGCGATCTCGAGCGTGGATTCCTGGCCGCCATCCGGTCGGTGCTTCCACGCGATGCAGTGCACATCTGGGACATGACGGTCCTCGGCTACTGGGCGGCCGCACACTTTCAGGCGCTTACGCCCCGGCGGTTTCTCTACCCGCTCGGCTCGGGGACGCTTGGCTACGCCTGGCCGGCGGCGCTCGGCGCCAAGGCGGCGCTCCCGCAGACGGCGGCGCTCGCTGTCGTCGGCGATGGCGGCTTCATGTATGGCGCCGTTGAGATGCTGACGGCCCGACAGCACGGGCTCGACGCCAAGCTCCTCTTGATCGATGACGGCGGCTACGGCATCCTGCGCGAATATCAGCGGGATGCCTACCAGCGCACGCACGCGGTTGACCTGGCACAGCCCGACTTCCTGGCGCTCTGCGGTGCCTGCGGAATTCCGGCCCGGCTGACTCGTGCGGACAGGTTGGCGCCCGATCTTGCCTGGGCGCTTGACGTCGATGGGCCGGCGGCCGTCATCTTTCGTGGTTTGCTCGCTTCCGCGGCGCCCACGCCATGACGGCTGACGGCCCACGGGTACTGGTGGAGGCGCCCATCTTTGCTGTTCGCGTGGTCCGAGACCTGCTCGCTGGCTTGCCTGTAGAGGTCGAGCAGCGGTCGCGGCCATGGTCCGGAAACGATGTCACCGGACTGCTGGTCTGGCAGGCGGTGACCGAGGCCGACATGGCTCGACTGCCCGCTCTGCGTGTGATCGCCACTGCCACGACCGGTTTCGACAACATCGATACCGAGGCGGCGGCGCGAAGAGGGATCTGGGTATGCAACGTTCCGGAGTACTGCGTCGAGGAAGTGGCGGATACCACGATCGCGCTGCTGCTGGCGCTGCTCCGCGGCGTCGTGGCCCTAGACCGCACCGTGCGCGCTGGAGACTGGGACGATCACGCCGCGGGACCGCTTCCTCGGCTGTCGGATACGCGCGTTGGCATCGTCGGCTTTGGCCGGATCGGTCGGGCCGTCGCCCGGCGGGCCCGGGCGCTCGGGATTAAGACCTGGGCCCACGACCCGCTCGTAGCCGACTCTCAGATTGCGGCGGCTGGGGTCACGACGGCATCGCTCGAGGACCTGCTTCGCGGTTGTGGCGCCGTGACGCTTCATGTCCCGCTGACGAAGGAGAACGAACATCTGATCGGGGCACGCCAACTCGCGCTGATGGCGCGCGGGTCGTACCTCATCAATGCGGCCCGCGGCCCGCTGGTCGACCTGGACGCCATGCTCGCGGCGCTCGACAGCGGCCAGCTCGCCGGTGCCGCGCTGGACGTTCTCGCGGTCGAGCCGCCGACCCGGCAACATCCGGCCCCGTCGCATCCGCGCCTGATCGTCACGCCGCATTCCGCCTGGTACAGCCCGACCGCCGAGGAGGAGGTGGCGCGCCAGGCGACCCTGTCAGTTCGGGCGGTGTTGGAGGGACGGGAGCCAAAGGGGCTGGTCGTCAGGCCCCCACCCTGACCCTCCCCCGCAAGCGGGTGAGGGAAATTTTTGGTTATTGACTCTGCGGCACATCGTCCTACAATCCGACCATGGTCCCGGTGGCTGCGCGCCAACCCCCGGCGTCCGTCTGGTCCCTGCCCCGCTTCGAGGGCCACTCCGCCACTGAAACCGTCCGCCGCATCATCCGCGAGGCGATCGTCGAGGGGAGGATCCCACCTGGGGAGCAGCTTCGGGAGTCGCGCCTGGTCGACATGCTGGGTACCAGCCGCGGTACGGTGCGGGAGGCGATCCGGCAGCTCGTCCAGGAAGGCCTCGTCGAGTACCGACTGCACTATGGCGCCTTCGTCAAGGCCCAGATGCTGGAGGACCGCCTGGACGTCTACGTCGCCCGAGAGGCGATCGAAGTCTGGGCAGCCAGGACGCTGATCGGTCGGGCCGAGCCGCTCGACCTGGCGGCGCTCGATGCGGCGCTCGCCACCATGCAAACCCGCGAGGCGCGCCGGAAGCGGCCGACCGAGGAGACGATCGCCGCCGACCTGCGTTTTCACCACGAACTCGTCCGGCTGGCCGGAAGCGAGCGCCTGACGCGGGCGCACGAGACCTTCGCCGACGAGACCAGGATGCTGCTGCGGCGGCATCCGCCGTATCCGTGGCGCACGTATGCCAAGGACCACGAGCAACTGGTCGACGCGCTGCGCCGGCGTGACCCGAACACCCCAGAGCTGGTGGCTGAACATTTGCGTCTTTCGGCGCGGCTCCTCGCCGGGAACCGCGCGGACAACCCGGAGGAAGAACCCGCGGTCGCCGACTAAGTCGTTTTTTGGGGAGACGTCGTAAACCCGTCGAGGAGGAGGAAGTCGATGGCAGATACGCCGGTTGAACGACCTGGGGACCTGATCGCGAATACGCTCACGCGCCGCCGTCTGCTGATCAACGCCGGGGTGTTGGCTGGGGGTGTCATGCTGGCCGGCCCGCTGGCCGCGTGCGGCACGACCACCCCGACCACGAGCACCGGGGGCAGCCCAAAGCGTGGCGGCACCTTCCGCCTTGGGGTTACAGGCGGTGGTGCCAAAGATCTGATCGACGGACAGACGATTATCACCAAGCCGGACCAGGCCCGATTAGTGGCCGGCTTCGAGACGCTGCTCGAATATGACAAGGACTACAAGCTGCAGACGACCGGGCTTGCCGAGTCTGTGACGCAGGATGCACCGGATAAATGGACCATCAAGCTCAAATCGGGCATCACGTTCCACGATGGGAAGCCGCTGACCGCCGACGACGTCGTCTACTCGCTCAAGCGGATCCTCACCTCGAAGGAAGGGCTCTTCGGCGGAGCCGGGCTGGGATCGGTCGATCCCAACAACATCACGAAGGTGGACAACCTGACGGTCCGGCTCAACTTGAAAACTCCCGACTCGACCATCGGAGACCAGCTGGGCCAGTACTACAACGGGGTTGTCCCCGTCGGCTATACGCGGGCCGGAACGCAGATCGGCACGGGGCCATACAAGGTGCAGAGCTTCACACCAGGTCAGCAGAGTGTCCACGTTCGTAACCCGAACTATTGGCGCAGCGGCCTACCTTACTTCGACCAGGTGACCATCATCGACTTCCCTGACGTGGCCGCCCAGGTGAACGCGCTGCTTTCTGGGCAGATCGATGCCATGACCGACGTCCCTGCCGCGCAGATCAACGTCGTCAAGGGTCACAGCGGCCTGGCCACTCTCGAAGGCCAGGGCGCCGACTGGCGCCCACTCTGCATGGCGATTGACATGCCGCCCTTCGACGACAACAACGTCCGCCAGGCACTTCGCCTGGTCGTCGATCGGAATGCCATGCTCCAGCAGGTGTTCTCCGGGCACGGCCGGGTCGCGAACGACCTCTACTCGCCGTTCGATCCGGCCTACGATTCGTCCCTGCCGCAGCGGCATCAGGACATCGCGCAGGCCAAGTCGCTGCTGAAAAAGGCGGGCAAGGAGAACCTGACGATCGACCTGCACACGACGGACGGCGCGGCCGGCATGGTCGACTCAGCCAACATTTTCGCCACCCAGGCGAAGGCGGCCGGCGTGACTGTCAACGTGAAAAACGATCCCAACTATTACGGCGACCAGTACCTGAAGCTCGCGTTCTCAGTCGACTTCTGGGGAACCCGCAACTATCTTCCCCAGGTGGCCAACGGCAGCATCCCGACGGCACCCTACAACGAGTGCCACTGGCCGCCGTCGAGCTCGAACTACATCGGCCTCTACAAGCAAGCACTCGCCGAACCGGATGCCGGCAAGCGCGCCGACATCATCCACCAGATGCAGAAGCTCGAGTACGACCAGGGGGGCTACATCATCCCGATGTTCAACAACCTGGTCGATGCCTACAGCACGAAAGTCGCCGGTTTCAACAGCGGGAGCAAAGCGACGCTCAACCTCGATTCCTTCGGACATGGCTTCCGGAGCATCTGGTTCGCCTAGCGCCACACTCCAAGTCGAGCCCCTGGCCGGACCAGCCATGCTGGAACGGCCGGGGGGCCCGACCGGGCCGGGACGCAGCGGCGGCATCCGCATGTTCCTCCTGCGCCGCATCCTTCAGGGACTGCTGGTCCTGTTACTCGTCTCGATCGTGGTTTTTGCCGCGACCCAGGCACTGCCCGGCGACCCGGCACGCGCCATCCTCGGTCGAAGCGCGACGCCGACCAGCTTGGCCAACTTGCGAGAACAGCTTCACCTCAACCGGCCGGTCGTGACGCAGTATCTGACCTGGGCGGTCGGGCTACTTCACGGCGACGCCGGACGGTCGTTCTCCGCCCAGGAGCCCGTGACCAAGTACCTCAGCGACCGGTTCGTCAATACCGGCTTTCTCCTTCTCTGCGCTGGGTTAATTTCGATTCCCCTCTCGATCGTCCTCGGCGCCTACGCCGCGCTCTGGCGCGACCGACCGTTCGACGTCATCACGGGGCTGTTCACGCTCGTGCTGGCGGCCCTCCCCGAATTCGTCGTTGGTCTCGTGCTCGTGGTCCTCTTTGCGACCACGGTCTTTCCGGTGCTCCCGGCGGTCATCGTGATTCCACCCGGCGGTCGCCCGTGGGACCAACCTCTCGGGTTGATTCTTCCGATCGTGACCCTGGTGCTCGCCGTGACGCCTTACGTGGCGCGCATCATGCGCGCCTCAATGGTCGAGGTCCTCGAGAGTGACTACGTCGAAATGGCGCGCCTCAAGGGCCTGCCTGAGCGGCTGGTGCTCCGCCGCCACGCGCTCCCGAACGCGCTGGGACCGACGTTCCAGGTCATTGCCATCAACCTGGCATACCTTGCCGGCGGCGTGATCGTCGTCGAGTACATTTTCAACTTCGCCGGTATCGGTGGTGCCCTGCGCAACGCAGTGGCCGACCACGACATCCCGGTCGTCCAGGCCCTGGCGATGGCCATCGCTGCGCTCTACGTCGTTCTGAACCTGCTCGCGGATATCGGGACGATTGTCGTCACCCCACGACTCAGGACGAGGTTGTAGCGATGGCCGTCGTCAGCCAGGTCCTGACCCCCGAGATTCTCGGGGCTCCAAAGCCGGTCGGTTCGCTCTTACGCAGGGCGCTGCGCCTCCGGCGCACACAAATTGGCCTGGGACTAGCTCTGTTTATCCTGGCGATCGCCCTGATAGGCCCCCGGTTGGCCCCGCACGATCCGAGCGCGTTCGTCGGAACGCCCAGCAGCACGTCGGTCCCGGGGGCGCTATTTGGCACCGATCACATCGGTCAGGACGTCTGGAGCCGGTTCCTCAGCGGCGGCCTGACGATTCTCGTGCTGGCGGCCGTCTCGACGGCGCTCGGGCTGATCCTGGGCATATCGGTCGGGCTGGTCTCCGCGTACTCGCGCAATGTCCTCGACGACATCTTGATGCGGATCATGGACGTCATCCTCGCCTTCCCGCAGATCATGCTCGCGCTCGTCGCCATTGCGACCGTCGGCCCCAACCCGCTGACCATCATCCTCGCCGTGGGCCTGACCACGATGCCGCGCGTCGCCCGCGTGACTCGGGGTGCGGCGCAGCCGGTAGTCGAACGGGACTTCGTGGCGGCTGCGGAAGCGATCGGGGTCCCAAGGGCGCGAATCATGCTCAGTGAAATCTTCCCTAACATCCTCAGCCCGCTCCTCGTCGAAGCGAGCCTGCGCCTGACCTACGCCATCGGCGTCATTGCGGCGCTCGCGTTTCTTGGATTTACAACCAACCCCGGCGCCCCCGACTGGGGCCTGATGATCAATGAAAACCGCATTGCCCTCACCGTCCAACCGTGGGGCGTCGTCCTCCCGGTGGCGGCGATTGCGCTGCTCACGATGGGCACGGGCCTGGTCGGCGACGGCATCGCGCGCGCCGCCGCGGGCATCGATCGGTCGCGGGGAGCGGGCTGACGTGGTCAAGCCCACCATCGTCGTCGATCGCCTCCACATTGGCATCCAGGGCTCGAACTTGGACATCGTCAACGATCTCTCCTTCAGCATCGCACCGGGGGAGGTGCTCGGTCTCGTTGGCGAGTCGGGATCCGGGAAGACCACCGTCGGGCTGGCGTTACTCGGCCATGCCCGGCGTGGCGCCGAAATCAGGGGCGGCTCGGTCCGTATCGGCGACATTAGCGTTCTCGAGCTGAGCCAGGCTGAACGCCAGCGGCTTCGCGGCCGGGTCATCAGCTACGTGCCGCAGGACCCGGCATCCGCCCTCAACCCGGCGCTGCGGATCGGCACGCAGCTGCGCGAGGTCCTCGAAGCACACAACTACGGCAAGAGCGCGGAGGAACGCCGCACCCGCATCGCAGAGATGATGCGCGAAGTGGCACTCCCCGACACCGGCCGCTTCCTTCGCAACTATCCGCATGAACTCTCCGGCGGGCAGCAGCAGCGCATCGGGCTCGCGATCGCCTTCGCCTGCCGGCCGCGCGTCATCGTGCTCGACGAGCCAACCACAGGCCTCGACGTCACGACCCAGGCCCATGTGCTCGACACCGTGCGCGACCTCGCCACCGCGCATGGCGTCGCCGCGCTCTATGTCAGCCACGACCTCGCCGTCGTCGGGACGCTCGCCTCGCGCGTCGCCGTGATGTACGCGGGGCGGATCATCGAGCTCGGGCCGGCTTCCGAGATGTTCCAGGGATCGAGCCATCCCTACACCCAGCGGCTGATCGTGGCTATCCCGCATCTGACCGGCGGCCGCGAGCTGGTCGGCATTGCCGGCCATGCACCCTCACCCGGGAACCGCCCCTCCGGCTGTGCCTTCGAGCCGCGCTGTACCTTCGCCATTGCCGAGTGCCGCATCGGAATGCCTGAGCTGCGGGCAATCGCCGACGTCCACGATGTCCGCTGCATCCGGGCGGAGGAGGTGCGATCGCAAGCGCCGACGCGTGGCGGAGAGATCCCGCGCGACGGCTCGCGCGAGGTCATCCAACCGGTGCTCTCGCTGCAAGGGGTCAATGCCGGCTACCGGCGGAGGACGGTCCTGCACGACATCAACCTGGAAATCGCTCCGCACGAGTGCCTGGCCCTCGTCGGGGAATCGGGATCCGGAAAGACCACGCTGGCGCGGTCGATCGCCGGACTTCACGGCGACCGCTGGGGTGTCATCACCTACAAGGGCACGCCCCTCGCCAACGTCGCCCGAGCGCGCCCGCGCGAGATTCGCCGCTCGATCCAGTACGTCTTCCAGAATCCGTACGGATCGCTCAACCCCCGACGCACGATTCGCCAGATCATCAGCCAGCCGCTCGAGGTCTTCGGCCATGTCGAGAAGCACCAGATCGATCGGCGGGTCGCCGAGATGCTGGAGCGCGTCTCCCTGACCGCCGGCTATGCCAATCGCTTTCCGGATCAGCTCTCGGGCGGCGAGCGCCAGCGGGTCGCGATCGCCCGCGCGCTCATCTGTGAGCCCTCGGTCCTGATCTGCGATGAGGTGACCTCCGCGCTCGACGTCAGTGTGCAGGCGGCGATCGTGGAGCTGCTACATAGCCTGCAGCGCGACCTCGGTCTGTCGATGCTCTTCGTGACGCACAACCTGCCGCTGGTTCGTTCCATCGCGCAGCGCGTGGCTGTCATGAGTCACGGGCATATCGTTGAGCTCGGTGGCGTCGCCCAGGTGCTCGAGGCCCCCAAGAATGACTACACCTCGCGGCTTCTTTCCGACACGCCGTCCCTCGAGGTCGCGCTCGAGACCGCCGTCTCGTGATAAGCGGCCGCGTCGCAACCGGCTACGAGCCTGTCCGCGACGAGTTCGAAACCGCACTCGCTCGCCCCGGTGAGGCAGGCGCGGCCTTTGCCGCTGTCGTCGATGGCGCGCCGGTCGTCGACCTCTGGGGCGGCGTTCGTGATGCAGATGCCCGCATCCCCTGGACTGAGGAGACCGCACAGCTGATCTTCTCGGGGACCAAGGGGCTGGTAGCGACCGGCATCCTTCTGTTAGTGGACCGCGGCCAGCTGAGCATCGATCGCCGTGTGAGCGATTACTGGCCGGCCTTCGCGTCCGCCGGCAAAAGCGAGGTGCTTGTCCGCCACCTGGTCTCGCATCAGGCTGGACTCCCGGCCGTCGAGCCGCCACCCAGCGGGCGGGAGGCGCTCGACCCGCTCGAGATGGCGGAACGGTTGGCACGGCAGCCGGCCCTCTGGCCGCCGGGAACCGTCATCACGTACCACGCATTAACGTTCGGCTGGCTATGTGACGGCCTGGTCCGGCAAACGGACGGCCGCTCGGTCGGGCAGTTCGTCGCCGATGAGATCGCGGGCCCCCTCGGACTCGATGCGTGGATCGGGTTGCCCCCGACAGCCGAGGGCCGAGCGGCGACGATGATGCGCGCGCCCGACTACGAGGTCACCTTCGGCGACATCAGCGATGAAGCGCGCGAGTTGCTGACCCGCATCTACGCGGGCGGCGGTATCGTTGGCGAGCAGTTCGTCGTCAACGACGCGGCGTTTCTGCGCGCCGAAATTCCGGGCGTCAATGGCGTCGCCACGGCGCGATCGATGGCGCGCCTTTACGGTTGCCTCGCGAACGACGGCGTCATCGATAGCGTGCGGCTGCTCTCGCCTGGGACCGTGCGGCTGGCGTCCGAGCCGCTCGCCATCGGACCAGACCGGCTGACGGGCAAGCCGATGGCCTTCAGCACGGGTTTCGAGACCCAGTCAGCCCTGACGTGGTATGGGCCCGCCAGGGTGGCGTTCGGTCACTCGGGTGCCGGCGGTTCGGTTCATGGCGCGTGGCCGCAGCTACGTACCGGGTTCTCCTTCGCCATGAACCTGATGCGGCGCGACGATCGTGACGGCCGCGCGCAGCGCTTGCTGAGCGCGCTCTATGCCTGCGTGACTTCGTCACGCACCGAGCGGTCGTCGCACAACCCAACATTGGTGGAGGTGAAGAGGGGTTGAATACCGAAGTCATCGTGACCTGCGCCGTCACGGGGGCGGGCGATACGGTCGGCAAGCACCCGGCGATCCCGGTGACCCCGGAGCAGATCGCAAACGCCGTGATCGAGGCCGCCAACGCCGGTGCCGCGGTGACGCACATTCACGTTCGTGATCCCAAAACTGGACAAGGTGGCCGTCATCCCGACTGGTATCGCGAGGTCGTCGAGCGGGTGCGGGGCAGCGGCGTCGACGTCATCATCAACCTCAGTGCCGGCATGGGCGGCGACTATGTTGTCGGTGATCCCGACCCTTTGAAGCCTGGCCCCGGAACCGACCTGATCGGTCCCCTCGAGCGACTCGCCCATGTCGAGGAGCTGCTGCCCGAGATCTGCACGCTCGACTGCGGGACGCTGAATTACGGCGATGGCAACCTCACCTACATCAGCACCCCGGCGATGCTGCGCACGGCGGCGCGCCGTGTCCAGGAGCTGGGCGTCAAACCGGAGCTCGAGTGCTTCGACATGGGCCACGTCTGGCTGGCGCGACAGATGCATTCGGAAGGCCTGCTCGACGACCCGCCGATGTTCCAGCTCTGCCTTGGGATTCCATACGGTGCGCCCGCCGACACGAACGCCATGAAGGCGATGCGCGACGAGCTCCCGGAGGGCGCGGTGTGGGCGGCCTTTGGCATCAGCCGCCACCAGATGCCGATGGTGGCGCAGTCGGTGCTGCTCGGTGGGCACGTCCGGGTGGGTCTCGAAGACAACCTTTACCTGAAGAAGGGCGTCTTCGCGAGCAACGGCCAGCTGGTCGAGAAAGCGATCCAGATCATCGAGCTTCTCGGGGCCCGCGCCCTCACGCCGGCAGAAGCGCGCATCAAACTTCGGCTCAAGACCGCGCGAACGGCCGCGGTTTCGTGACAAGCCCCCACCCTGCCCTCCCGCGCAAGCGGGGGAGGGGAAGATCCCGCCCCCAGAGGCTCGCCGTAATTGGGACCGGCGTCATCGGCAGCGGCTGGGCGGCGCGCGCGCTCGCCAAAGGGCTCGACGTCATGGCCTGGGATCCGGCCCCCGGGGCCGAGGCACGACTGCGCGCGGCCGTTGCCAACGCCTGGCCGGCGCTGACGCGCGTCGGGCTGGCCAAGGGCGCGTCGCGACGGCGCCTCACGTTCACAAGCGACCTCACCAGCGCGGTCCGCGACGCCGACTTCGTACAGGAGAGCAGTCCCGAGGACGAGGGGTTGAAACGCTCGCTGCTCGCCGATATCGATCGGGTCGCCCGCGCCAACGTAGTCATCGCGTCGAGCTCGTCTGGCCTCCTGCCAAGCCGTCTCCAGGCGCGCTGCGGGCATCCCGAGCGTGTATTGATCGGTCATCCCTTTAACCCTGTCTACCTGCTGCCGCTCGTCGAGGTCGTCGCCGGGAAAAGCACCAGGCCGGCTGCCGTCAAGCGAGCCGATGCCTTCTACATCCGCCTGGGCATGCGTCCGCTGCACGTCCATCACGAGATCGCGGGCTACATCTCGGACCGACTGCAGGAGGCTCTCTGGCGTGAAGCGCTGCACATGGTCGCCGACGGGGTCGCGACCACGGAGGAGATTGACGCGGCGATCGTCTTTGGGCCCGGACTGCGGTGGGCCTTCATGGGCACCTTCCTCGCCTTCCACCTTGCCGGCGGTGATGGCGGGATGCAGCACATGCTCGAGCAATTCGGCCCGGCCCTGAAGCTGCCGTGGACCAAGTTGCGCGCGCCCGAGCTGACGAACGAACTGGCACGGCGGGTGGTAAGCGGCACGAAGGCCCAGGCCAACGGGCGGTCGGTGAAGGAGCTGGAGCGCTGGCGCGATGATCAGCTGATCCGGATCATGGCGGTGACGGGCGCATGAACTTCGGTCTTACTGACGAGCAGCAGATGGTGGTCAACACGGTGCGGGGCTTCGTCGAAAAGGAGCTGTACCCGCTGGAGGCCGAGGTCGAACGGACCGGCCAAGTCCCGCTCGAGGTTGGCCGCGAGATCCAGCGGAAGGTCAAGGCCCTCGGTTTCTATGCGCCCAACATTCCCGAGGAATTTGGCGGTGGCGGCCTCGACAACCTGACGTTCGCTTTACTTGAGAGAGAGCTTGGCCGGACCACATGGGCGCTGCACGTATGGTGGGGGCGCCCCTCGAATATTCTGTGCGCCGGCAACGCGGATCAGCGCAGCCGCTACCTGGCGCCGAGCGTTCGCGGCGAGAAGGTCGACGCGCTGGCCATCTCGGAACCAGACGCCGGCTCGGATATCCGTGGCATGCGGTGTGCGGCCCGAAAGGACGGCGACGATTGGGTCATCAACGGCACGAAACACTTCATCAGCCACGCTGACGCCGCCGATTTCGTGATTCTCTTTGCCAGCACGGGCGAAGAGAAGGTCGGTGGCCAGGCCAAGAAGCGCATCACGTGCTTCCTCGTCGACAAGGGAACCCCGGGTTTTGCGATTCAGCCCGGCTATCACTCGGTCTCCTATCGCGGTTACACCAACAGCATCCTGACCTTCGACGATTGCCGGGTGCCTTCCGCGCAAATCCTGGGCGAGGAGGGGCGCGGATTCGAGATGGCCAACACCTGGTTGCGGTCGACGCGATTGAGCGTGGCGGCGACGAGTGTGGGCAAGGCGCGTCGCGCCCTCGACCTGGCGCTCAACCACGCCGCGCGACGCCGCCAGTTCGGCAGCCCCATCGGAAAATTCCAGGGTGTGTCCTTCCAGCTGGCCGACATGGTCACCGAGATCGATGCTGCCGAATACCTCACACTGGCCGCGGCATGGCGGCTCGACCAGGGCCTGCATGCGGACCGCGAGATCGCGCAGGCGAAGCTCTTTGCCTCCGAGATGGCTGCACGCGTCACCGACCGTGCGCTCCAGATTTTCGGTGGAATGGGATTGATGACCGAGCTGCCGCTGGAGCGCATGTGGCGCGATGCGCGCGTCGACCGCATCTGGGACGGCACGAGCGAGATTCAGCGGCACATCATCGCGCGCGAGTTGCTCCGCCCCCTGGGGGCATGAGGACGCCGATGGCCGAGTCGCCGCTTCGCATTACGCGCAACGGTGCGGTGCTCCAGGTCGTGCTCGACCGTCCACCGGCGAACGCGATCGACGCCGCCACCAGCCAGGCGATGGGGGAGTGCTTCGCCGCGTTTCGCGATGACCCGGCGCTGCGAGTCGCGATCGTGACCGGCGCCGGCGAGACGTTTTTCTCCGCCGGCTGGGATCTCAAGGAAGCCGCGCAGGGTGTGCCGCCTGACAGCGACTACGGCATCGGCGGTTTCGGCGGGCTCCAGCAACTGCCGAACTTGAACAAACCGGTGATCGCCGCCGTCAACGGCATCGCGGTCGGCGGCGGCTTCGAGCTGGCGCTGGCGGCCGACCTGATCATTGCGGCCGACACCGCGCGCTTCGCGCTTCCAGAGGCCCGCGCGGGAACACTCGCGGACGCCGCGACCATCAAGCTGCCGCGCCGCGTTCCCTACCACGTCGCCATGGACATGCTGTTCACCGGCCGCTGGATGGATGCGCAGGAGGCATTACGCTGGGGTCTCCTGAAAGAAATCGTTCCGGGCGGCGAGCTGATGGGGCGGGCTCAGCAGCTGGCGCATGTGCTGGAACAAGGCCCCCCGCTCGTCTTCGCCGCGATCAAGGAGGTTGCGCGCGAGACGGAAACGCTCTCGGAACACGAGGCGCTGACGCGGGTCGCGACGCGGCAGTTTCCGACCGTCGACCGGCTCTACTCGAGCGAGGACCAACTCGAGGGTGCCCGGGCGTTCGTCGAGAAGCGCGACCCCGTCTGGAAGGGCCGCTAGGGATTCCGATTGCCGAGTTGGTCCCAGCGCACCACGTCCTCGAGCGGACGGCGCCCCCGCGGCACGGGCGCATTCGGCGGCAGGCGCAAGGCCTCGGGCCCGGTCGGGTACCCGACCGAGAGGACGGTGCGGAGATAACGGTTTTTCGGAATGCCAAGCAACTCGCGGGCGCGCTGCTCATTGTCGGCCGGGTAGATGGAGCCGATGCAGCTGCCAACGCCATGGGCCCATGCCGCCAGCATCAGGTTCTGCATGAGCCGGCCCTCGTCCATGCAGGTCCAGGCATCGTCGCCATGCATGACGAGCGCGAGCCCGAGCGTTGCGCCCGCGATATGACCGGCAAAGGCGCCACATTTCGACAGCGCTCCCAGCGTCTCGGGGTTGCGGATGACGATCAGGTCCCAGGGCTGGGTGTTCTTGGAAGAGCCCGTCCACCGGCCGGTGTCGAGGATGTCGCGCAAAACGTCCGGCGGAATCTCGCGATCCGAAAACTGGCGGACGGCGCGCAGCGATCGGACCCATTCCGTCTGGGGCACGGGCCCAGTCTAATTTGTCTGCTTAACTGCTTTTGCGCATGTTAGCCGCGGTGTGTCGCGAGTTCGGCAAGCCGCTGATCATCGAAGATACCGTTCTCGACTCACCACAGGCGGGCGAGAGCAGGGTACCAGGTTCCGGTCTACGGATCCGTCGACTGACGGACTAAGCGCGCATCGAGTCCCAGCACACCGCGCTCCAACACGAGTAGGGGATTGATTTCGATCTCGGTGATCTCGGGCCGTGCGGCGGCGAGCTGCGACAGTGCGCTCAGCGCCCCGGCGGCCGCCTCGACATCGAGAGGCCCACGGCCCCGGTGGCCCAGCAGCAATTCGGCACCGCGCAAGGACCGGATCAGCCGAACGCCCTGCTCCGCGCTGACCGGCGCGAGCGCCACCGCCAGGTCATGGAAGAGTTCGGCGTAGATGCCGCCGAGGCCGACCAGCGCAACCGGCCCGAAGCTTCGATCGCGTTTCACGCCGATCAGCAGCTCGACCCCGAGTCGGAGCGGCGCCTCCTTCTCCACGGAGAAGCTCGTCGCATGAAGCCGCGCGTGCAAGTCGCGAAATACGCTTTTGAGCTGCTCTTCGCCGGCAATCGCGACACGGACTCCACCGGCGTCGCTCTTGTGCGCCGCGCCGAGCGCTTTGAGCACGACCGGATATCCGATCGTCGAGGCGGCGGTAATCGCCGCATCTTCCGAATTGGCCGGTCGTGCTTCACCGAACGGCACCCCGGCCGCGGCCAGGAGTTGCCGGGTGCCGAAGTAGTCGGTCGGGAGCGCCGCTGCGCGGGCTTGAGGCGGGAGGTAGGGAATCCCAAACGGCCGGTTCGCGATGCCGTCCGCCATCCGCCCGAGAGCTGAGGCCCCGGCGTCGATGTCGGCGTAGACGGGCACGCCATCGCGTCGCAGCTGGTGCGAGGTTGGCGACGTCGGGTACATGGTGTGCACCATCAGGAAACGGCCAGCGTCATGCGCGGAGCGTGCCATCGCGCCGGCGACCTCGAGCTCGATTCGGCGATAGTCCGTGGATTGCTCGCTGTAGCCACCGAAATACCCGGTAACCAGCACGCTCTCCGCCTCGCCGGATTGGGCGATCAGGCGCACCACGCGCTCGAAGTTGAAAACGTCTTCTTCACCAGCGCCCGCAATGTCGACCGGATTGCCCGTCGATGCGGTTGGCGGCAGCATTTTGGCGAGCGACGCCGCCAGATGATCGCTAAACCTCTCGACCTGGAGCCCGCGAGCGAGGAGGCGATCGGCGGCGAGCGCGACGTGACCGCCACCGTCGCCAGCGATTGCGACGCGGCGACCACTCGGTGGGTGCGGTGCGAGCAGGGCCTGGAGGAGATCGATCATCTGAAGAGGCGTCTCCACGCGATACATTCCGCTGGACTGGCAGGCAGCGTCGACCGCGACCGAATCGCTGACCAGCGCACCCGTGTGCGAATGCGCGACGCGCGCGCTCGCCTGGGTCGCCCCGACGGTTAAGAGGACCACGGGCTTGCCGGCGGCCGCGGCCGACTCTGCGATCGAGGCGAAGGCCCGTCCGTCACTGAAATCCTCGACGTAGACGGCGATCGCCCGCGTCGGCCCGTGGTCGATCAGCGCCTGCAGGCAGTCGGCGGCGTCGACGTCCGCCTGGTTGCCCACGGAGATGAACCGGGAGAAACCGAGGCCGGCGGCCCGCGCGAGTTGTTCCAGTTCCAATCCAAGGTTGCCGCTCTGGGAGATCAAGCCGACCGGTCCTGGCTGGATGTTGTCCCATGTCAGGTTCAGCTCGGTCCCGGTGTCCGCGATGCCGAGGCAGTTCGGACCGACCAGCATCGCACCCGCCGCGCGGACGCGTTCGGCCGCCGCGCGCTGAAGCCTGAGTCCAGCCTGATCCCGCTCACCGAGGCCGGCGGTGATCGCGACGATGGCGCGGGCCCCGGCGCGTAACGCATCATCGAGCGCCGCTTCGAAGCCGGCCGCCCGAACCACGATGGCAACCAGCTCCGGTGATTGCGGCAGGTCAGCGAGCGAGCGGTAACTGGGCTGGCCGAGGATCTCCTCGCCACGGCGATTGACCAGGAACACCGACCGCCGGTGGCGGCCCTGGAGCGCATTGCGCGCCAAGGCGTAACCCCATTTCGCCGGATCGCTCGAGGCTCCCAGGACCGCCACCGAGCGTGGATCGAAGAGCGGGCGCAGGTCGCGCGTCAGCGCCGTGCTTGGTCTCCGGCGGCTTCCGCAACGGCGGCGGTGGGAAACGGCAGCGCAATGGGATCCGTGGCCAGCCGGCTATGCCCGTGCGCATCGAAGCGATCCAACCCAAGTTGATCGACATCGACGACCGTGGTTTTGCCTTCGAGCGCGAGGTCAGCCGCGATCCGGGCGACGGCAGGCCCCCACATCATCCCGTGGCCGCCCGCTGAGGCGACGGTGATGCCATTGATGATCGAGCCGTCGGCGGTGAGCGCGGGGCCCAGGATTGGCAGATGGTCGGGCGTGTAATCGATGGTTGCGGCCCATGCCTTGCGCAGTTCCAGCCCATCGGTCACCGGGAGGAAC
The DNA here is from genome assembly GCA_036513555.1 of Candidatus Dormiibacterota bacterium. GTDB lineage: Bacteria > Chloroflexota > Dormibacteria > CF-121 > CF-121 > CF-13. Next base: position 8,213 of record DATBYU010000112.1, on the reverse strand, counting down.
CGGGCGAGGCGGCGACGCATGGCGTCCAGATAGTTCCAATCGATCGAGTGCGCCGGACCCGGTGTTTCGTCGGGATTGCTCATGCCGAAGAGCAGGCCACCGTCCTCGAGGCGCCAGTAGAGTCCGCCACCCAGGTCGAATGCCATCGCCTGTCGATCGACGTGGAACGCGGGGTGGGGTTCGGTTACGGCGACCTGATGACGAACGGCGCCAGCCGGGATGGGAACGTCGATTACCTGGCCGACCTCGCGCAACTGCGGTCCGCCGGTAAGGACCACCCGCTCGGTTTCAATCCGGCCCTGAGTGGTAAGGACGGCCGTCACCCGCGTGCCCGAGGTCTCGATTCCGGTGAAGGCGCACCGCTCGCGCAGCTCCACACCGACCGCCTGCATCGCCAGCGAGTAGGCCCGCACGTTGCGCACCGGATCGATGCATCCGTCGGTCGCGGCATAACTGGCGCCGCGAATGCTCGATGCCCGAAGCGTCGGGTCGAGTCGTGCGGCCTCGCCGGGATCAACCCAACGGACGTCGAGCCCCGCTTCGCGCTGCATCGCGATTCGCTCTCGCGCTGCCCGCTCTTCATCCTCCGTGGTGGCCAGGATCAGGTACCCCAGCTCACGAAAACCCGAGTCGGTTCCGAGCAGCGCGGGCTGCCGCTTGTAGAAATCGATGCTCCACCGGCCGAGGGTGACGGTGGTCGGCGTCCCGCCTTGCGCCCGGACCATACCGGCCGCGCGGCTGCTTGCCCCATCGCCGACTCTGGCCTGTTCGATGACGACCACCCGCTCCGCTCCGGACGTCCGGGAAAAGTACGAGGCCCAACCGCCGACCGTGCCGGCGCCCACGATCACAAGATCCGCGCGATCGTCTGGAATATCCCTCGCCTCCGCGCCTATTATCGGCCCAGGGAAACTAAAAGCCCTCCCCAGGAGGGGGAGGGCCATGGGAAAGGGAAGAGCGAGTCAGGACACGTCGCGAGTTCGCACGACGAGCGAGCTCACGCCGGCGAAGACGACGGCGTACACGGCGAGGACCAGTACCGCGACGCCTGCCGTCACGATGGGCGCCGCCTGTCCAGGGTTCGCGAAGGGTTGCCCGAACGACCTGAGCAGCGCCCCCGCGTTCTGACCAAGGAAAAGCTTCTCGACCGTTGTCACCCAGCTCGCGTCGAACCCGCCGAGCAGCCGGAAGAGAATGCCCTCGATCGCCAGTACATAGGCAAGCCCGATGCCGATCGCCATCGCAGACTGGCGGAAGAGATAGGCGAGAGTCATGCCGAACAGGCTCCACGACTCGAAGATGAGCCAGGTCGCGCCCAGCGCCTTGAGGATGTCGATCGTGGCAGGCCAGGTGATGCTTGCACCATCCCCAAGCGCAATGCCAAGGCTGGTCAGGGCCGCGACCGCAAAGAATGCGACCGTAAAGATGGCGGTGATGACGGTGACGACGCCGACCTGACCGGCGAGCGTTTGCAGCCGCCCGGGCCGCTGCGTGTAGACCGTTTTGACGGTACCCCAGCCGAACTCGCTACCGACAACGAGCGCGCCCAGAATCAGGGTGAGGATGCTGCCGACAATGCCGACGCCCTGCAGAGAATTCTTCACGAAGTTGATCGGATAGAGCGCCGTCTTCAATTGGGCGATCGTCAGTCCGCCCTCGGGGTGAAAGTTCTTCGAGGGAAACGAGAGTTGAATCCAGTTGAACGCGTAGCCGAAGAGGATGAGGGCACCCAGCATGATGCCGCCCAGCACCCAGACCGCCGGTCGTTGCCGCAATTTACGCCATTCCGCTTTGAAACTGTTGATCATGCTGCTTCTCCTGTGAGCGTGAGGAAGACTTCCTCAAGGGTTCGTTCGACCGCGCGCAACTCGCTGACTTTGATGCCGGCGCCAACCAACGCATCGTTGATATCGGCGGCCCGATCCGGGTCTACCGAGAGCCGTAGCGTGCCATCGACGGCCGTCACGGCCGCGGCGCCGAGCATGCGATCCAACTGACGACGGGCCACATCGACCGGCGTCACGCGGACCACGATCGCTGACTCGCCGCGCAACTCGTGGACCGTGCCCTGCGCGACGAGCTTGCCTTTGCGGATGATCGCGACCCGGTCGCTGATCTGCTGCACCTCGTTGAGCAGATGGCTCGAGAGCATGACGGTCCGATTGCCGGTGCCCAGGCGCCGGATCAGCAAGCGCATCTCGACGACCCCCTGGGGGTCAAGTCCGTTGGTCGGCTCGTCGAGGATCATCAGCTCCGGGTCCTTGATCAACGCCGCGGCGACGGCCAGGCGCTGCTTCATGCCCATGGAGTAGGTACCGAAACGATCCTTCGCACGGTCGGCCAGGTCGACTTCCTCCAGCGCCGCATCAACGCGCTTGTACGGGAGGCCGGCGTAGTCCGCCATGATCTTCAGGTTTTCGCGACCGGACAGGTAGGGGTAAAACGCCGGCGACTCGACGAGCGAGCCGATCTGGCGAAGACCCTGGGGGTCGCCTGGGCGGTGCTCGGCGACGGTGGCGGATCCGGACGTCGGCCGGATCAAGCCCAGCAACATGCGCAGGGTGGTCGTTTTCCCCGCGCCGTTCGGGCCCAGAAAACCGAAGACTTCACCGCGGTGCACCTCGAGGTCGAGGCTGTCGACGGCGGTGATCGACGGCCCGTATCGCTTGGTCAGCTTGTTGGTCGTAATGACGTTTTCGCTTGCCATTGGCTATCTCCTTCAGGAACGATCTATGGGATTGACGGTACGGCCGTTGGGTCGCGACGTCGTCATCTTCGTGCAGGATCTTTCGCTCGGCCCGGTGGGGGAGACCGGCTCCACCTCGCGGGGGAGTTAGCCGGCGCTGGGCTTGATCAGACCGACTTCATAGGCGAAGATCGCCGCCTGCACCCGGTCCCGGAGCTCGAGCTTGTCCAGGACGTGCGCCACGTGAGTCTTGACAGTGGCTTCGCCAACCTTCAGCTCCCGCGCGATCTCCGGGTTGGAGAGGCCACGTCCCAGCAGCTTGAGGACGTCCAGCTCTCGATCGGTCAGCGTATTGAGGGCGGTGCCACCGGCGCGGACCGGCGCTCGCTGCTTGGCAAACTCCTCGATCAGACGCCGCGTGATCGAGGGCGCGAGCAAGGCCTCACCGCTGGCAGCCACCCGGACGCCGCGGACGAGCTCCTCCGGCGGGACGTGCTTGAGCAGGAAACCGCTGGCGCCGGCAGCGAGGGCGTCGAAGACGTATTCGTCTAGGTCGTAGGTCGTCAGGATGACGATCTTGCTCTTTACGCCAGCTTCGGTCAAACGGCGCGTCGCCTCGATGCCGTCGGCGCCCGGCATCCGGATGTCCATCAGGACGACATCCGGCAGCAGTGTGCGGACGGCGTCGATCGCTGCCGATCCGTCCCCGGCCTCGCCCACGACTTCAAGATCCGGCTGGGCGTCGAGGATCATCCGAAACCCAGCCCGGATAAGTGCCTGGTCGTCCACGATGAGGACTCGTATAGAGCCCCCACCCTGCCCTCCCCCGCGAGCGGGGGAGGGATTGTTACCCGCCATCGCCCTGAACTGGGGAGGGAGTGAGGGGCAGGCGGGCGTGGACCGAGAATCCGCCCGCGGGATTGCGTCCCGCTTTAAGCTCCCCGCCGAAAAGCGCGACCCGCTCCCGCATGCCAATCAGCCCGTGTCCCGACGAGGAGGCGGGGTCGCCGCCGTCGCCGGCGCCGTCATCGCGAATGTCGAGGGCGAGCATCGACTCCGTGTAGTGCACCCGGATGTCGACGCGCCGGGCGCGCGCGTGTTTGAGGACGTTGGTCGTGGCTTCCTGCACGATCCGGTAGGCGGACAGGTCGACGGCGGGTGGAAGCGGCCGCGCTTCGCCATCCACGCGGGCGTCGACCTCGAGTCCGGCGGCGCGCAGTCCCTCGACCAGGCTGCTCAGCTGGCCGATGCCGGGCTGCGGGCGGCGATCGGGTGCGGCTCCGTTGCTTCCACGCAGGACCCCGAGCAGCCGATTCAGCTCGACCAGGGTCTCGCGTGCCGTGGTTTCGATCAGGCCGAGCGCCTGGGCCGCTGCCTCGGGCTTCGTCGCCTGAACCGCACGTGCCGCACCTGCCTGGATCGCGATCACGCTGACGTCGTGCGCGACCACGTCGTGTAGCTCGCGCGCAATCCGGGTTCGCTCTTCGTCGGCCGCGAGACGGCGGTCCTGGTCTCGCTCGCGCTCGAGCCGTGCGGCCCGTTCCTCCAGTTGGGCGACGTAGGCCCGCCGGGTTCGGAGGTAGTCGCCGATCAGCCAGGCGGCAACGAAGAACAGGCTGGGAACCGTGATGGCAAACGATCGGGGGTTGCCGGTGACGCCGAAGACGACGAAGCCCGCCACGAAGCCCAGGCCGGCGATGACAAGAAAAAACAACCGCCGTGCGCCCACGTCGTAAGCGGCGACGCTGTACATCGCGACCAACAGCCCGATGCCGGCGACCCCAGGATTGAAACCGAGCAGGATCTTGGCGCCAAAAGCCCCGGCGACCACCAGGAGAACGAGACTTGGATGGCTGCGCCGCCAGAGTAGTGGTATGACTTGGATCAGCAACAGGACGAGGCCGACGACGATCGCGCTGCCGAGCCCGCCGGGAATTCCCAGCGGGAGTCGACGGTCGCCGAACCGCAGGTCGAGGAATGAGGTCAGTCCGAGCAGGAACAGGATGCCAACCAGCAGCCGATCGAAGGTGCGCGGATGCAGGCGCCCGATCCAGCCCCACCCGCGGGGGCGCGTACCCATGCCCACAAGCGTAGCGACGTCCAGCCGGCTAAGAATCCTCCGCGCGAGTGAGGCCATCCCTCGCGCGGTTGAGGGTCAGGCGGCGACGGCGGGCTCCGTCCTGGCTGCCTTACGGCGGTCGCCTCGGCCGCGAAGGAGACCCAGGGCCGCCAGTAGCGCGGCCGCTACGGAATAGATGATCGTGGAGCTGATATAGGGAACGAGCGAGGTCTCGGCGTCGAGGATGTAGAGGGTATTCGGCCAGGTGTTCATCGCCGCATGGAAGAGGAGGACGAGGAGCAGGCTCCGGCGTGTGCCGTTGTAGAGCAAGGTCGATATCAGCGACAGCGCCACCGTACGCATCGTGAAGAGAGCGAAGGGCAAGTCGCTTTGCGGCGTGTCCGGGATGAAGAAGAGCGGGAGGTGCCAGAGAGCCGTGATCACCCCGATCACAATGGCTGCCCACAGTACGCCGGTCACCGGCTGGACCCGCTGGAGCAAGAATCCGCGCCACCCGAATTCTTCGCCGGTCGGTCCGCCGATGAGCAGCACGAAGACAAACGTCAGCGGGATGCTGACCCAGTGGCTGGGATCCGTGACATCGGCGAAGCTGCCGCCGTTCAAGACATGTACATGCAGAACCACAATCCGGACGAGCGCCGGCCCGAGGAGGGCGGCGGCGTACCAAAGGATGTTCACGCGCCACCGGAAGGCTTGACCGATGAACTCGCCGAGCCCGCGGAACCCGGAGGTCCGCCCGACGACGGCCACTGCCGCGAACAATGGGCCAAAGGTGCCGAGCAGGATGAGCAGCGGTGCGTCCGCCGACGATATCGACCAGACCTGGCGAGTGGCGGCCACCAGCGGGAGCCAGCACAGCCAGGAGGTCGCGAACGCAGTAATGGTGAATACCACCGCCTCGGGCAGTGGACGGCGCCGGACCCGAATCACGGCACGTGTAACGAGACGGCTCGACCCGGCCTTGCTTTTGTCCCGGCGTAAGATCGACGAGCCGTGCCAGCGGAGTTTTTCGTGCTCTTCACCGGCTACGCCGGGGAGCGGGTCGCCAGCACGGTCAGCTTCGTGCGGGATGGCGATGTCCGGGTGATCGTTGATCCCGGGATGGTGCCCGAGCCCGCCGCCATCCTGAAGCCGCTCCAGCGGCTGATCGACTCGCCGGACCGCATCACCGATGTGATCTTTTCCCACCATCACCCGGACCACACCCTCAACGCGGCGCTCTTTCCAAGGGCGCGCGTTCACGATTTCTGGGCGATCTACACGGCTGACGTGTGGCAGGACCGTGCCGCGGAAGGCTTTGCCCTCAGTCCGTCGATCCGACTGATCGAGACTCCAGGGCACACCCCCCAGGACATCACGACGATGGTTGCGACCGGCGACGGTACCGTGGCGTTCACCCACCTCTGGTGGTCAGCCAGCGGGCCCTCCGAGGACCCGCTCGCGTCGGATCCGACGGCCCTCCATAGGAACCGGGCGAGGGTGCTCGAGGTCGCTGCGCTGATCGTGCCGGGCCATGGAGCGCCCTTCACGCCCTCGGCCGAAACGCCGCGCTAGCGGCGGCCCAGACGGCCAATCAAAAGGAGCGCGCCAACCACCGTAACGGCGAGCCCGAGAACAACGAGCCCGATCGGCACGAGCTGCTCGTGGTTCGCCTGGCAGGTCGTCGTGCAGTCCGCGATCAGCAGGAGGAGCCCGAAGAAGGCCGAGGTGAGGATGCCGACCAGGACGAGCGCCACGCCGAGGATGATCCGTACGATTGGTTTCAAAGGATAACGATCACACTGGCGGTCGCCTGTTCCGGATATGAGGTTAGGACCGGTCCGTCGAACCAGACCTCAACCAGCTGCCCCTTTTGCAGGTCGCTGAAAGACGCCTTGGTGGAGGCGCTGACCCGACCACGATAGATTCGGGAGGCCGCGTTGAGCGTGACGCTTGCTTTTGCAGAGCCTGCTTGATCCTGCGGGCGCTCCTCGACCATAACCGTGCCTAACCCTGCAAGTGGGCTCACATTCGTGATGGTTCCGCGGATCGACGAAGGGCCGTTGGGAGCGGCGTCAGCTCGAAAGATCAGAACCTGTGCGAGGACGCCAGCCATCACGAGCACGAGCAGCGCCGCGCCGCCCACAAGAATTCGTCGTGACATATGACCCTCAGGCAGTACGACGCGGGATTGCGTCAAAGGTTCCCCGAGTTGGAAGAGTGCGCCTCAGGGAGTCTGGACGTCGATCACGAGACGAATCGGATTACTGAGCTCGAGAGTTCGGATGCAGGATGCCTGGGACAGGCCGGCGCCCCAGCTCAGGACCGCCTCGAAGTCGCCAAGTTGCTCGACTTCCTGCACTTCGGGCAGGGTGTACGTCAGATCGCGGCTGCCGCCGTAGCTGGTAGCGTTCGCTCCGTGGAAGACGATGCGGAGACCCGACGACCCGCGCATCGTGACCGGTAGACCGCTTGGATCCTTGACGAACTTCGCCGAGGCCTGCCGCGACACCGTGTAAGCGGGAAGGTGCGCGGCGGCGCCAGCCGGTGGCGCGAACTCGAAGACGATCCGGTCGAAGCCTGGTTGATGAGCGACCCGCACCGCCGTCAGCTGCATCGCTGACCCAGTGTTCGCGCCGCCACTCTGATCGAGGCAGCTGAACGCGCCAAGATCGGTTCCGGACGGTGAGAGCGTCGGGAGCGGAGTCGGCGCGGCCGTCGTTGAGGCGGAGGTCGTGGTGGCCACGTCGACGACTAGGCGAGCTGGACCGCTGAGCTCGAGAACCCGGACACACTGCGATGATGCAAGGCCGATGCCGTAGCTCAGCACCCGCTCAAAGTTGCCGATCTGGGCGATTTCCTTCACGGAGGTGAGGGCGGGCCTCGCATCCGCGGGGACGCCCGAGGTGGCGTCGGTGTTGCGGAAGACGAGTTTGATGCCCACGCTCCCATCGAGCGTTACAGGTTGCCCGCTGGCGTCTCGCACGAAGGTGGCGGAGTCCTGCCGAGACAGGTCGTATGAGGGAATCTGACCACTGAATTCGAACACGATGCGGTCATAGCCGTCATGCGGCGCCGTCCGAATGGTCTTGAGTTGCGATGAGGCGCCGGTCGTTCCTCCCGACCGATCAGTGCAGGTAAATGGCTGCGGTGTTGGCGCAGGCGTCGTCTGCGGGAAGATTCCCTTGAGCGCGGACGGCACATCGTTGAAGATGACCTGCGGGTTACGGAACGCAAGCACGGCAACCGCAACCAGGACCAGCGCGCCGGCCAGCGCCAACTGCGGCACCATCCGTGCGCGGGACCGAGGCGCGATGCCGTCCCGGATCCGGCCGCGGAGCCGGCGCGGGAACTCCCGCGTTTCCTCCGCTTCGCTGTGGAGGTGGTCGCGCAGGTTCTTCTCGAAGTCGTCGCTCATGCGAACGCCTCCTCCGCACCGGTCAGCTCGCGGAGCCGGCGAAGCGCGGT
>DATBYU010000111.1:0-15160 GCA_036513555.1 Candidatus Dormiibacterota bacterium | reverse complement strand
GTCGCCCGAGCGCCATTCGCGATCGACTCGAATCGCGCCTTGCACTCGGTGCAGCTATCGAAATGCGCCTGGTCAAGCGACGTCAGGGCCAGTGGTTCGTCGTAGATCCGTCGAAGCGTTCCGTCACTCAGGTGTCGCACGATTGACCTCCTTGCGCAGAGCCTCTTCCGCCCGGCGCAGTAGCGTTCCCACGTTTCCAACTTTCATCCCGAGTGCAGTCGCAACCTCGGCGTAGCTCAGCCCGCTATAACGCAACATCAGCAGCGCCGCGGTCCGCTGCGGCAACTTGCTCAGCGCGCGCCGGACCTCGCGCCGGACGGCGGCCTCCTCGACCAGCCGCTCCGGGTTGGCGGCGGGCGGTTGCGCTGGGTCGAGGGCATGAGCCGTCTCGCGCTGAGCCCGACGCCGCTCGCCCCGAATCACGTTCAGTGCGGAGTGGACGGCGGCCGCATGGAGCCACCCGGCGGCCCGCTCGGAGTCGGGGGAGAGACTCCGGTGGAATTTGATGAAGACCTCCTGGGCGACGTCCTCTGCCGCTGACCGATCTGCGAGGACGCGATAGGCGATGGCGACGACCTTCGGATATTCCTCCAGGAACAGCCGTTCGAATGGGTCCGGCACGCGCTGCCTAATCGCGTCCAGCGGTGTCCGCGCGACGACCGGTTGCCAGGCTTGCGCGTGAAGCATTCACTCTGTATGCACCGCCGGCGGCAAGAATATGACAGGCGGCACGGCCGCCGTGTCGCTTGCGCCGGAACTCATATATAAAGATGTCGGCGTTGAAGGTTCAGGCGGTGCTACTCGCCCTTGAAGCTCGGCTTACGCTTCTCGGCAAAGGCGCTCAGACCCTCCTTAGCGTCGGCGGTCTCGAACAGGCGAAAGATCCCTTCCCGCTCCAGGGCGAGCCCGCTCTCCAGCGATATCTCGAGGCCCTGCTTCGCGACCAGCTTGATCTCCCCGATCGCAACGGTTGGTCCCGCGGCCAGGGTCGCTGCGAAGGCGATCGATTCGGGAAGCAACCGGTCCGGCGCAACCAGGCGGTCGACCACACCCAGCGTCGCGGCCGTCTTTGGGTCGAGCGGGTTGCCGGTCACGAGCAATTCCATCGCCTTCTGGCGGCCGATCAGTCTCGGCAAACGTTGCGTGCCTCCATTGCCCGGCAAGAGGCCGAGCGTTACTTCGGGCACGCCGAGGCGGTACTCGCCCTCGGCGGCAAATCGGAAATCGGTAGCGAGCGCGATCTCGAGACCACCACCGAGACAATGACCGCCGATGGCGGCGATGAAGACTTTCGGCGTGTGCTCCATCTTGAGCAACACCTCGTGCATGTGGAGGATGGTCATCGCCCGCGCCTTGGAGCTGACCGTCCGGAACATATTGATGTCGGCACCGGCACTGAAGAACTTCGGCACGTCCGACGTCAGGACGGCGGCGCCGATGGATTCGTCGAACCGGATCTCGTCGATCGCGGCGTTGAGATCGTCGATCAAGCCGCGGTCGTAGGAATTAGCGGGTGGACGGTTGAGATGAACCAGCGCGACGCCGTTCCCCTCGCGCGTGACCGACACAACCTTCGAGGTGGTCGCTTGCTCCATCGATCCCTCCTTTGTGTACCCTGAAGTCTAGTTCGGCCCACAGCTAACAGGAGTGGCAACTGCATGAGCACGATGGTGATTGACGGCAAACCAGCGTCGGCCCGATCGGGCGCGACCGTGGAGATTCACGACCCGGCAACCGGCGAACTGGTCGACAAGGTCCCACAGGCTGGCGTCGAGGAAACGCGCCAGGCGATCGACGCGGCGCACGCGGCCTTCCGCGGCTGGGCCGATACCCTGCCGCAGAAGCGCGCCCAGATCCTGATGAAGGGGGCGGCGCTCGCCCGCCAGCACCTCGACGAGGTTGCCTCGCTGCTCACGCGCGAGCAGGGCAAGCCACTTCGCGACTCGAAGATCGAGGCGGAGCGGTTCGTGGAGAATATCGAGTACTACGCCATGCTCTCCGCTTCGGGCGCCATCCGCGGCAAGCACGTCCAACTCTCGGTGCCGGGAGCTTTCGGCCTGGTGGTTCGGCGCCCGCTCGGCGTCGTCGGGGCGATCATCCCCTGGAACTTTCCGCTGACCCTCCTTGCCAACAAAATCGCGCCGGCGCTGGCGGTCGGCAACACCGTGGTCGCCAAGCCGGCCAGCACCACCCCGCTGTCCACCATCCGCCTTGTCGAGCTGATGAACGAGGGCGGTCTGCCGCCAGGCGTGCTCAACGTCGTCGTCGGCCCGGGAGCCGTGGTTGGCCAGGAGCTGATCAAGAACCCGAAGGTGCGCAAGATCGGATTCACCGGCGAAACCCAGACCGGCAAGCAGGTGATGGCCGAGGCGGCCTCCGACTTGAAACACGTCACCCTGGAGTTGGGCGGGAGTGATCCAGCCATCGTCTGCGACGATGCCGACCTCGAGCAGGCGAGCAAGGCGATCGCGATCGGCCGCTTCTTCAACGCCGGCCAGGCGTGCTTGGCGGTGAAGCGGGTCTACGTGTTCGAATCCGTGGCGGACCAGCTGATCGAGAAGCTCGCGGCTCGGGCCAAGAAGCTGAAGGTCGCGCCCGGGAGCGACGCCGCTTCCCAGATGGGCCCGATGCACACCGCCGGGGGCCGCGAGACCATCGAACAGCAGTTAAAGGATGCGCTGGATCGCGGGGGACGGCTGGTGGCCGGCGGCAAGCGCTTGAGCGGTGCCCCCTTCGACGCCGGCTTCTTCTTCGAGCCGACGATCGTGACCGACGTCCCCTGGGACGCGCGAGTCTGGCGGGAGGAGACCTTCGGGCCGCTACTGCCGATCGCCAGGGTCAAGGACCTCGACGAAGCCTTCGAGCGCGCCAACGATTCGGAGTTCGGCCTCGGCTCGTCCATCTTCACCCGCGATCTCAAGCGAGCGCAGCTCGGGATCGACCGGCTCGACGCCGGCTATACGTGGGTCAACTCGATCCAGGTGGCCTACGACGAGCTTCCCTTTGGCGGCACCAAGCACAGCGGGTTCGGCAAGGAGCACGGCGTCGAGGTGCTCGACTTCTACACCGAGCAGAAGAGCGTCGTGGTAGCGGGCGTCTAATGCGGCTTTAACAATTCAACGGTTTGATGGGCCTCTACCGATGCGGGCGGAGAGTATCTGCTACGGTGGGGGCGCGCGGGCGTGAGCACTCGATCACCCAATTGGGAAATGGAGGCAAGGACGGGATGAAACCTTTGACTTTTCGATTTCGGGCCGTACAAAGTGCGGCGATCCTCGGGGGGATCTCGCTCCTCGTAGCGGCGTGCGGCAACTCGACGTCGACGACGACCGGCCTGGCCGCGAAACAGGTCCTCAAATTCCCCGTGTATCAGACCGCCGGAACCTTTGATCCGGGCCAGGCCGACGCCGAGGTCGACACGGAAATCATGCAGAACGTCTTCAGCAACCTCTGGCGGTTCGATGACAACCTCAATCTCGTTCCGGACCTCGCGACCACGGTGCCGACGCAGGCGAACAACGGCATCTCCTCCGATGGACTGACCTTCACGGTCCACCTGAAGCAAAACGTGAAGTTCAACAATGGCGATGCCATGACGTCGAAGGACGTGTTGTACTCCTGGAACCGTGCGGTCGCACTGCAGGGCGCTTACGCGTCGAACTTGAGCGCGATCGCCGGCTACGACGCGCTGCAAAAAGCGGCGGGTGCGCCGCCTTCGAGCTCGAGCGGCGCGGGAGGCACGACCACCTTCCGGCAGAACATCGAAAACAAGCTGGCGGCCAACGACCCCGCCTTCCAGCTGAGCGGCCTCACGGCGCCCGACGCCAATACCGTTCAGATCAAGCTCGCCCATGCCTGTGGCTGGTGCCTCACCGCCTGGTCGCTCCAGGGCAGCACGGGCAGTGTCGTCGACCAGAAGGCCATTTCGACCGACCCGGTCAACTGGTGGTCGAAGCCGGTCACGCCGGGCCAGGCAGGCGGCATGGTGGGCACGGGCCCCTTCTACCTTTCTGCGTACACCGCGAAGCAGTCGATGGTCTTCAAGGCCGTGTCGAACTGGTGGGGCTCACCCAAGCCGACGCTTACCGAGGTAGACATCGCGATCCACGATCCAGCGGCGATCTCCGGTGACGTCACGGCCTGGGAGCAGGGCAACTTCGACCTGATCGGTTATGGCGGCAACAGCAGCAACCTGACCTATCCCCTCATCCAGGGAATCAAGGGCAACGCGACCTTCGCCAGCCAGCTTCTGACGAAGCCGAAGGGCCGCACGACCTGGCTGAGCTTCAACGTCGGCTACCCGGCGACGGGCGGCCCATTCGTCGGCACGTCGGCAGCGGCCAAGGGTCTGCGCACGGCGTTCGCCCTCGCGGTCGACAAAGCCGGCCTGGCCACGACCGTCTGCCACGACGTCCAATGCGCCCCGGCCACCGGCGGACTGATCACCAAGGGCCTCGTCGGCTACCTGGGTGACGGCGCCGACCCGCTCTCGAAATTCGATGCAGCGCAGGCCAAGTCGCTGCTGACGCAGTACGACCCGACCGGCAACCTCACCAAGAACCTCAAGTACTCCTACAACGCCGGCGGTCTCAACGACCCGGTCGCCTCGTACCTGCAGAGCGCATGGCAGACCAACCTGGGCGTCCACGTCACGCTCGATCCGAGCAGCGACGCCTCCCAGTTCATCTCCAATCGGCTGTCTGGGAAGTACGTGATGTCGCGCGATGGTTGGCAGTTCGACTACAACCACCCACAGGACTGGTTCGACAACCTCTGGGGGTACCTGGCCACGGCGGCCGGCGCCAACACCAGTGGATTTGACGACCCGACGTACGACAGCGTTCTCAAGCAGGCCGACCAAATGCCGATCGACACCGCACTGCCGCTGTACAAGCAGCTGGCGCAGATCCTGCAGCAGAACGTCGCCTACATTCCGCTCTACTACTCGGTCGCCAACTTCGCCATCCACTCCTACGTGAAGGGAGCTGGCTCCAACAGCCAGGCGGACTACTACTGGAACGAGACCTCGATCCAGTCCCACTGAGAGGCTGGTAATCAACTGAACGAGGGCGCCTCCACCGCGGGGGCGCCCTCGTTGGCAGTAATCTGACAGGCGGGAGACGATGGTAACGCGAGGAACCCTGATCTACATCGGGCAACGGCTCGTCCTCATCGTCTTCACCGTGATCGTCGTGTCGTTCGGCGTCTTCGCCGTCGTTCATTCCCTCCCCGGCAACGCCTTCGTTAGTGACCGGGTGCACGGGAGGGCGCTGGAGATCCTGCTGCACCAATATGGCCTGGACCAGCCGATCCCGGTCCAGTACTGGAACTTCCTCAAGGGACTCGTCCACGGAAACCTCGGGGTGTCGCTCTACATCCGCGACCTGCCCATCACCCCTCTCGTCCTTCGCGAGCTCAGTGTGAGCGCCATGCTCGGCGGGGCCGCGCTGATCGTCACGATCGGCCTCGGCATCACCTTTGGTGTGCTGGCGGCGGTCCGGCAAAACACCTGGGTCGACTACCTGCTGACCGGCATTGCGGTCGTGGGCTACAGCGTTCCCAGCTTCGTGATCGCCTCGCTCGGCATCCTGATCTTCGGCCAGTGGCTCAACAACATCTCTCACGGGGCGTTCTTCTATCCGGAGCCTTGGACCGGAACCTACGGGACGCTCGCCGAGCTTTCGTTGCCCGCGATCGCCCTCGGCTTCTACACCTCAGGGCAGATCACGCGCATCACGCGGGCGTCGATGCTCGAGGTTATCCAGCAGGACTACATCCGGACCGCGCGCGCCAAGGGCCTGGAGAACCGGATCGTCATCATCCGGCACGCCCTGCGAAACGCGCTGGTGCCGGTCACGAGCATCCTCGGACCGACCGTCATCGGCATCATCACCGGCAGTGTCGTCATCGAGAACATTTTCGGCATCCCCGGCCTTGGCAAGGAATTCGTTGAGTCCATCTTCCAGCACGATTACAACGTTACGGTCGGGGTGTTCACCATCTACGCCGTCCTGATCGGGTTCGCGAACCTGACGGTTGACCTCGTCTACACCGTGATCGACCCGAGGATTCGGTACTGATGGCCACGCTCCTTCCCGAGGCGGTCGAGTATGCCGGAGGCACCCTTGCCGGCGAGCAGGTCAGCCTCTGGCGCGACGGCGTGCGCCGCCTGCGCCGCAACAAGCTCGCGCTGACGGCGGCCATCTACTTGATGGTGCTGGCCCTCGTCTGTGTCGTCTCGCTCTTCTGGACGCCATACAAGCCGAACCTGGTTGGCACGTGCCCCACGTACGATCTCCCCTCGGGCGCCCACCCCCTGGGATGCGATGATCTCGGACGAGATTCGCTGAGCCGGCTCATGGTCGGGTCGCAGGTCTCGCTGGCCGTCGGCCTGGCGACGGCCTTCATCGTCCTGGTGATCGGTGTCGCTCTCGGCCTGGTGGCCGGGTACTTTCGCGGCGCCGTCGACGCCCTCATCAGTCTGGCCACCAATATCTTCTACGGCGTCCCGCCGCTTCTCGTCGCCGTGGCGCTTTACGTGCTGCTGGGTCCAAGCCTGATCAATATCATCATTGCTATCTCGGCCACCGGCTGGATGGACATGGCGCGGTTGGCCCGGGGGCAGGCGCTGAGCATTCGGGAACGAGAGTTCATCGAGGCGGCTCGCTCGGGGGGAGCGCGCGCGGGCAAGATCGTCTTCGGCCATATCATGCCGAATGCGCTCGGTCCCATCATCGTCCAGGCAACGTTCGTCATCCCGGCTGCGATCCTCACGGCGGCATTCCTGACCTTTCTCGGCTTCGGAGTGCCGCCGCCCACGGCCGACTGGGGCGGCATGGCCAGTGAAGGCCTGCCTTCGCTGCAGGGCGGTTTCGACCCCTATATCCTGTTGTGGCCTGCGGTGGCGTTGTCGGTGACCCTACTGGCCTTTAATTTCTTCGGAGATGGCCTGCGAGACGCCTTCGACCCGCGGCAGAAGCGCTAGGTCGAACCCCTGAGCACCTCCTTCGCCGTCGATACGAGGCTTAAACGATGACCGCGCCTGTGCTTCAGGTCAAGGACCTCAAGACGCAGTTCTTCACCGACGATGGCGTCGTGCAGGCCGTCGACGGCGTCAGCTTCGACCTTTACCCCGGTGAGACATTGGGGATCGTCGGCGAGTCCGGCTGCGGCAAGAGCGTCACCGCCCTATCGATCCTGCGCCTGATCCAGCGGCCCGGCCGCATCGTCGCTGGGCAGATCCTTTTCAAGGGATCGGACATCGTGACAATGTCGGAGGAAGAGGTCAGGGAGATCCGTGGCAAGGATATTGCGATGATCTTCCAGGACCCCCTGAGCAGCCTGAATCCGGTGCTGAAGGTCGGCTTCCAGATCGAAGAAGCGATGCAGGCCCACGAGAAAGTCTCAGGCAAATCGGCACTGAGCCGAACCATCGAGCTGCTCAAACAGGTCCGGATCCCCGCGGCGGAATCCCGCGTCAACGACTTCCCTTTCCAATTCAGCGGTGGGATGCGCCAGCGGGCGATGATCGCCATGGGCCTCGCGAACACTCCATCGATTCTGATCGCGGACGAACCGACGACCGCGCTCGATGTCACGGTCCAGGCGCAAATCCTCGAGTTGCTGCGCGACCTCAACCACGACCTCAACACATCCATCATGATGATCACCCACAATATGGGGGTGGTCGCGGGCCTCTGCACCCGGGTGCTCGTGATGTACGCCGGCCGGATCGTGGAGCAGGGTCCAGTCGAGCAGATCTTCAAGAATCCGCAGCACCCCTACACCTGGTCGTTGCTGCGGTCGATCCCTCGTCTCGACTCGGACCGCCACGACCGCCTGCTCTCCATCGACGGCCTCCCGCCCGATCTGATCAAGCCGCCAGCGGGCTGCCGGTTCAATCCGCGATGCCAGTTCAAGATCGACCGCTGCCGGCACGACGATCCACCCCTGATGGACGTGGGCGCCGACCAGGAGGCTGCCTGCTGGGTGACGATGCGGCGGGCGCTGTCGCCCAATGGAGACCAGCGTGCCTGACCGGGTGCCGCTACTGCGCGTTGAGGGGGTGGTCAAGCATTTCCCGGCCACGCTGGGCACCACCGTGAAGGCGGTGGAGGGCGCGAGTCTCGAGATCTACCCGGGCGAGACGGTGGGCCTGGTCGGCGAGTCTGGCTGTGGCAAGTCAACGTTGGGACGGCTGATTACCCAGCTGCTGCCTGTAACCTCCGGGAACATCTTCTTCGAGGACGTGGACCTCACCAAACTGAGGGGCGAGAAGCTGCGACAGTACCGCCGCCAGCTGCAGATGATCTTCCAGGACCCCTATTCATCCCTGGACCCGCGAATGACCGTCGGCGATATCATCGCCGAGCCGCTCGAGAATTTCGGCCTCCTGCGCGGCGGATCCAAGGACAAGCGCGTCCAGGAGCTTCTCAAGATCGTTGGGCTCAACCCCTATTTCAACAACCGCTATCCCCACGAGTTCAGCGGCGGCCAGCGCCAGCGCATCGGCATCGCGCGCGCGCTCGCGCTGCAGCCGAAGCTAATCGTCGCCGACGAACCGATCTCGGCCCTCGACGTCTCCATCCAGGCTCAGATCATCAATTTGATGGAAGACCTCCAGAAAGAATTCAAGCTGACTTATCTCTTCATCGCTCACGACCTCTCGGTGGTCCGTCACATCAGCAACCGGGTGATGGTGATGTACCTGGGGAAGATCGTGGAGGTGGCCGACAGCGTCGAGATCTATCGCAATCCCCGCCATCCTTACACCAAGGCCTTGCTCTCCGCCATCCCAATCCCGGATCCGGAAATCCAATCGAAACGGCGGGTGGTCTCCCTCAAAGGCGAGATCCCGTCGCCAGTGAATCCGCCGTCCGGCTGCCGCTTCCATACGCGCTGCCCGATCGCCCAGGTGCCGACGCCCTGCGCCGACCTCGAGCCGCCGTTGGAAGAGAAGGCGCGCGACCATCGCGCGGCCTGCCACTTCTCGGAAAAAGTCCCAGTCGCCGTCTAGCTCACGCCTTCGTGGACCGATGATCTCTCGGGGACGCCGCCGCTCCTTCCAACGCCGCGTACTCGCCTGGTACGCGGCACACGGTCGCGATCTTCCGTGGCGCAAAACGCGCGACCCATACGCGATCCTCGTCTCCGAGATCCTGTCGCAGCAGACCCAGATCTCGCGGGTCGTCCCGGTATATGAGGCGATCCTCGAGCGGTACCCCACCGCGGAGGCGATGGCCTCGGCGCCGGTCGAAGCGGTGAAGGCGATCACGGATCCGCTCGGCTACAAGATTCGTGGCAACTGGCTGCATGGGGCCGCCTTGCAGGTGGCCGATCGCTTCAACGGCGTCATGCCGCAGACGCTGCCGGAATTGCAGCAGCTGCCCGGTATTGGGCGCTACACCGCCGGTGCTGTGATGAGCTTCGCCCACCAGCGGGATGCGCCCGTGCTGGACACGAACGTGGCGCGGCTGCTGCGACGGTATTTCGGCGTGGCCGCCGCGCCTTTAGCCCGGACCCGTGAGCTCTGGTCACTGGCGGCGGCCGTGATTCCCAAAGGAAAGGGATACCTGATCAACCAGGCGTTGATGGATCTCGGAGCGATGATCTGCCGGGCGAAAGCGCCCCGCTGCGATGCCTGCCCACTCCGGCGCAGTTGCGACTTCAGGCACAAGGTAGAGCAGGGGTCACGGCGACCCCTGCTCTGACCGATCGTTCCTACTGACTCATGCGCAGGATGCCAAAGACGGCGCCCTGCGGGTCGCTGATAACGGCGAAGCGGCCGCCAGGAAAGTCCTGCGGCGGGACGCTGACCTTACCGCCGAGCTCGGCCGCCTTCTTGGCGGTCGCGTCGGGATCGGTGACGGCGAAATACACCAGCCAGTGGGGCGGGACGCCGGGCGGCATCTCCTGCCACTCCATGCCACCGCCGATGCTCTCCCCACCAAGCTGCCACTCGGTATAGGGCGGCTGGCCCTCGCCCATCGGGCTCGTTTTGTCGCCCCAACCGAACACCTTCTTGTAGAAGGCCTTGGTCTTCTCGACGCCCTTGGCATTCAGTTCCGCCCAGGTAAACGTGTTGGCTTCATTCGTCACATCGAAGCCCTTCATCTTCGCCGGTTGCCACACCGAGATGAAGGCCCCGATCGGGTCCTGGTAAACGGCCATCGAGCCCTGGTCCATCACTTCCATCGGCTCGAGGGCGACGGTTCCCCCGGCTTCCTTGACTTTCTTCGTAGTCGCCGCGGCATCGTCGGTCGCGATGTACACCGACCACGCGGATGGCTGACCGGGGTTCTGGACCGGCCCCAGCGCCGCGACCTGCTTGCCACCCTGCTTGAAGATCACGTAGCCGCCGGCGTCGGGACCCTGGTCCTCCGGCTGCCACCCAAAGAGCTTGCTGTAGAACGTCGTTCCAGCGGCGGCATCGGTCGTCGAGACGTCGGCCCAGGCGGGCTTGCCGGGTGCCGCTACAGCGGTTTCTGGCATGTGCATTCCTCCTCCTGCCATGAAAGGCAGGAGTCGATATTAGGCCACGCTGTCGCCACGCTTCAAGCCGCGAATACTAAGGTCGGGTCCTCTGGTCCTCCCGGGTTCGCGTCACGTCGCGTCATCCAGGAATATCCGGCCGGTGTCAGCGATCCGCTCCGGTTTGCTGACTGCGAAGTAAATCAGCAAGGCGATCCCGGCGACCATCCAGATGGCGATGATCAGCGGAGCCAAATTCGACGGTGGCGAGAGCGCCACGATTCCCAATCCGGCGAAGTCGATCCCGAAAGCGGCGATCAAGGCCGGCAGGAAGATCAGGCTACCAACGACCGGCACGACCCCGTTCGACAGAAGGTTGAACTCTCCGCGACGTTCACGGAGGTAGAAAACCAGGTTGCTGAGATTGGTGAGGATGTAAATGGTGACGACGACGATGGTGGCCACGGTGCCAAGCAGGGCAAAGGCAGGCAGCGCGCCACCCGCCACGAGGCCGAGCCCGACAGCAAGGATGATGCCCCCGGCGGCCTGAACGTTGACGGCGACGTAGGGCGTCCGAAAACGCGGATGCACCCGCTGCAACATGCGAGGCAGCAGGCCGATCCGCGCCAGAGAATAGCCGACCCGGGTTGCCGCGTTCGCGCCGGCATTCGAGTTGGCGATGGCACTGTTGAGCACGGCGAGGATCACGATGATGAGGCCCGGACCCCACACGGCCTGTGCCAGACCTGACCACGGATCGCCTCCATTGAGGAAGACGAAACCGTTCTTCGGATCGGCCATCTTGCTGGGACCGAAGTAGACGGTCGCCGCGTAGTAGCAGAAAAGATAGAAGAGACCGATCAGCAGCGCGGACAGAAAGACGGCACGAGGAATCGTCTTGCGCGGTTCCTTGACCTCCTCAGCCAGCGGCAGCGAGGCCTCGAAGCCGATGAAGGCCAGGATCGCAAAGATCATGCCCGGAAACACGGATCCCCAGCCCTTTGTATTGCCGGTGTTGGGGCCGAAGACGGAAAGCGTGTTGTTGCTCCCGGCGGCAACGACCAGTGTCAGGGCAAGCGCGAGGAACACCACGATCTCGAAGGTTCCCAGTGCCACGCCGGTTCGAGTTGAAAGGCGGATGCCTCGATAGGTAAGGAACCAGACGATCAGGCCGGCGCCGGCGGCGAAGGGCGCCCATAGCCAGGTCGGCCAGCCGAAATGCGATGTCAAGTTGGCGGCCAGCTCATTGCCGAAGATGAGGTACAGGAGCGGCGCCACGACCGGCTCCGCCAGCATGAAACCCCAGGCGACCAGGAAGCCGACGTAGGGATGAAGTCCACGGGAACTGAACGTATAGAGGCCACCGGCCGAGGGTAGGTGACGCGCCAGCTATCCAATGCTGATGGCGACGAACAAGCAGGCGATCAGCGCCAGCAGCACCGCGAGCGGGATGCTCCCACCCGCATAAGGAACCCCGACGATGATGGAAAACGCGACCGCCGCGGCCGGAGCCATGTGGGTGATGGACTGGAAAAGCGTTGGCGCCAGCCCGACGGCATTTCGCTCGAGTCGATGCGTGTCGACGGTTGTGCTCATGGATCCCTCCTCCCTTAGGCGGGAACATAACATTTCAGGCGCGGCCTGACAACAGGGAGCGTGGCTTCGGTTAGCCGGCGCCCTCGGCGGCGTTTTCGTGGGCCAGGGTCGCCTCGGCGTCGGCGCGCGAGATGACCCCCAGCAGGCGGCCTTCGCCGGTCGTCACCAGGCTGTTGGTCTGGATCTCGTGGTCCCGCATCGACTTGAGTAGTTCCTGCAGCGTCACGTTCGGCCGGAAGGTCTTGGGGCCGGGCCGCATCACCTGTTCGGCGGTCGTCTGCGGGTCGGCGTCGAGCTCCTTCTTTCGCAATAGCCCGAGCACAACTCCCTGCGAATCGACGACGACGCAGGTGTCCCAACCGGCGGCTCGACCTCGGACGTCCCCAATCCTTTCTGTCAGGCTGCAGGTCGGCACCTCCGACCCGGCGACGTCGCCGATCCAGATTTCGTCGGCGGCCTTGCCCTCACGCGGCTGGTTCTCTTCAAACCAGGCCTGCTTGCCGGGAACGTAATCGATCACCGTCTTGAATCCCAACGTCTCGAGCCGCGACGCGGCCCGCGGTGAGAGATCTCAGCCGAAGTCGTTGCAGTAGACGAGCACCGGCCGGTCGCGATCCAGCCGCGCCGCGGTCGTCGCCTCGAGCCGTTTGAGCGGGATGTTGATCGCCCCGGGGAGGTGATCATGTTCGAACTCGTCTTCACCGAGGACATCGAGCAGCTGCGCCCCCTGGTCGAGCAATTGCTTGACCTCGGAAACGGAAAAGACCTGCGCCGCCATCGGTCTACTCTACGCGGCGCCCTATTTGTCGCTCCCCCTCTGGGGGAGGGCAGGGTCGGTGCGCCTTAGCGAGCTCGCATCCGGTTGTTTTTCGGGAGATGCTCGACCTCTGCCAGTCCCATCGCTTCCATGACCGGTGGAACGTACATGCCGAAGCGGCCGCGTAAGCCTTTCTTCAGCCCATACCAGCCGCCAACCGGGTTCTTCGCTGACCGGGCCCAGGCTTCGACGGTGCCCTCGGCAGCCGGTTTCTGCTCGTCCGCGCTACCGAGCGGCATCCAATCACCGTGTTGCTTGAGCATTTTGTGCAGGTCATCCAGGCCGCGCAACTGATAGCGGACCTCGGTCTTCCCCACCTGGACGATCAGCGCCGGCGGGGCGAGCGTTTCGTCCCGGTAGGCTTCGAACTCCGACGTGCCGGGCGGCGTCTTCAGTACCCACGGTGACTGCTTCGTCCCCGATCCCTTGACCTTCGCTTTGGCCATCGCGTCCTCCCTGCTCGGTTTATTTTGGTAACCATTAGGTTACGCTCACACGTTACGCCTGCTGCCGCCGAGGCTGGTTCAGCGAGCCCAAACGCCGACCGGCCTGAAGTCGAGGGGGATGTCGACCAGGATCAGTTCACTCGACTGCGTCGCCGTTAGCCGCAGGTTTGGCTCCTCGGCGATCTTGGCGGCATCGCCGGTCGAGAGCTGTTCGGCACCGGCGGTGAGTCCGCCCTCTATCAGGTACAGATAGCCGCCGCGGCCCGAAGGGAACCCATGCGAGATCTCGGTGCCCGCCGGCAGCGCCGCCACGTAGACGGCCGCCGCGTCCTGCCGGACCTTCAGGGCATCGGCGTCGGGTCCGATCACCTGCAGCAGGCGGCCGGTGCGCTGCTCCTTTGAGAACTGACGCTGCTGAATGCCAGGTGGCAGACCGGGCGTGTCCGGAAGGATCCAGAGCTGCAGAAACTCCATCGGCTCGGTCTTGGATGCGTTTTGCTCGGAATGCTCAGCCCCCGAGCCCAGGGTCATCACCTGGACGGCACCGGGTTGCAGGATGCCGTCGTTGCCGAGGCTGTCGGCGTGGCGGAAGGAGCCTTTCCAGACATAGGTAATCCCTTCGATGTCGGCATGCGGGTGCATCGGCCAGACAGCACCGGGAGCCAGCTGATCATGGTTGAACACGCGCAGCGGTCCCACACCCATCTGTTGAGGATCGCGATAGCGATCGAAGGAGAAGTGCCAGCGGGCTACAAACCAACCGCCGTCTTCGCGGTGGATCTCGCGGTCGCGTCGGACCTGCAGCATTACGTTGGATTCCAGCCTAGCTGGTCCACTTGGACAATCGTCGCCAGCCGAGTGGACTACGGCGTCGTAAGAGTTGCTGCGTAGGCTCACCTGGTGCGTCGCCACGGGTCCGGCCAGGCCCTCGTTGAGTATGTCGTGCTGCTGGCCCTTGGCTCCTTGGTCGCGATCATAGTGGTCACCGTGGCCGGGAGCCAACTCACCGACGCGTATCAACAGGTGAGCGCGATCATGGCCAACCCGGCAGCGGCGATCGCCCCGGCAGCGTCGCCAACCCCAACCCCAGCGGTCCCGGCGACGCTGACCCCGAATGCGGAAGCGACACCCACGCCAACCGCTAGACCGGCACCGGCGCCAGCGGCCAGGCCAACGTCAGCCGCGACTGCGGCGCCAACGCCGGGCCCCGAGAACCAAGCAGGCCCCAACTCCGGCGGCGGCGCCGACTCGAACGCTAACTCGAACGCTAACTCGCAACGATGACTAAGGGATCTGGATCGAGCGCTTGGACAGGCCCATCCAGTAACCGTCGATGATGCTCGGCAAGGGCTCCCCGTTGCTATCTCCGGCACCGAGCGTCACGAACAACGGCGCCAGGTGCTCCGTCCGCGGATGCGCGTACCTGACGGCCGGAGCGCGATGAACGAAATCGGATAGTTCGTCGACGTCGCCGTGTTCGAGCGCTTCATGCGCCCAGGCGTCGAACTCGCTAGACCATGCCGGCGGCGGCGCATCCAGCCGGAAGTCCCGGATGAAGGGGAGCCCGTGGGTGAGGAAACCGCTGCCGATGATCAGGACCCCCTGGTCGCGAAGCGGTCGCAGACGGCGACCGATGTCGTAGAGCTGTTCGGGGTCGAGGCTGGGCATCGATATCTGCAGTACCGGTACGTCAGCGTCGGGATACATCACAGTCAGCGGGACGTAGGCACCGTGGTCGAGCCCCCGATCCTGTTCCTCGGCGACGGGCTGATCGGATAGCAACCGCCGCACATCGGCGGCGAGCCCGGGGGCTCCGGGCGATCGGTACTGC
>DATBYU010000110.1:0-7427 GCA_036513555.1 Candidatus Dormiibacterota bacterium | reverse complement strand
CTCGATCATCTCCAGGCCCCCGATGGCGCTCCCCACGATGACACCGACCTGGTCTCGGTTCGCCTCGGTGACCTGGAGCCCTGAACCTTCGAGCGCCTCGCGGGTGGCGACCATGGCGAACTGGACGAATCGCGACATCCGGCGCGCCTCCTTACGGTCGAGGCGAGCCTCAGGCTTGAAATCCACCACCTCGCTCGCCACTTTGCTCGGCATCGCCGATGGATCGAAGGTCTGCACTCGGCGGATGCCCGACCGACCGGCCTTGACAGCCTCCCAGGTCTCGCGCGTGGTGTGCCCGAGCGAGGTGATGGCGCCGGTACCGGTGACGACGACCCGCGTGCCATTTACCATTCGGCCACCCCTCCCCCGCCCCAGCGAACGCAGGCTGCCGCCCACGTCGGGCCGCTGCCGCATGAAAGCAGGAGCGCCGTCATCCCGTTTTGCAACCGTCCCTCTTTGACCGCATCGTGCAGCACGGTCAGGGGCGCGGCCGCCAGCAGGTTGCCATATCGCGCCGGATCCAGCAGCAGCCGAGTCGGCGAGACGCCGGCCGCCTTGCTCCAAGCCTGCATGATCTCGGGCGCGGATTGCTCCCCAATCACCAGGTCGATTTCCGACAGCGACAGGCTCGCCTTCCGCAGACACTCAGTCGCCCCATCGCTCAGGCCCTGGAGCACGGATGGATCGCTCCCATTACCGTTACCTTCGGGTCGCGCTGCGCCACCGGCCATCGTCGACAACACCCCTCCGTCGCCGCCGGCCCTGGTAAGGATCGCGGCCGCGGCGGCGCGGCTGTGAACGGTCCCGCCCTGTCCCGGCAGGTCGACCAGCTGGTTATCCGAGTCCGCGCCGATCAGCAAGACGCTCTTGGCGCCGGCCGCGAGGTAACGGATCCCGACGTTGAGGGCGGCCAGCAAGCTGGTCTCGGCCGCATAGAGGTCAAAGCTGGCCACCATCGGAAGTTTGAGCTCGTTCTGGACGAGGCAGGCGGTGGTGGGCCAGAGCACGTCTGGTGTCGTCGTTCCGACGATGACCATCTCGATGTCGGCGGGGTTGACGCCCGCAGCGCCGAGCGCCGCCCGTGCCGCGCCGGCAGCGAGCGACGCCGTGTTGACGCCCTGGTCAGCGTGGACCCGGTACGACACGCCCGTAAGGTCGCTGCCTGTCACGCGGCGCGCCAGTGGAGCGTTGGCCGGCGGCCGGTAGATTCCCAGGCCGGCGATCGCCCCCAGGGCCAATCCTCGGCCAGCCTGGGCGAGCGAGGGCATCGAGGCGGAGGTCACGCCTCATTTTAAGTCCCGGTTTTGCGTGTGGTTACGTTCGGGCCGTAACCAAGCGATACCTGGGGGGATACATTCCCTGCGAGCTTGCCTAGGTATTCGCGCGCCCGCGGCTGCCGGTTCGCTATTGTAGAGACCGAATTTGGGCACCACCTGGCGCCCTACTCCAAAAACCAGTAGGAGGAACCGATGGCCGAAGCGAATTTCGACAAGTTCCGCGGCATCATCGCGGAGCAACTTGGCGTCGACGTCGAAAAGGTAACCCCGGAAGCCTCCTTCACGGAGGACTTGCAGGCTGATTCTCTCGACCTGGTCGAGTTGATCATGGCCTTCGAGGAGGAGTACGGGATGGAGATTTCCGACGATGACGCCCAGAAGCTTCGTACCGTTGGCGAAGCCTGGAATTACGTCAAGGGGAAGGTGTCCGTCGCCTGACCCGCAAGCCACGATGAGCGCCCCCTACGGCGACGGTCCCTTGAGCTTCGTTTTTCCCGGGCAGGGCTCGCAGTACGTGGGCATGGGCAAAGCCCTCTACGACGCATCGGAAACGGCGCGCCGTGTTTTTCGGCGGGCTGACGAGATCCTCGGGTTCGGTCTCACACGCATCTGCTTCGAAGGACCGGAGGAGGCTCTCAACGACACGATCAATGCGCAGCCCGCGATTCTCACCGTGAGCATCGCCTGCCTGAACGCCATGCGAGAGCGCTGGCACGCGATGGGGCAGGTGGTCGCCCCACGCTATGTCGCCGGCCACAGCCTGGGCGAGTTCACCGCGCTGGTGGCGGCCGACGTCATCGACTTTGAGAGCGCGCTGGTCCTGGTCCGCGAGCGCGGCCGCCTGATGAAGGAGAACGGCAGCGAGCGCCCCGGCGGAATGCTGGCCGTGCTGGGGCTCGATCGTGAGGTGCTGGAGGGAGTCGTGGCCGATGCAGCTGTCATGGGCGTAATCACCCTCGCGAATGCGAACTCTCCTGGACAGATGGTGCTGTCCGGTGAGGCGCCGGCGCTCGAGCGCGCCGCTGAGCTCGCCCGGGCTCGTGGTGCCGCCAAAGTTGTCCGGCTGCCGATCAGCATCGCCTCCCACTCGCCGCTGATGGCGCGGGCCGCCGCGCAATTCGGCGAGATCGTCGCCCGGCTTCCGCTCCGGCAGCCGCGGATCCCCGTTGTTGCCAACATCACTGGCCAGATCCTCACCAGCGCCGACGACATCCGGAAAGAGCTCGCCGACCACATCCTCAAGCCCGTGCAGTGGACCTCATCCGTGGTCGAGATGGTGACCCGGGGTAGCGCGGAATTTCTCGAGATCGGGCCCGGCCAGGTGCTCTCGGGCCTGATCCGGCGCATCAGCCAGGAAGCACACGTCGTGACCCTCAACGACCGCGAGGTTGCGCGCGTCCTCACCCCGTCGCCATTGGGATGAAGCGCGTCGTCGTGACCGGGGTGGGGGCGGTGACGCCGGTTGGTCTCGATGCGCCGAGTACCTGGGCCTCCATGCTCGAAGGGCAGTCTGGGATCGGCAAGGTGACGCTCTTCGACGCCAGCGAATACCCGGTGCAGATCGCCGGCGAGGTGAAGGGCTTCGATGCCACCGGCCGGATCGAACCGAAGGAGCTCCGCCGGATGGACCGCTATGCCCAGCTCGGGCTGGTCGCGGCCCAAGAGGCATTCGCCGATGCCGGGCTCGTAAAGAACGGCCTCGTCGATCACATCGGGGTGATCTTCGGAAGCGCAGCAGGTGGACTTGGAGTCTTCCTCGAGCAGCAACGTATCCTCCAGGAGCGTGGGCTGAAAAGGGTCAGCCCCACCTTTATTCAGAACATGCTGGTCGACACCGCCTCGGGGCATATTGCGATTGCGCTTGGGCTGCGCGGCCCGAACATGGCGGTAGTCTCTGCCTGCGCGACCGGGAGTGGCGCCGTGGGAGAGGCCTTTGAGACGATCCGTCGGGGCGACGCGTCAGCGATCGTCACCGGTGGATCGGAAGCCGTGCTGATCCCGGTCGTCTACGCCGGGTTCTGCGCCATGCGGGCGCTCGCCCAACACGAGGACCCAACCCAGGCGTCTCGCCCCTTCGATCGCGATCGCAACGGCTTTGTGATCTCGGAAGGGGCCGGGGCGCTTCTGCTCGAGGAGCTGGAACATGCCCAGCAGCGCGGCGCGCGGATCTACGCTGAGGTGGTCGGCTATGGCTCGAGCAACGACGCTTTCGACATGGCCGCACCGGCCGAGGGCGACGGCGCCGTGCTGACGATGCAGCGGGCCTTGCGCAAGGCCGAGATCGAACCCGAGCGGGTCGACTACATTAATGCGCACGGTACCGGCACGCCGATGAACGACAAGTTCGAAACCGACGCCATTCACCGCGTATTCGGCGAGCACGCCAATCGGCTGGCGGTCAGCAGTACGAAGTCGATGACCGGCCACATGATGGGCGCCTCCGGCGCCGTGGAAGCCGTTGTCATTGCGCTGACGATCCGCGACCAGGTGATCGCGCCCACCATCAACTTGCAGACGCCGGACCCAGAGTGTGACCTCGACTATGTGCCCGGCCAGGCTCGGCGCGCCAACGTCGGCGTGGCGCTTTCGAACTCCTTCGGGCTCGGTGGCCACAACGCCAGCGTGATCATGTCGCGCTACCAGCCCAAGGGTTGACCTGATCCGCTTTTCGGCGACTTTTTTGAATACAAAGCGAATTGGGGAGGTTGTGCTATCATCAGGCCGATTTTGGGGGCGCCCGGGCCTTCCAGTAGCCAGCAAAAGGAGAGTGTTATGGCCGTTAGCGGATATTGCCTAAAGTGCAAGAAAAAGGTCGACATCAAAGACCCGCAGCACATCACGATGAAGAACGGGAAGCCGGCCACCACCGGAACCTGCCCAACCTGCGGGACGAAGATCTACAAGATCGGCAAAGCTTAACGCTGCGTAGTCGGAATTGAACAGCCGGTCCAGCGCCGGCTTTTTTCTTTTCTAGGGCTGGGCGGCGGAGCGGCTGGCCGGCTCCTTGCTGGCGAGCTCCGATTCGATCAGGTCGAGCAGGACTTCGGTGGCGCTCAGCGCCACATCGACGCCGAGGGTCTTGAAGATCCGGACGTTGGCCGGGTTGTTGACCCGGGCGACCGTCTTCGGCACGTTGAACTTGCGCTTGGCCAGCTGGCAGGCGACCAGGTTGTCCTCATCGTCGCCGGTTACCGCCACCACGACGTCGGCGCGCTCCATGCCGGTGGTCGATAGGAAGGCCATCTCGTCGCCGTCGCCCACCATCACGATCTCACCCAGGGCAGAATTAAGGACCTCCGCCCGGCGAGGATCCTTCTCGATCAGGGTGACCTCGTAGCCCCGATCGAGCAAGTGCTTGCTCAGGTAGTAACCGACTTTGCCGCCGCCAATCACGATTACATACATGGGCTGGTCATCCTTTCAGCATGGCATGGATCTGCCTGGCCCCCGAGAGTGTCGGGCAGACCGTATTGAGGCCAAGCTCGCGATAGACGGCTTCCCGCATCGGATCATAGATCCGGGTGATGACCCGCGGGACCTTGAAGATCTGGAGCGCGATCTGGGCCGCCATGATGTTGCGATTGTCGCCATTGGTAAGGGAGGCGAAGCCGTCCGCCGACTCGATCCCGGCCTGGCGGAGCACGTCTTCGTCGATCCCGTTGCCGAGCACCATCTCACCCGTGAAGTCGGTGCCGAGCCGGTCAAAGGCTCGCCGGTTGCTATCGATCACGGTCACCTGATGGCCTGCTTTGGAGAGGGCCAACGCGGCCATTGCGCCAACCCGTCCGCAACCGACGATCACCAGCTTCATGAATGGAAGACCCATTCTATGTCTACCGGCCGTGGCCCAGACGGGCCGCCTCCACCTCGGGAAGACCGGCCTCGCGGATCTTCGCCTGGGTCGTCGCGACGTCGTAGGGCACCCGCCCGAAACGGACCGCGGACCTGCCCAGATCGACCACCGCGAAGGCGGCATCCGGGTTCCCGTCTCGGGGCTGGCCGACGCTCCCCGGGTTCACCAGCGCCGATGCCGGCAGCGCAATCCACTCGCCGGCTTCCGGAACCTGTTCCCCCTCCTCCGTGAAAATCCGGGGCAGGTGCGTGTGGCCAAAGAAGCACCAGCGCGCCCCCAACCGGAGCAGAAGCTCGAGCGCCTGGAGCTCCTCGAGGATGTACTCCCAGAGATACGGCTTGCGCGGGCTGCCGTGGACGAAGCGGTGCCGGCCGATCCGGCCGTATTTCGGCAAAGAGGCGAGGAATTGCCGACTCCCCGGGGTGAGGACGCTCTGGGTCCAGCGGGCGGCGGCTGCTGCGTGCGGATTGAACCACTCGAGCACGGAAGGGTCCAGCATGGCCTGGTCGTGATTCCCGAGCACGGCTCGGGCACGCACCGACCGCAGGCGGTCGATCACCGCGTTCGGATCGGGCCCGTAGCCGACGGTGTCGCCGAGCACCAGGATGCGGTCGACGGGCGGGATCGCGGCGAGAACGGCGTCCAGCGCCTCGAGATTGCTGTGAATATCGGAGAGTAGCGCGAGGGTCGGCCCGCCGCCAGGCTCAGGCGTAGACGCGTTCGTGGGCGTAGGTGAATAGGATGCGCAACGTGGCGGCGACCGGGACCGCTACGAAGAGCCCGAGGATCCCCCCGAGATAGCCGCCCACGACGAAGGCAAAGATGATGAGCATCGGGCTCAGATGAACGGCGTCACCGAACACCTTGGGCGAGATGAAGTTGTAGATCACGTTCGAGATCACGAAGTAGATGACGAGAACCAGGATCACCTTGCCCGAAGACTGCGAGACGAACGCAGCGATCGCCACGGCTGGCAGGGCGCCGAGGAACGGTCCAATGAAGGGAATGAAGGCGGTCACGCCGGCCACGATACCCAGGGCTAGCGCATAGGGAACGCCCACGATCCACATCGCAATGCCAGTCACCAATCCCACCAGGGCGCAGATCGCCAGCTCGCCGCGCATGTATGCCCCGAGCATGCCGTAGATCTCGGCCGCGACCTCGTGGACGTCGGTGCGGTAGCCGTGCGGCACCAGCTCCTTGAAAAATCGCCGAATGGCGTGCGCGTCCTTGACGAGGAAGAAGGCGACGAGCAGCACGAGGAGGGTCTCGAAGATCCAGTTGAGGAGCATGAAGACGTTCTCCACCACCGATGACAGGTGACCGGCGAGAAGGGCGGGCAAGTTGTGGACCGAGTCGTTGTACGCCTGGCGCAGATCGATCGGGATCCCGAGTACCGAGACGACGTGCTCCTTGACAGCCAGGTCCTGAAAGTAGCTGGCGATCGCGGGACCCTGTGCCACGAGCGAAACGAACTCCTGCCGGACCAGCGGGACCAGGAAGAGAATGCCCAAGGCGAGCGCCGCGCCGAGCACCGCATAGAGCACCAGCACGGCCACGACCCGGGGCACGCGGCGCCGCTCGGCGGCATTAACGACCGGGTTGAGCATCAGCGCCAGGATGCCGGCGACAATGAACGGGCCTAGGATGCCGCGGATGGCAATGGCCAGGATCAGGGTGAGGGTCGCCAGCACCCCGAGGAAGATCAGGGCGCGGAAGTCGCGGCTCCGCCACAGCTCGTCGACTCGGCGGCGCTGGATCACTCGGGCCTCACGTATAGGGGAAACGATTGGAGGGCGGCGCGGCATGCGCGCCAGAGCGCGGGCATCGGGCTATTGTGACGGACTGGACCCGTAGACGGGCGTCAGGGCCGGCGTCCGCTGACTGCAGCGGATGATGAGCCAGGCGACCCCGGCCGCCATCAACAGGTCACCGATGCTGACCAGGGACGAATGGCCGCCGAGGCCCGGGATGGTGAAGATGTCGCCGATGAACCAGAGCCCCTGCGGATGCGACAGCGCGACATGAAGCGGGTCAAGTCCGCCTTTGAGAAGAGCGAGCGCCGTCGAATTGGGGTCGACGTCATGCGGCAGCAGCACGGGCATCCGGCCTCCGAAAACCACGATCACGATGAGGTTCAAGGTGAGGCCGGTACCGAAGAGCAGCGCGCCCGGGATCCGGCGGTTGAACCAGACGACGGCGAGGAGCAGGACGGCGCCGATCACATTCAATGGCCGGGCAACCGTCACTGCAGCCTGGGAATGCGTAGTTCCGAGGATGGCAACCGCCGCTTTGAC
>DATBYU010000109.1:0-5109 GCA_036513555.1 Candidatus Dormiibacterota bacterium | reverse complement strand
TACCCGGCGCAGACGGCCCAGGTGTTACGGGTTCCTGCCGAGATGACGCCGGCTGCGCTCGTCGCCGAGGTGCACCGGCGCGTCGCGTTGCGTGCGACCCTCCACGCGACTATGTCGCTAGCTGCCTAATGGTTCTCGACTAAATCAGTCGCTCCTTCGTGGCACGAAGCGCCGCCTCGACACGATTGCGGACCTCGAGCTTTTCGTAGATCCCCTGCAGGTGGGTCTTGACGGTGTTCTCGCTCAGGTGCACCCTGACGCCGATTTCCCGGTTGGACAACCCCTCGCTGACGAGTCGAAGAATCCGCACCTGTCCCGCGTTGAGGACCGGCCGTTTGACGGACTCCTTGTTCTGGTCACGCAACCGACCAACGAGCCCACGCGCGATCTCCGGAGAGACGGCGCCCTCGCCACGGTAGACGGCACGAATGCTTTGCTTCAGTGTGAAGCGCTCGATGTCTTTCATCACGTAGCCTCGTGCACCCGCCAGAAGATATTCGTCAACCAGGTCCTCGTCCGAAAAGGTGCTAACCATCAGCACCTTGACGTCGGGATGCTCGGACGTCAGGCGGCGGCAGGCAGCCGGACCACTGCCGTCGGGCAGGCGGGCATCAAGGAGAACGACGTCAGCGCGGGCCCTTTCAACCAGGCCAACGAGATCCCGGGCGGTAGCGGCTTCACCGACGATCTCGAAATCCGGCTCGCCCTCCAGGATCGATTTCAGACCCTCCCGGGCAATCTCGTGGTCGTCGACGATGACGAGGCGGATCACGTCGTCGGCGGGAGCGGCACCGCCATTCGCAACACGAGGCCTCCCTCGTCTCCGTTGGCGACCTCGAAAGTTCCACCAAGTCCAAGCACCTGCTCCCGCATGTGGCGAAGGCCGTAGTGCAGTTGGCTGGTCTGATAGCTGCGAAGTACGAGCTCCGGCGCGCCGGCTCCGTCGTCCTGGATCACGGCACACACTTCGTCCGGTTCATAGCGAAGGCTCACGAGCACCGTCCGGGCAGCCGCATGCTTGGCGACGTTGACGAGTGCCTGCCGAATGACCGCATGGAGCACGCCGGCCACCCCGGCGACCGCCGGGCTCGAGTCGCCGGTCACCATAAGATCGGCCTGGAGTCCATCATTCCGCTCCGCCTGCCGGAGCAGCGACCGCACCGAACTCGTCAAGTCGGCCGGGCCGTGGACCCGATCGCCGCCGGCGAAGATCAGCTGCCGCATCTCATCGGCCGTGCCATGGGCAATGTCCCGGATTCCCGCAAGGCGCTCGGCGACTTTCGGGTCGAGGCCATTTTCCAGGAGGGCGTTCAGACGCAGGCCGATGGTGAACAGCCGCTGCTCGATGTCGTCGTGCAGAGTGGATGCAATCCGGCCCCGTTCCTCGGCCCGGACCTGCTCCTTCTCCGCCTCACTCAGCCGCTGGTTGAGCTGCTCGAGTCGCCCGATGATCTCCCGCTGCCGTTGGTACAGACCGGCGTTGTCGATGGCAACCGCCACCTGGTTGGCGAAGGTCGACAGGATGCGATCATCGTCCGGCAGGTAGCCGCCTGCTTTGTTCGCTACGCCGATCATGCCGATGACCGTCGTCCCGAGCTTGAGCGGCGCGCCCATGAAGGTGCGAGTCGCGGGATGCCCAAGCGGCTGGCCGACTCGACGAGGATCATGCGCGACGTCATTAGCGATCGTCGAGCGCCCTTCCGTGACGATGATGCCGAGGATGCCTCGCACCACTGGGATGAGCCGGTGTTGCGCATAGAAGTCCGGTTCGGAAGGCTTGAACCCGTTGATGGCGACCACGTCAAGAGCCCTCCGGTCATCGCCGAGGATCCCGATGAAGCCAAACTGCGAGTCCGTCAGGCCGAGGCAATAGCCGAGCGCCCGATCGTGGATCACCGAGAGCTCGTGAAGCGACGCGATTTCTACGGAAATCTCGTAAAGCGATTCGAGCTGCTTGGTGAAGCGCTGCTCGGTAGTCAAGCCTCTCCCTGAGTCGAGTCTAGACCTCCAAAAACCACCCGGGTGGGGGTCGAATTTTCACCCGACCAGTTGGTGACGTGCGCCGCTACCTCGGACATAGTGGTTGCATTGCCGCCTAAGTCGGAGCGGGCCGTGGACGAGCGGTACCGCGATCAGTTGACGGCCCGGGAGATTGAGGTGTTGAGGCTGATCGCCGGCGGACTGACAAACCGCGAGATCGCCGACAGACTCGGCATCAGCCCGCGCACCATCGATGCGCATCTGCGGTCGATTTACGGCAAGATCGGCGTCAGTTGTCGGAGCGCGGCAACCCTATACGCCTTCGACCAGGGGCTCGTCTAGCGCACCAGGGGAACGTTTGTCGTAAGCGCCGGGCCCAACACAATCCCCTTCTTGGAAATCTCGTAGGACCGCACCTCGGGCTCATGACGGCTGGCTCGCGTCTTGAGGACGGTCAGCGCCCGTTCGATGCGCGAATCGCGCCGGATGTACTGGAGGAGCAGCACGTTGTCGGAAAGATGCGACATCCCCTGTTCGGATACGCGGACGACCTCGAACAGCTCCGGCACCTCGAGCGTCGTGAAGAGGCTGACCCCCGTGCGTGCCAGGCGCTGGGTCAACGAGTACATCCACTCTCGAAACCGGACCGGATCGCCAATCGTGAAATAGAGGTCGGCCAGGCTGTCGATCAGGACGCGCTTGGCACCGGTTTTTTCGATCAGGTCGAGCAGCCCGTAGACCCACTCGTCGATGTAGACGTCCACCGGAGACCGAGCCATCAGATGCACGCCTGGCTGGTCGAGCGACCAGCCGAAGCCCTCGACGATGCGAGCCAACTGGATTCGATTTTCCTGCAGAGTTGCAATCACGCCGGGCTGTCCCGCTTTCGCGCCCTGGAAAATGAAGTGGAGACCGATCAGCGTCTTGCCCACCCCGGAGGGGCCGCAGACCAGGGTCGTCGAACCGGGCCAGTACCCGTCGGCCAGGAGCGTGTCGAGGGCGTCGACGCCGGTGGACTGCCGCGTGGTGCCCAGCGCGTACTCCGAGGTTTCGATGGGGTCGGCCAGCCGAGGAAAGACATCCAAACCCGCTGCGGTGATGCGGTAGGCGTGTTCCCCGGCCTTAAAGTCGCTGCCACGCAGCTTGCGAATCTGCAGGATCCGCGCCTCGCGCTCGGAGACCCGCGTGGTGCCCAGCGCGATGATCGCGTCGGCCACCGCGAATTCCGGCGCCTCCGACGAATCGGCCGCGTCGTATTCACCAACCCAGAAGGACGACGCCGCGAGCGCCGTCAGACGTCCGGCGAGGTCATGCAGAATACGTCGGAACTCAGCCTGATCGGAAGCGAAGGCATGCAGGGCCTTGAAACTGTCGATGACCACCAGCCCCGGGTGATGTTCCTTGATCAAACGATCGACCTGGCTCAGCACGCCGGATAACCCCTGGTCCCGCAGCGCCTGCCCAAGGTCTTCATAGATCACACGCGTTCCGATCGCGGTCGCGTCGAAGAATTCGAGGTTCTGCGCATACCGAATGACTTTGTCGAAGGGCTCTGATACCGTCGTCAGATACAGCGCGGGACGTTCGACCGTCGCATTGCGAAAGATGTACTGCTCGGTCAGGATGGTCTTGCCGCTGCCGGGCGCGCCGATGACCATGTTGATCCCGTTGGCGGGGAGACCGCCGTTGAGGATCGCGTCGAGACGTGGCTGCCCGCTGCTGAGGCGCTCGGTCACTTCAGCCTGGCCTTGCTCACCGAGCGCGCCAGGGCGCTCGTCCCCATCAGGTCGCGCACCGTCGAGACCAGCTGCAGCGGCTCGATGGGCTTACTGAGGAAGGCGCTGGCTCCAGCCTGCAAGGCTTCGTCGGCGCTGTCGAGGGCGGAGAGGGCCAGGACCCGCGTGCCGACCCGTGCGGTGAATTCGCGACACAACCGAAAGCCGGCGCCACCCGAGATCAACAGATCCAGCACGATCAGATCGGGGGATCGCTCTTCGAACTGCAGCCGGGCCTGGACCGCATCGAGCGCGGTTGCCACCTCGTAGCCCTCCGTCCGGAGGAAGTACTCCGACAGCTGAGCCGCATAGGGATCCCGTTCGGCAATCAGGATGAGCGGATGAAGCTCCTCCTTCTCCTCTTCCGTGTCGATCGGAAGCCGGCCTAACTCCAGCTCCTGGCCAAGCACCCGGTGGGCGTCGGCGGCGCTCATGCCGCTCTCGATCTGTCGCTTCACGAACCGGAGGAGCTCAAGCTGGTTTCGGGAGTAGAGGCGCTGGGAGCCGCCACTTCGCACTGGGACGATGACGCCGTAGCGCTCCTCCCAGGCCCGAAGGGTGGACGCCGGAACGTCCAGCATCTGGGCGACCGCGCCGATGCTATAGACGGGCTGCTCCCCGGCTGTTCCCACGGCCTCCCAGTATGACGGCTCGCCAATTCCTGCGCAATAGCTATGCAGATGGCATCCGTATTAGTGCTTGCGGATTGCGCGTCCCTGAGATACGCTGTGTGGGCAGCTATTGGGCAACTCTTGCGGAACATACCAGCACGGGGTCGAGGGGAGGTCGGGAAGATGCTAGGGCGACCTGCCGACGCCTGCCCCTATCCGAAGCCGTTCACGGCGGATTTCAACGACTGTCCCACCTACCAGACGAGGCACGCCATCGTGGTCGACTCCAATGACCGGCCGCTCCAGACCATCTGGTCGTGCCGCCACATGGAAACCAAGCAGATGCCGGGACGGCCGGGCCACTACTATGGCGCCTGCCAGCTCGGCGACACGAAGGGACGGCAGCATTGGGTCCACCTCATCGGTCCGGATCGGATTCGCAATATTCAGAAGCTCCGCGCCGAAGTCATGCCGATCGCACAGGCCTTCGTCGATGACATGGCCGGGCTCAAGACCCGGCAATTACAGGCGGCGCGTTCCAGCGAAGAGCACGACGGCGTCCTCGCCGCCATGAGGGAACGGGGCCGTCGCTACCTCCAGGAATTCGAGGCCTTCCTTGCGGCACGAGAGCCGCTGCTCCACGGTGCCCAGATGCCCCTGACCGCCGTGATGCAACTGGCTCGGCGATGGGTCGACGACTTCGTTTCCGATACCTGGGGTCGATCACAATCCGGTCAGCACCT
>DATBYU010000108.1:0-2706 GCA_036513555.1 Candidatus Dormiibacterota bacterium | reverse complement strand
TGATCGCATGGCACGTCCGTCTCCAACCAGGACTCCACCCGCGTCCGTCCGTCTACCTTCTGTCTACCCGGGGGGCTCGCCTGTTGGCGCGAGTTTCGCAGGTCGATCAGGGCCCACCGGTCCGGCGCGCCGAGCATGCACGGACCCGCGCCTACCACGTGACGCACGACCTTGAAGCCAACGCCTTCTTTGTTGCCCTAGCGCGGGCGGGCGCACCGCTCCTGGATCAGGGTCTCTACCACTGGGTCGGCGAACGCGGCTGCTGGCGTGCATATCAGGAAGCTCACGAGCTCGGACCTATTCCGGACGGATGGGGCCGCTATCTCCTGCCCGAAGGCGAGATCATCTTTTTCCTGGAGTGGGATCGCGGCACGGTACCGCGCGCCCGTCTTCGCGCGAAGGTGAATCACTACGTCAGCTACTTCCGCCGCCGGCGCGGCGCCGCCAACACGCACGTTTTCTACGCGGTTCCTACGGCGGCGAGGGAGGAGTTGGTTCGGACAGAGATCAACCAGGCGCTCCGGCTGGTGGGGACCGAATGCTGCCGATTCTGGACGGTTACCATCGAGCGCCTTCAGCGAGATGGTCCGTTGGGCCGCATTTGGCGCGGCCCTGAATCCGCCGCCAACCTCACATCATTCGTCGATCTCCCGACCCAGCCACGTTCGCCTCTCCCACTACCAGGCTGCATCGCGAAGCGCGACTGGTGGAGACATCGTCCCGCGGGAGGGCAGGGCGCCTGACTCACCTTCGTCTCGTTGGGCGGCGTGGGCCGGGGCCAGACTCCGGCCCCCCTGTCGAGGTTGCAGGTCGAAACCGTTGGCGGATCCGCCTCGCCTTCATCCTGGCGGAGTCCGCCGGCTCCTCGGTCCTGGATCGGTCCGGCCCGCCGCGTCGCGTCGATCCCGAGCACCCACCCGGAGGCGCGGCGGCGTGACGACTCGGGCTGCGACGCATCCTGAAGGCGTCGCGGTGCTGCCATTGGCGGTGATCGATCCCTGTCCGATCCAGCCGCGCGTCAACATCTCGATGCGGCTGGTCGAGCAGCTGTCGGCATCGATGAAGGCGGGCCGTCACCAGCCATTGGTCGACGTCGAACCGGCGCCGGGACATCGCGGCCGCTACCAGATCGTCTCCGGTGAGCAGCGCTGGCGCGCCGCCCGGGCCGCCGGGCTCACCCGGGTGCTGGCACGCCTTCACCCTCCACTCGGCTATCTCGAGCGGCTCGAGAAGCAATTTGAAGAGAACCATCTGCGCGCCGACCTCGATCCCGTGGAAGAGGCGCACTGCATCTTTCTGCACAAGACGCTTCGCGATATCGACGTTGCCGAGCAGTTCCTGCGCGGTGCCTCGGTCGACTTCCAACCGTTGGAGGACAAGCGCATCGGCAAACGCGAGGCGTTTGTCGAACACCTCGACGGCCTCCGAACGCTCCTCGTGCAGAACCGGATCAACGTCGTGAATCAGGACGGACGGCTGGTCGCGGGACCGTTGGCTCCCTGGCGTGAAACCGAGAAAGCGCTCGGCATCTCCGAGAGCGGTCGAAAAGCCAAGGTCGCCATCCTCCGGCTCGATCCGCAACTCCAGGATGAACTGCGCACGCTCCCCGCTGAGCACGCCATCCAGATCGCGCGACTCGACGATTCGACGCAGCAGGCTCAGTTGGTGGAGCGGGCCCGCGACCTGACCCACCGAGAGGTTCACCAGGCCGTTGACCGCCTTCGCGGCGATCCTGACCTCACCGTTTCTGCGGCACTGGCCGAATCAACGGATGCACCCCGTCAACACGCGGATCCCCTCGCCTTCGAGGTCCAGATGTCCCGAATCAGTGACCTTTGCCGGCAGCTCGTCCGCATGGTCAACAACCTCCATCGCGGGCTCACGCATCCGGAACGAGGACAGCTGCGAGATACCTTGGCTGATCTTCGTCAAGCGCTGGGCGCCTTCGAGGCCGAAGCCCCGTGACGACCGCCTGCGGGCTGACCTGCGAGGTCTGCCCAGCGGCGTCGCCCTGTGGCAAGGTCTGCAACTTCTGCATGGCTGGCCGTCACCGAGCGCATGGTGCTCAAGCCGGCTGCGCACACTGCGACACCAATCCCCTTCTCCGGATGGATATCCGGCGCGCCGTCATCGATCAACTGGGAGGCCTGGACTTCGTCTGGCCACGCCCCGTCCAGCATCTTCAGGTTGGTGACCTACCCCTCCATCTCCCGGTGCTGGTGCAAGCGTATGCGGACCAGATTGATCTTCCCTGGGTCGCGCTCCATGCCGGCCGAGTGTTGGGGGTGACGGGTCACGGGTTGACGCCCAAGCACCGCGCTCCCCTTCGCGAGGTCTATCGGCTGGCGCCGAGCACGAAGTTGGCGCTCGAGTTCTATGTCGAGGACCGAGTCCTGGAAGGTTTCTGGGCCAACCGGCCTTCGATCATCGCCTCCTTATCCCGCCTCGGACTCGATCTGATCCTGACTCCGAGTTACTCCGTCTGGTACGACCACTCCCGCTTCGAGCAGCTCGTGCAACAGCGCCGCGCCTTCATCGTCTACCACGAGCTCATGGAAGCCGGCTTGCCCGCCATCCCGGATGTGGGATGGAGTCTCTTCGAACCCGACGGCCGTCGTTGGGCGGACTGGATCAACAGCCAGCCGCAGCTCCAGGCGGTCTCGCTCTTCTGCGATGGCCGCAAAGTCCATGCCAGTCGCCGAGCGC
>DATBYU010000107.1:0-20312 GCA_036513555.1 Candidatus Dormiibacterota bacterium | reverse complement strand
ACCGACATGTTCCGGGCTTCTTGCGCGACCGCGGTGTCGATCGGCGCCGGGATCAGCAGCCGAGATCCCTCATCGAGATATTTCGCGTCGTAGTCATAGAACTCGTGCGCGGGCACGACCTCGCCAACGACGGAGGCCTCGGGCTCATCATTGCCGAGCACGCTGATCTCGAGCTCGCGGGCATCGATGGCCCGTTCCACGAGCAGCTTGCGATCAAAGCTACTGGCGAGGCGAAGCCCCTCGACCAGCTCGGCCCGGTTGTGCGCCTTCGTCGTGCCGACGCTCGAGCCCGAGTTCGCGAACTTCGTAAAGCACGGATATCCGAGCCGCTCTTCGACGAGGGCGATGAAGGCTTCCGGGTCGCGCTCGTACTGCCGGCGCGTCGTCGGCAGGTAGTCGACCACCGGCAAGCCAGCGGCGGCGAAGGCGCGCTTCATGTAGATCTTGTCGAGCCCGAGCGCGGATCCGAGCACGCCGGCGCCGACATAAGGCAGGTTGGCCAGCTCGAGGACACCCTGGATGGTGCCGTCCTCACCATTGAGCCCGTGGAAGACGGGAAAGACCACGTCCAGCGGGGGTAAGCCCCCACCCTGCCCTCCCCCAGAGGGGGAGGGGGATCCGTTGTAGGCGGGAACCAGCGAGTGCTGGGTTGGGTCCGGCGGCAGGTAGACGTAGGTGCGGGCGGCGGCCTTGCTGACAAGGCGCTTGAGCGAGTCGCCGGTCAACCAGCGGCCCTCCTTGTCGATATAGAGCGGCACCGCTTCGAAGCGCTGTGGATCCATCGCCGCGATGATCGACTGCGCGGAAAGAATGGAGACCTCGTGCTCTGTCGACCGCCCCCCGAACAAGACCCCGACCCGCAGCCGCTTCACGCTTGCTTAGCCCGGCCGATGACGCGGATCTCCGGTTCCAGCTCGATGCCGAACCGTTCTCGGACGC
The DNA here is from genome assembly GCA_036513555.1 of Candidatus Dormiibacterota bacterium. Lineage (GTDB taxonomy): Bacteria > Chloroflexota > Dormibacteria > CF-121 > CF-121 > CF-13. The sequence goes on along the minus strand of DATBYU010000107.1, from coordinate 19,373 downwards.
GATCCCGCATCTCGGCCATTAAGGCTAGCACGTCATCGGCGCTCGCCCCATCCAGGTTGACGATGAAATTCGCGTGCTTCGGCGAGATCTGGGCACCGCCGATGCGAAGGCCTTTGAGGCCGCACGCATCGATCAGCCGTCCCGCCGATTCGCCTGGTGGGTTCTTGAAGGTGCTGCCGAGGCTGCGCTGCTCGATCGGCTGGGTCGCACGCCGGTGCTTCTGCACCTCGAGCAGCCGCGCACGCACCGACGCCGGCGGTTCGCTGGTCGTCGTGAACGTTGCCGAGGTGATCACCCATCGATCCCGCGATCGTTTGAAGACCGAGTCGCGATAGGCGAAGGCGCACTCGGCCGCCGTCATTACCTGGCGGTTGCCCTGTGGGTCGACAGCGTCCGCACGAAGCAGGCGGTCCTTGACCTCGCCGCCGAACGCGCCGGCATTGCCAAACACCGAACCGCCGACCGTGCCCGGGACGCCCGCGGCAAACTCAAGCCCGGCGCGGCCTGCCCTGGCCATCTCGGCCGCCAGCTTCGGCATCAGGGTCCCCGCGGACACAGACACGGCATCGCCGCCGACGGAAATTCGAGCCGTGCTCACCTTGATGGTGAGGCCAGGGAGTTCGTCGGTAGCGAACAGGGTGTTGGTTGCCGCACCGATCACGAGATACGGAACCTGCTCGCTGTTGAGCCGTGCGACCAGCTCGGGCAAGGACGTGTCGTCGGCAAGCTCGAGGAAGTATCGGGCCCGGCCCCCAATTCCGTACCAGCTGTGCGGCCGCAGCGGCTCATGCTCCCGAACCCCGGGATACGACGTAAGCCACGCGTCAGGCAACCGGTGAGCGCTCCAGCACCTCAGCGGTCTTGCCGACGGCATCGTCGAAGCCGCGGACCGACATGAAGACGATGACATCGCCGGGTCGGGCGGCCGACGCCAGCTTGTACGCCGCAGACCGTGCCGAATCCGCTGTGACGACTTCATCGACTCCCCGGATGCGGTTCGCCAGGTCTTGCGAGGTGACGGTGTGGGCGAGGTGACGCTCGCGGGCGGGCTCGATGGGACCGATGACGACCAGGACGCAGCCGTGAAAGGCATCGGCGTACCCGTCCATCAGGGCCAGCGTTCGTGAGTACGTATGCGGAACGAAGCAGGCCAGCACGCGGCCGGGATGAAACCGTTCCCGCGCCGCCTGCAGGGTCGCCCGAACCTTCGCCGGGTGGTGCGCGTAATCGTCCACCAGGGTGACGCCGCGCACCTGGCCGCGGATCTCGAAACGGCGGGACACGCCCTGGAAACGCCCGATGGCATCCACGGCGACCGGCAGCGGCACCCCGAGCCGCACGCTCGCGGCCAGCGCCGCGAGGGCGTTGCCCGCATTGTGCTCTCCCGGAAGTCGGGTGCTGACGACGGCGAGCACTTTGCCCTCGTGCCACGCGGTGAACCGCATTCCCTCCCCTTCGATCTGGACGTCGCGTCCCTGCCAATCGGCCCCGCCCCTCAACCCGTAGGTTTCGACATTGGCGCGGGTTCGATTGAGAAGTCGCCGCACCGTCGGATCATCGGCGTTGGCGATCAAGCGGTCTTCCTGTCCGAGGTACTCGAGGAACTGGCGGAAGACCGCCTCATAGGCGGCCGGGTCCGGGAAGACGTCGGGATGGTCCCAATCGATGTTGGTCAGTACGGCCAATTGCGGAGAGAAATGAAGGAATTTGGGCCGCGGATCGAAGACGGCCGATGTGTACTCATCGCCTTCGAAGACGAATTCCCGGCCGCTGCCCCAGGCGGCCGCCGAGCCGAGGTCTTTGACGGCCATCCCCAGGCGAAACCCAGGGTTGCGGCCCGCCGATCGAAGAATCCAGGCAATCAGGCTGGCCGTGGTGGTCTTGCCCGCCGAGCCGGCGACCACGATTCGATAACGATCCGCGGTCAGCTCGCCCCAGTATTCCGCCTCGCTGACCAGCCGGATGTGATGGCGGCGCGCCGCCTCGGTTTCGGGGTTACCCTCGCGCACCTGGTTGCCCTGGACGACGAGGTCAGGCTTACCCCAGCGCGTCAGGTTGCCGGCGGCGTGGCCGTCGACCCATTTGATGCCGGCCTTTGTGAGGATCTCCGTTGTGGGCGGGTAGGCGTCCTCATCCGAGCCGGTCACCTCGTGACCCAATTGCTTGGCGACCAGTGCGAGCCCCGACACGGCGTAGCCGCAGATGCCGATGAAATGGATGCGCATCAGTAGTTAGCGGCGGCTTGGAGCAAGCCCGCCACCTCCTCGGCGGCCCGCGGTCGACCCAATCCGCGCATGGCGATCACCATCTTGCTATACCCGGCTGGGTCGTCGGCGATCGCCGCGATTTCGCGAACCAGGCGGGGGCCGTCACAGTCCTCGTTTGCGATCACGCGGGCCGCCCCCGCGCGTTCGAACGGCTGCGCGTTGAGTCGTTGATGACCGCCGGCAAACGGCCCAGGGACGAGCAGCATCGGTATGCCCGCGGCACTGACCTCGCTGATGCTCCCGGCGCCGGCGCGGCTCACCACGAGATCGGCCGCGTACACCTTCTCGGCCAGGTCATCCGCAAAAGCGAACGGATGGTAGCGTCCACCCGACGACGATCCGAGGCTCCCCAACCAGGCGAAGTCGCGCTCGCCGGTTTGATGCCAGACTTCGAGAGCTAATCGCCTCGTGAGGTCCGGGACGGCGGCCGCCACCGCCTCGTTGATCCGATGGGCCCCCTGGCTACCACCCAGGATCAACAATCGCTGCGGGCGCGCCGGAAAGTCCTCACGCGGTTTCCAGAACTCGCTGCGGACCGGCGTACCGGTGACGACCGCCTTCGCGTGGAGATGGTGGGCCGATTCCGGGTACGCGGTCGCGACCACTCTCGCAAACCGAGACAGCAGCCGGGTGGCCCGGCCGGGCATGGCGTTTTGTTCCTGGAGCACAACCGGCACGCGGACCGCAGCGGCTGCGAGAACGACCGGGGCGCTGACGTAGCCGCCCGTGCCGAGCACGACGTCCGGGCGAAACCGGCGCACGATGCCGGCCGACTGCAGGAGCGCCTGGGGCAAAACAAAGGGGACCGACCAGTTGCGCCACAGCTTCTCCATATCGAGCTTGGCCGCAACGATCGTCTGCAGCGGGATCCCGTAGCGCGGCACGACCTGCTCCTCCATGCCACCGCGCCGCCCGACATAGAGAAGCTGCGTGTCAGGCGCGTTCCGCGAGAGCGCCTGCGCGACGGCGATCGCCGGGAACAAGTGTCCGCCCGTTCCGCCGCCCGAGATCAATACTCGCATGCCGAATCCATCCCACCTTCTCGCTCTGGGTCGAAACGTTGATCAGTATGCCGACCGCCAGCAGGTTGATCGCCAGCGATGAGCCACCATAGCTGATGAAGGGCAGCGGGATCCCGGTTGTGGGTAGGGTCACGGTGACGGCGGCGATGTTGATCATGGCCTGCAACGCAATCCAGGTGGTGACGCCGCAGGCCAGCAGAGACCCGAAGGCGTCCGGTGCTTTCAGCGCGACGCGGTAGCCCCGATAGGCAAAGAGCCCAAACAGGGCGAGCACCGCGCTGGTGCCGATCAGCCCAGTCTCCTCGCCGACGATGGCGAAGATGAAGTCCGTGTGCGCGAAAGGTAGCCACTGGTACTTCTGGATGCTGTGGCCCAGGCCAAGGCCGGCGAAGCCCCCCGAACCGAGCGCCACCACCGACTGGATCGCCTGGAAGCCGGTGTTGAGCGGATCCGACCAGGGATCCACGAAGGCCAGGATGCGATGCAGTCGATACGGCTCCATCCGAATGAAGAGGTAGACACAGAGCGCCATGATCAGCGCCAGCAGGAGGACATGGCGCTTGCGCCCGCCGGCCACCAGAAACTGCGCCAACAGGATGCCGGCGATGATCAGGGTGGTGCCCAGGTCGCGCTCCAGGATGACCAGCAGGATCGTGAATCCGAGCAGCGCGAGAAAGGGCACGACGCCGTTTTCCAGCGAGGACAGCCGATCGCGGTGACGCTCCAGCCAGAGGGCCATAAAGATGATGGCGGCAATCTTCGCCAGCTCGGCGGGCTGCATCTGCAGGGGTCCGAGGCGCAGCCAGCGGCGGGCGCCGTTGACCTCGACACCGAAGTGCGGTAGCAACACCAGCACCATCAGGGCCACCGTCACCAGGCCAAGCGGCATGGCGAGCGGCCGAAGGCGGTGGTAGTCGAGGGTGGCACCAGCAAAGAGCAGGATGACGCCGAGCGCCAGCCACATGAGCTGCCGCTCGAAGTAGTAGGCGGCATTGTGGAACCACAACCACCCCTGCACCTCGGAGGCGGAGAAGACCATGACCAACCCGAAGGCCGTCAGCGCCGCGACCGCGAGCAAGAGCGCCCGGTCGCCGCGACGCCACAACCGGCTCGATGCCAGCGTGCGCGGCGCGGCTGGCAGCTCGAGCGCGGCCCGCGCCCTCATCGCTGCAGCTCCTCGAGGACCGTCGCCTTGAAGCGTCGCCCCCGGTCCTCGTAGTCGCGGAACATGTCGTAACTGGTGAAGGCGGGCGACAGCAGCACCACCGACCCTGGCACGGCCAGGGCCGCGGCCTTGCGCACCGCATCCCTGAGGTCCGTGGCGCGCTCGACGCGCGCCAGCCCCGCATCACGGGTTCGGCGGGCCAGCTCCTCGCCGGTCTCCCCCATCGCCACCAGCGCCGCCACCCGGTGGGCGATGGCCTGCGCCAGCGGCTCGATGTCGATCCCCTTATTGCGGCCGCCGGCGATCAGAACGATCGGCTCGCCAAACGCGGCCAGGGCCTTGTAGGTCGAATCAGGGTTGGTCGCTTTCGAGTCGTTGTACCAGCGGACGCCGTTGAAGGTGCCGATCGGCTCCAGACGATGCTCGACCGCCTTGAATTGCCGCACCGCCTCGGCGATCCGCTCGGGCTCGACACCGGCGGCATCGCCGGCACCCACGGCAGCCATCACGTTGCTCAGGTTGTGCTCACCGGGGAGCGGGACATCGGCAGCCGGCAGCACCCGGCGCTTCACCGCCGCGTGCGCGATCGTGATCCAGCCGTCCACCAGGGTGACGCCTCGGTGGACCGGTTGGTGAAGACCGAAGGCGATGACCTGGCCTTTGCCTCGCTCTTGCATCGCGGCGCAGGCCGGGTCATCGATGTTGAGGACCGCGTGGTCCTCCGGCTGCATGAAGGCAACCGCGCGTGCCTTGATCTCGACGTAGTGTGCGAACGATTTATGGCGGTCGAGATGATCCGGCGTGACGTTGAGCACGACGCCGATGTGCAATCGCGGCGTCGTGATCGACTCCAGCTGAAAGCTGCTGAGCTCCAAGACGACCCAGTCGTCCGGGCGAAGCTGGTCGATACGGTCGAGCACCGGCTCCCCGATGTTGCCGCCGCGCATTACGCGGAGCCCGCCGGCCCGCAGCACCTCGGCGGTCAGCGCCGTGGTCGTCGTTTTGCCGTTGGTCCCGGTGATACCTGCGATCCGGCTGGGGCAGGCCTTAAAGAACAGGTCGATCTCGCTCGTCACCTCGATGCCACGTTGTCGCGCGCTCTCGACCAGCGGCTCGTCCCAGGCCACGCCGGGGCTGACGACGAGAAGATCGGTCCCATTCAAATCTTCGGTTCCATAACCGCCGAGTCGCGCCGGAATGCCTGCCTTCGCCAGTTCCGCTCGCAGCTCCGGTGTGTCGGCGCGGTCCACGACGCGCACCGATCCGCCTCGTTGCGTGATGAAGGACGCCGCCGCGCGACCGCTGCGCCCGTAGCCGATGACGAGGGCATGCCGGCCTCTCGTCTCGGTCACGCCGCGGACCCAGGTCGGGCCAACGCCACGGCCAGGGCGGCGGCCACCAGCGAGCCGGCCCAGAAATAGAGCGCGATCGGCATCTCGCGCCATCCCGAGACGATGAAGTGGTTGTGGAGCGGCGACATCCGGATGAGACGCTTCCCGGTCAGTTTGAAGCTCGCCACCTGGGCGATCACCGAAACCGTCTCCACCACGAAGACCAGCGCGAGCAGCGGAAGATACCAGAGAAAACCGGTGGTGATGGCCGCCGCCACCATCGCCGTCCCCAGCGCGAGGCTCCCGGTGTCACCCATGAAGATCCGCGCCGGAAAGAGGTTGTAGAAAAGGAAGCCGACGAGGCAGCCGGCCAGGATCGCCGGCAACAGCCCGACGCTCGGGTGATGCTGCAGGACCGCGACCAGGGCCAGGGCGCCGAAGCTGATGGCACCGGCCCCGGCGGCGAGGCCGTCGCTCCCGTCCGTCAGGTTGAAGGCGTTGGATCCGGCGGCGACCGCCAGCGCGCTGACCAGGATCACCCAGCCGCCGATCGCATGCCGTCCGTCGAAGGGAACCAGTTGCGAGGTCAAGCCCCATCGCAGCGCGACGACGCCGAGCAGCGCCCCGGTCGCGAGCTGGATGACGATCTTGTAGCGCGCCTTGAGCCCGAGGTTACGACCGCCACGGATCGCCGCGTAGTCGTCGACGAAGCCGAGCGCTCCGCCGAGCCCGAGCGCGATCAGCACGAATCCGCCGGCGAGTGAGCGATCCGCGACCAGGTAGAGGACGAGCGCCACCGCCAGGAAGACGAGCCCGCCCGCGGTCGGCGTTCCTGCCTTGGCGTGGTGGGCCGCCGGGCCTTCCTCACGAATCGTCTGGCCCATCCGGGCGCGCGCCAGCCAGCCGATCGCGGCCGGAAACACCAGAGCGCTGACGACGAGGGCCGCGAGGAAAACGATGACGGGCGTCATGGCGCCTCGCGAATTTGCTCGACCACCCGCTCCAGACGCATGCCGCGGGAACCTTTCACGAGGATCTGGGTCTGCGGCGTCAGCAGCGGACCCAGCGCGGCCACAACCTGGTCGGCCCCCTCGACAACGTACGCCCGCTCCTTGGCCAGGCCCGCGCGTCGCGCGGACTCCACCACCCGCGGGGCGTACTCCCCGACCGCGATCACGATGTCGGCGGTTTTACCGGCCAGCGACCCGATTTCGTCATGGGCGCGCCCCGCATGGTCGCCCAGCTCCAGCATGTCGCCCAGTACGGCTACCTTCAGCGAGCCTTTGGGCGCCAGTTCGAGAACACGGAGCGCGGCCTGCATCGAACCAGGACTGGCGTTGTAGGAATCGTCGATCACGGTGGCGCCGTTGCGCCCGGTCACGATGTTCATTCGCCGGGCGGGCGGTGTGAAGCCGTGGAGCGCCGCCGCGATCGCGGGAGCGTCGAACTCGAATTCCAGGGCGACGGCCGCGGCCGCAAGCGCATTGGAGATGCTGTGCTCGCCTGGGAGGCGGAGATAGACCTCGGCTTTGCCTCGGGGCGTGACCAGCGTGAAAGCGCTGCCTTCGATGCCATGGAGCCGGATGCGCTCGGCGCGCACGCCGGCATCGCTCGACGAGCCAAACAGCGTGAAGCGTCGCGCCACCGCCGACATCGCCCGCACCCTCGGATCGTCGGCATTGAGCACCGCCGACCCGCCGGGGGCCAGTCCCTCCACCAGCTCGCGTTTGGCGGCGGCCACCGCGTCGATCGATCCCAGGAACCCGACGTGGGCCAGTCCGACGTTGAGGACGACCCCGATCGTCGGCGGGGCCACCGTGGCCAGCTCGCGGATTTCCCCTGCCCGCGACATCGCGTACTCGACGACCAGAGCTCGATCGCGCGGGTCCATCTGAAAGATCGTCATCGGGATCCCGGTGTAGGTATTCAGGTTGCCTTCGCTCTTGTGCACCCGCAGCCGGCGCCCGAGCACATGGGCGATCAGGTCCTTGGTCGTCGTCTTTCCGGCGCTGCCGGTGATCGCGACAATCGGCAGCGCCTGGCGGCGCAAGCGATCGGCGGTGATGTCGAACAGGGCTTGCCGGGTGTCCGCGACCACGATCACCGCGGCGTGGTCGGTCATCGGCGGCGGTCGCTCGCACAGGATGCCGGCGGCGCCGCGCTCGATCGCCTGGGGAATGAAACCATGGCCGTCTTGCTCTTCGCCGCGCAGGGCCACGAAAAGGCCGCCGGGCTTCACCTCGCGCGAATCGGTGAACAGCGCGCTCAAGGAGACGTCTTGCGAACCGCTGAGCAAGCGGCCACCCGTCGCGTCCACCACGTCTCTTACCGACATCGTCACAGCACCACTATTGTCGCTGGCGGTACTGGCCCCCACGTCATGGCGCGATCTGCCACTGGGTGATCAGCGCGCTGGCGACGGTTTTCCAAATCGGGGCGGCCACATAGGCGCCCTCGAAGAGCACTTTTGGCTTGCGGGTGATCACCAGCATGATGAACTGTGGGTGGTCGGCGGGCACGAAGCCGACGAAGGAGCCGATCGTCTGGTCCTTCGCATAGCTCCCGTTTTCCGGAATGCTGGCGGTCCCGGTTTTGCCCGCGATCCGGTTCTTGAAGCCATCGATCCTGGCCGCAAAACCGGAGCCGTGCTCGACCACGCCGATCATCATCTGCTGCATCTGCTGCGCCGCTTTGGCGCTGATGACCTGCCGCACGACCCGTGGCTGTACCGGGTGGCGAGTCCCGTTGCTGTCGATCACCTGGTCGACGACGTGCGGCCAGACCAGGTTGCCGCCGGTGGCCACCACGTTGACGGCGGTCAGCATCTCGAGGGCGGTGGTGTCGACACCCTGGCCGAAGGAGGCGGTGGCCAGCTCGACCGGTTTCCACTTGGCGAGATCACGGAGCGGCGCCGACGTCTCGGCCGCGACGTCGACCCCGGTTGGGGAGCCGATGCCGAACTTCTGCAGATATTGATAGAAGGGCCCCGCCCCCTCGAGCTGCTGCGCCTTGATGGCGCCGACGTTGAGCGAGTTCTCCAGGACCTGCGTCATGGTGACGTTCCCGTGCGCCCGGTTGTCCCAGTTGCGAATGGCCACCCCACCGACGACGGCGACGCCAGTCTCGTTGAAGCGCGTGTCGGGCGTGATGGCGTGGTCGTCGAGCGCGCCGCCCAGGGTCACGACCTTCATGACCGAGCCAGGCTCGTACAGGTTGGAGACGATCGGGTCGATGAATTGCGAGGTCGGCGTCGTCGCAAACTGGTTGGCGTTGTAGCTGGGTACATCGGCCCAGGCGACGATCCGGCCGGTGGTCGGCTCCATGATGATGAGCGAGCCGCTCTCCGCCTGGTACTTCTGGACCCCGTCGGCGAGCGCGCGCTCGGCGACCACCTGGATGGTGCCGTCCAGCGACAGTTGCAGCGAGGCACCGTCGACCGGATCACGACGCTGGCGGTCGCTGAGCACGATCGGCTGGTTTGCCAGATCCTTCACGGTCGCCTCGAAGCCATCCTGGCCGTGCAAGAGCTTGTCGTAGTAGCCCTCGACCCCGTAGTTGCCGACGCCCGCATCGTTGGCGAAGCCGAGGAGGTTGGCGGCCAGCGTGGTGCCCGCCACCCCACCATCGACATAGGACCGCTGCGTTTCGGCCACCTTGCCGATGCCCGGCAGGCGAAGCTTGTCCAGTTGCTGCGCGACCGACGCGGGCACGCGCCTCGCCAGGTAGACGAACTTTCGAGTCGTGGCCAGTTTGGCCTGGATCGCGTCCGGGGTTAGCTCCAGCAGGGTAGCAAGCTTGCCGGCGATATCCTGGCGCTCCCGCGCCGAAATCTGGTCCGGCGAGGCGAAGATCGAGAAGACGGGCGTGTTGGTCACAAGCAGCGCGCCGTTGCGATCCAGGATGTTGCCGCGCACGGCGGGCAAGGTGATCGTGTCGTCGTGGTAGGCGGAGGCCAGCCGGGCCATGTCGTCGTGCCGCCAGACCTGCCAATAGGTCAACCGGCCGAGCAGCACCAGGTAGGCGCTCAGGATGAGCGCCATCAATGTAAGGATGCGGCTGCGGGGCTCGAGTTCCTGGACGCCCCTCACCGTTGCCGCCCGGTTAGTGAGCTGCTTCGGAGTTGAGTGGGCGGCCGATCACGGCGCCCAGCACCGCCAGCACGCCGTCCCAAACGCCAGACCGGCCCTGGTTGGCTGGACGGGGCCCGAGCGCAATCGGTGATTGCGTCGAATGAACGTACTGCCACCGGCTGGGGTGCGAGAGGCCGAGTTGCACGGCCGCTGTGGCGACGCGGTTGGCGGCGCGGTCGCCGGCGAGCTGTGCCAGGAGCTGGTCGTGTTCGGCGGAGAGGCGGGCTTGTTCCTGCTTGAGCGTCGCGATCTGGTAGCTCGCCTGGGTGGCGGCAGCTGATTGGCCCACCAACAGCAGGGCCGCCGCGATCAGCACGGTCGCGCCGACGAGCGGCGAGATCGATGGCCGGCCGCGACTCCGGCGCGCGCGCGAAGGGGGGAACGCGCGCGCCGGAGGGGTCGGATCGGGCCGGCGGGGCCGCAAGACTAGTAGATGCCCAGGAGGGAGGGATTCCACCATGCGGCCGCTCAGGTATTGACTTGTGGAATGACATGGATCGGGTTCATAACTTCTCCGCGACTCGTAATTTCGCTGACCGGGCGCGGGGATTTTCCCGCACCTCGGCCTCAGAGGGAGTGATCGGTTTGCGTGTCACGACGCGCACCGAACGCTGGTGCCCGCAGATGCAGACGGGCGCTTGGGGCGGACAAATACAGTCTGTTGCTTCGACGTTGAAAAGGTTCTTTGCAATTTTGTCCTCGAGGGAGTGGAAGGAGACGACCCCAACTCGCCCACCGCTTGCAAGCACTTGAATGGCAGCCTTCAACCCTTTTTCGATCGCCTCGAGCTCGCGGTTGACCGCGATGCGGAATGCCTGGAAGGTTCGGGTCGCGACGTGAATGTCGCGGGGCCAGGCGCCCCGCGGGATGGCTCCGGCCACCACGTCGACGAGGTCCGTTGTGGTCTCGAACGGCGTTTTGCGTCGCCGCTCTACGATCCGCTGTGCGATCCGCGCCGCCCATCGCTCCTGGCCGTAGTCCTTCAGGATGCGCCGCAACTCGCTCTCCGATTCGCGGTTGAGCAGGTTGGCGGCGGTCCATGGTTCGCTGCGATCCAGGCGCATGTCCAGTGGTCCCTCCCTCTGAAAGCTGAAACCCCGCTCAGGGTCATCGAGCTGCACCGAGGAAAGACCGAGGTCGAAGACGATGCCGTTTGGTGGGCGGCCGATCCGCTCGGCCGCCCGATCGAGCTGCGCGAAGTTGGTGTGCTCCAGCATCACGGTGATGTCCGGAGGCACCGGTTCCCGGCTAAAGCGCTCGAGGGCGGAGGCATCACGATCGAGGCCGAGCAGCACGCCGCCCGGCGAAAGGCGCTCCATCAGCGCCCGCGCATATCCCCCACCCCCTAGCGTGGCGTCGACGAACGCCTGCCCGGGAGTTGGTTGAAGGCTCGTTATTAGCTCTTGTAAAAGTACGGGTCGGTGTCCGGTCGGCCCGGACGGTCGATCGAGTCGAGGGCGGCCGCGTCGGTCACGTGCGCGGGGCACGTCGCCGCTCGGCCACCTGGTCCTGAATGCGCGTGTATTCCTCGGGCGTCGCCTCGCCGATCCGGCGCCACCCCTCGTCGTTCCAGATCTCGATCAGGTTGTTGACGCCAACAATCCAGGCCACCCCGGTGATGTCGGCGTACTGCCGCTGGTCGGCGGACAGGACGATCCGGCCCTGGGCGTCGAATTCGCACTCTCGGGCGGCGCCGAACATCATGCGGGCGAGTCGACGCTCCTCCGCCGGCGTCGTCGAGCCCAGCCGCAAGCCCTGCTCCTGCGCCCATTCCTGGGGCGGATAGACCTGCAGGCAGCCCTCGGCGCCCTTGGAAATAACGGTCCCACTCGGAAGTTGTTCCCGAAAACGGGCGGGGATCGCGACCCGTCCCTTGGCGTCGACCGAGTGCCGGTACGTGCCGAGGAACATCAGGAGTCGTCACCGGCTGTCTCACTCTCCCCACTTTTCCCCACCTTGTGCCACCAGCACGCCGAACGCTACCACTGCGACAGGTGCCTGTCAACAAATTCGAACTAAATCTTGTGGGCTTGTGGCCGCATAGAAAAATGGCCCCTAGATGTTGTGCCCGCCTCGCGTGGTGCGGCCGGTGAGCCCCGTCCGCGACGCGGCGTCAAGAGCGGCCTTGACACCGAATGTCCGGCACGATAGACATTTGTTCACAACCAATAACGCCGCCCTAAGGAGGGGATATGGCAACCACTACCAGCGCCAGCGCACCCGCGAAATCGGGCGAGCTGCTCTCGGAGCGGATCGCGCCCGGCATCTTACCCAAAGTTTTAGGTCGATTCGACATGATTGCGATCTTCGTCGCCATCGTCCTTTTCGCCGTCCAGGGCTCGGTCGTCCAGCCGGCCGGCGCCTCGGCCTTCGTTTATTGGATCCTCGGCTTCGTCACGTTCCTTATTCCTGGCGCCATCGTCACCGGCCAGCTCGGTCTCATGTTCCCTGGTGAGGGTTCGATTTACGTCTGGACCAACAAGGCGCTCGGCTCTTTCTGGGGCTTCTTCGCCGGCTTCTGCGCCTGGTGGCCGGGAACCCTCGTCATGGTCGCGACCGCCGTCCTGGTCGTGAATTTGCTTCAGTTCCTTCTGATGCTGCCGCCCTTCAATCTCCAGAACCCGCTGAGCGCACTCTGGCAGCAGGGCATCATCATCCTGGCGGTCATCTGGGCGTCATCGGCCCTATCGATCTTGCGATTCCGCGTGACCCAGAACCTCGTTAACGGCGTCTTCGTCATCTACGGCGCCGCCATCCTGACGGTCGGCATCGCCGGCCTCGCCTGGCTGCTCGGCGGCCATCCGGCAGCCAACGACTTCTCGCGCAATGCCTTCAGTCTGACCGGCAACAACGCCACCTTCTACGGCCTGGTCATCCTCGCCCTGCTAGGCATCGAGGTACCGCTGAACATGGGCGTGGAGATCCGTGATCGTCGGGCGATCACGAGCTACCTGGTGTGGGGCTCGATCGTCGTCATGGTCGGCTATCTCGTCCTGACCTTCGGCGCCATGGCGGTCCAAAAGAACAGCGGGCCGACCTTCAACTCGACGACGGCGATCCTCTCGGCCGTCCAAACATCGCTGGGCGCCTTCGTCGCCGCGCTCGTCACGCTGGTGATGATCGCGTTCTTCATCTTCAATACCACCGTCTACAACTACTCGTTCGCACGCCTGCTGTTCGTCAGTGGGCTCGACCGCCGACTTCCGGCATTCGTCGGCCGCGTCAACCGCAACAAGGTGCCGCAGAACGCCGTGCTCGTCCAGGCTGTGATCACCACCATCATCACGGCGATCGCCTACTTTCTCTTCAACGGCAACGCCAACCTCTCAGTCGGTATTTACATCGCGCTGCAGGCCGCGGTCACGGTCATCTGGTGCCTGTCGATGGTGTTCCTCTTCGCGGATGTCTTGATCATCCGGTCGCGGTACCCGGAGGAGTTCAAGCGCGAGCAACTCGTGCCGATCTGGGTTTTCTGGGCAGCGTCGATCGCCGGCGCGATCGCCAGCGCAGTTGGCGTCGTCGTGACGCTTACCGGTGGTTGGGTCTTTACCGGCCAGCTCCAGGGCTCGTGGAACCCAGCCGTCATCGACAACGGTCCCTGGATCCTGATCGTGGGCGGCGTCGGCATCGTGTCGCTGGCCGTGGCGGTCGTTGTCTATCTCCTCGGGTTGAATACGGCGCGCCGCGCCGTAGCTGCAGCAACAAGTGGCGGTTCCCCGAGCTGAGCGTGATTTGAATGGCGACCACCCTCACCGACACCGCGGCAGCCGTCGACCTCGACGCAAAACGCGCAGAGCTCGTCGCACAGGCGGAGGCATCGGGCCTCCGCCTCGTGCGCTTCCTTTACTGCGACAACGACGGCATCATCCGCGGCAAGAGCGCCGGCATCGCCAACTTGAAAGAGCGACTCGAAACCGGCATCGGCCTGACGGTCGCGATGCAGGCCTTCACCATGCTCGACCACCTGGCCAGTGTTGACGGCATGGGTCCGGTTGGCGAGATCCGCCTCGTGCCTGACCCGACGACCTTCGCCATCGCCCCCTACGCGCCCCACACCGGCACTGTGCTCGTCGACATGCAAACTCTGGACGGTCAGCCCTACGCGGCCGACGGGCGCGGCTTCCTCAAGCGCATGATCGCCCGCGCCGCCGATGAGCACGACCTCTCGCTGGTCGCCGCGTTCGAGCCCGAGTGGTCGCTTGCGGTCAAGAACGGCGAGCTCTTCTCCCCCATCGATGACAGCGGCTGTTTCACCTCGACCGGCATGAACATGGCCGCAGCCGTCATCGATGAAATCGTGGCGGCGCTTGAATCGCAGGGAATGACGGTCGAGCAGTACTACGCTGAGCTCGGCTGGGGCCAGCAGGAGCTTTCGATCCGTCACGCTCCCGCCCTGCAAGCCGCCGATCACCACATCATCTATAGAGAGACGGTCCGCGGCGTCGCGCTCAAGCATGGCCGCTACGCCTCCTTTGCGCCCAAGCCGTGGGGCGACCAGGCGGGCAACGGTTGCCATCTGCACTTCTCGGGCTGGAATCCCGATCAGAGCGTCAACCGCTTCTACGAGCCAGACGCCGAGTTCAACCTCTCACCGCTCGCTCGCCAGTTCATGGCTGGCATCCTCGACCATCTCCCGGCCCTCGTGGCCCTGACCTGCGCCTCGGTCAACTCCTACCGTCGCCTGCAGCCGCAAATGTGGGCCTCGGCGTTCCGCGCCTGGGGTCCGGACAATCGCGAAGGCGCCCTGCGCGTCGCCTCGCCCTTCAAGGGCCATGAGGCGGAGTCGACCAACGTCGAGCTGAAGTCGTCCGACTCCAGCGCCAATCCCTACATCTCGCTCGGCGGAGTGATGGCGGCCGGCCTCGATGGCATCGAGCGCGGGCTCAAGCTGCCCCCGCCCGTGAACGTCGACCCCTACAACCTGAGCGACAAGGATCGCGCCGCCATTGGTATCGACCGCCTGCCGACGAGCCTCAAGGAGGCGATCACCAACCTCAAGCGCGATGAGAGTTTGCTCAAGGCCCTCGGTGAACGCCTGGCCACGTCCTACATCGCGGTCAAAGAGCTCGACATCGATGCCTTCGCGGCCGCCGACGAGGCCTTCGAGTTCAGACAACATATTTACAAGTACTGACGTCGGCTAATGGCTGACTCCGCTCGCGAATTGCTCCGCGCCTGGGCAGATCAGCCCGCGGTCGATCATCACTGCCATCCATTGCGACGCTGGCCCTTTCAACTAACGGCGGTGGAGTTGCGTGGGGCCTTCACCGAAGCGCTCGATCCCCAACTGGCCGAACACCATGTCGTCCACACGGTCGCCTACCAGGACGCCATCCGTCGAATCGCCGGCGAGCTCCAGTGCGACTCGAACGAAGCCGCGATCCTCGCGTACCGTAATGCTGCCGACCCGGGCGACTACGCCAGGCGCCTGCTGGCGCGAGCCGCAACCGGCATCATGCTCGTCGACAACGGCTTTGCCACCGCCGAGTCCTTCACCCTCAGGGAACAGGAGGAAGCAGTCGGCATCACACAACGCCAGATCATCCGGCTGGAGACCGTCGCCGAGAACCTGATTCACTACGCCAACGAGCCGCGCGAGTGGTTCGATGCGGTCCGTGCAGCGTTGCGAGCGGATGTCGGGGGCGGCGCCGTCGGCGTCAAAACTATTTGCGCCTACCGCGCGACCCTCAAGCTACAGCCGGTCGACACCGATGCCCTCGGTGTTGCCTTCAGTGCGATGCGGCTCCGTGCCCAGGGCGGTCAACACCCGCGCCTTGCCGGCAGCGCCCTGTGCCACGCCCTGCTTTTCGAGGCCGCGCAGGAGTGCCGCGAGCTCGACGTCCCGCTTCAGGTCCATTGCGGCTTCGGCGATCCCGACGAAGACCTCGCCGAAACCTCGCCCCTCGGCCTGCGACCGCTTTTTACGGATCCCGCTTATCGCGGCCTTCGCGTCGCGCTGCTCCACTGCTACCCGTACCACCGCGAGGCGGCCTATCTCTGCTCGGTCTTCCCCGATGTCTACATGGACCTGTCACTGACAATCCCGTTCGCCGGTCTCGAGGGTGGCCGCGCAATGCGTGAGGCGCTGGGTCTATGCCCGACCAGCAAACTGCTCTACGCCAGCGACGCGAGCCGGTATCCGGAGGTCTTCCTAGTCGCCTCGACCGCCCACCGGGAGGCGCTCGCCGAAGCGCTGGGCGAACTCGTCAGCCGCCGCATCATGGACACAACGACGGCGGCTGAGGCCGGCCGCCAGGTGCTGGCCGAGAACGCGAAGCGCGTCTACCGCCTCCCGGCCTAGCCGAGCGAAGGTGGCGGGCTTTGACCCGGACAGGCCGCACCGACGCCGATTTGCACCGTCTGCTCCCTCTGCCCCGTCTTGACCGTGAGCGAAACACAAGCCGCCTGCGAGACGAAGTAACCGCCCGGATAGACAAGCCAGTCATCGGTCAAGTCCCAGCGGCTCGAGGACGGCATTCGCTGGATCGGTCGACATCCCGGAATTCGTAGGTGGCTCGTCGGCTTTCCGAGGCTGCCCCAGGTCACCGCGAGGCGGCCGCGCCACGCCGCAGGCACAAGCAGGTCGAAAGAAGCCCCGCGACGGATGAGCAACGCGTCCTTAGCAAACAGCTTGGCGCGCGGGTCGGAATCTGGGTTCGCTTGCAGGGCCCGGCCGGTCGGGAGGGCCACCCCATCGAGAGTGATGGACGATCCCGATGGAGGTGTCGCCTCAGAGGCGATCACGTCCTGGCAGCCAAGCACCGAGATCGAATCTGACGGCGTCGGAGATGCCGTTGACGTGGAGACGCATGCTGAGGACGTCAGCACCAGAACGGTGATCGCCATCCACGCGTAACGCGCCAACGGCCGGGGGACGACCGGCATCGGCTCAAGGATAAGAGAGTGAGTCCGCCGATAAGCCGAGTTCTGTTCCCCGCTTCAGCCGGCAAAGCCGGCGCGCCGTGGGGCGGCAGTCATCCGTCTTCGTCGCCGGTTACCCGGCGACTCTAGCGACCTTACCCGAGGACCGGCCGAGCCAGCCGTATCGTCCTCCTATTCGGTCTTGCTCCGGGTGGGGTTTACCGAGCCAGCCGGTCTCCCGGCTGCTGGTGGGCTCTTACCCGCACCATTTCACCTTCGCCGCCGCTTGCGCGACGGCTGTGTATTTTCTGTGGCACTCTCCTTCGGGTCACCCCGACCGGGCGTTACCCGGCACCCTGCTCTGCGGAGCTCGGACTTTCCTCGACGGGACGATCCCGCCGCGACTGCCTGGCGGACTCGGTCGATATTGTACCCGCGTCCTCGGCGGGGATAACCAGCCGGATAAGCCCGGCACTTGCCGCGATCAGCGCCGCGGAAACCAGGAACGTCAGCGGCAGGCCAACCTGAATCAGCGGTCCGGAAACGGCGGACCCGATCGGCTGGCCGGCCCAATTCAGGCCCATCGAGACCGCGAAGGCGCGGCCGAACCAGGCCGGATCGGTGCGTCGCTGACGCATCGAGAACATGCTCACGTCAAACGGCCCGATGGAGAGGCCGGCAACCAGCATCGCGCCGATCGCCACGAAGGGGTTCGAGGCCAGCGCTAGCGTGGCAACGCCGACGGCGGTCACCAGCGTCGACAGCGCCATGACCGTCAACTCCCGACCGCGGCTATCGATCCGGCCGGCAATCAGGGCGGACGGCACCGTTGCAAGGCCGTAGACGGCCCAGAGTCCGCCGGCCAGGGCGGCGTTGCCGTGGAGACGCTCGAAGACCATCACCGGAATCGCGACCACGAGGATCCCCATGCCCAGGTTCATCAGGCTCATCACGAGCACAATGCCGCGTAAGGTGGCATTTCGCCGGACCACGTACACGACGCCTTGCCACGCCTGCGCGAGGACGGAGCCAGATGCCGTTCGAAGCATCGGCTCCGGGAGCCGTATCATTGACAGCGCCGCCGCAAGGTAGAGGATCGCCGTGGTCGCCAGCGCAACGCGCGAGCCGGACCATGCCGTCAACGCCCCGGCCAGTGCCGGACCGGCGCCGATCGTTACCGCGTACGCGATGCTGTCCAAGGCATTGGCTCGATCCCAAAGCTGCTTGGGAACGACGAGGGGCAAAAGCGAGCGGGCCCCGCTGTTGCTCAGCGAAAAGGTCAGCGCGCTGACCGTCACGATTGGCAACAGGACGACCGGATGAAGCCGGCCGGCGAGGTCGAGTACCACGATTGCGGCCAGAGTCAGCGCGCCGACCAGGTAGTCCAGCGTTATCAGGCGCACTCGACCGTGACGGTCGAGCAGCGCGCCAGCCAATGGGCTGACGGCGATGCCGGGCGCGACCGCGAGGAATACGGTGACGCCCGCAAGCGTTGGCGAATGAAAGCGTTGGAGGACGAAGATTACTAGGGCCAGCTGCATCATCTGGCTGGCCGTCCGGGCCAGCAGGACGCTGGCCGCCAGGCGGGGAAATGCCGGAATCCGAAACAGTGCCGGGTACGTCGTGCTTTCGATGGGCACGACTCTAAAGATTACGGTGCCAGGACCTTCGCCATCGTTTTGAAGGAGACCTTCGCGTAGTCCTTCAGGCCTTCAGCCCCCAGCCGGTTGACCAGCAATCGGCCGGTCTCGATCACCTTCGGCGATGCCCCCTTGGGCACGGTCAGCCCGAGCGCTTTACCCGCTTGCTCGAGCCATCGTAGAAAGGCATCGCGGGCGAGGATCGAGGCGGCGGCGACCGCCACGTCGGCCTCGGCGCGATGCATCTGGATCACCGGCACGCCGCTCAAGCGGGTGTCGACCAACAGACGGCTCTCGATGTATCGCTTGTCACCAAATTGATCGCTGAGGATGAATTTCGGCTGGAGCCCGTGACCGATCAGGTCTTCGATCACGCGCGTGTGCGTCCAGGCCAATAGGGCGTTGAGGTTTTTCCCCTCGCTCCGCATCTGGCGGTAGAGCTCGTTGTAGCGTTTGGGCGCCAGCACGAGCACCGCCCGCTTTTGCTCCTCGACCACGTCCCGAATGTTGCCCGCCAGGACCCGCAATTCCCGATCGCCGACGGTCTTGCTGTCCCGGACGCTCAGCGCGCGCAGCAGTTTCGCGACCCTATCATCCACGTAAACGCCGGCCGTCACCAGCGGACCGAAGAAGTCGCCTTTTCCAGCTTCGTCCGTCCCGATGTGCGGCTCATTCTCGGGCGGCGCCTCGACCGATGCCGATGTCGTTGGGCGTGCCGCCGCACGCTTTTTTGCAACCGGTTTCGCAACCGCCCCGGCGATGGCCACTGCCTGGTCAAATGCGGGCGCGTGTCCAGAGATCACGAGCTTGCCCGATTGGTACATGATCGCGGTCGCCTGACTCGTCCCGTCGGATAGCTTTACCCGCCAGGATTCGTACGGCCCTGGCGGCAGCTCGGCTCCGTGCTGCCCCCGCAGCTGTTCCAGGAGACGAGGCTGGTCAGGCTTCGAAACAGAA
>DATBYU010000106.1:0-12815 GCA_036513555.1 Candidatus Dormiibacterota bacterium | reverse complement strand
ACCGGCGACTGGAGCCGACCGCGCGTCCAGGCGTCGTCCGGGTCGACCCGCCAGAAGCGGTACCCGACGGCGAGGTTCACGCCGGCGTTGTGACCGGGGCTTCTTCTTCTCTCTCGGTGCGCTGCGGTTCGCGCTCGGGCGCGATCAGCGGCTCCGAAGCCGGCTCCGGTATCTCGATGACCCTAACGGGCTTGCTCGTGAATCCCATGATCCAGCCCTCGTTTTTCACACTAACAAAGCTGGGCCTTCAAAGAGGCTGGCGAATTCAGGAGTGGGCGGGGGGACTGTCCAGGGATAGCGCCGAGCGGCCGAACCGTTCCTCGAGGAACCGCCCGTTCGCCAGCAGACGATCGGTGTCGTTGCGATGCACGTCATCCGCGACCTCACCCATCTTGCTTTCGAGCAGCGTCAGCTGGTCCAGCAGGACCTGCTTCGGTGTCTTGCCGTCCTGCACCGGATGGAGGGTCGCGTAGGCGCGCGGCAGGTTGAGGTAGCTCTCCAGCGCGGTCGGGAGATAGTCGGTCGCGGTTCGCTCGACGACGAACAGCTCCGGCGATCCCGGCGGCAGCGCGCCGGAGCGCGGCAGGATGCCGAGGATGATCTGCTGAATGCTCTGCACCTTGGCGAACACATCCGCGGGCACCCGGCCACTGACGACATGCACCTCGTGGTCCAGCGCCTTCCGCACGTCGTCCGGGTCGAAGCCGCTTCGCAGGTCGATGGTCGCGGTCCCTGGGGTGACGAGCACGCCGATCAAGTAGAGGCCGATCACGATCACCGGCCACAGCGTCCCCACCACTCCGAGGAAGAAGAGCACGAGCCCCAGGAGGGCCAGCACGCTTCCGACAATGTTCTTGCTGCTGTAGAGGTATTTCAGGATCTGCTGCTGCATCGCGCGCCTACTCTACTGGTAACCGCGGATTTCTTTGAAGACCTGGCTGAGCGGCGCCGTTCTCGAGTCGAACACCGTGCCGCCACTCACGCTGGCAATGCGCTGCAACTCCTGCGGGTTCGCTTCGCCGAAGAGGACCGTGAAGGTCTTGATCGCCCGGGTGCCCGACGCGAACTGCTGGTAGTCGCGCAGGAACGCGCTCGCGTCGCGTCCGGAATTGTTCTCGCCGTCCGTCATCAGCACGATCGAGTAGAAGCGGTTTGGGTCCTGCGCCTTGGCCGCTCCCGCCGTGACATAGGCTTCCGCGAGCGCGTCGTAGATGGCGGTGCCGCCACCCGCGCGCAGATTGTTGACGTAATCGCGGAGTGCGGTCATGTCCGGGCCGCGTGGATCGGGATCGTTGATGGTGAAGGTGCGTGTATCTTGCACGGCGCTACTGAAGGTGATGATGGTGATCTGCTCGCGGGCCCGGAAGCGGGCGAATTGCCCCGTCACGCTCGTATCAAGACCGGTCAGGTTGGTCAGGGCCTTTTTGAGCCCATTGAGGCGATCGCCTTCCATGGACCCGCTCAAGTCCAGCACGAAGACAGGGTGCGAGGGAAGCCGGATGTCGTTGAGATACGCCAGCAGCAAGCTGTTGATCACGTCGAGGCTCGAGGGGAACGGCAGCTCGACGAGCAGCTGGCTGGGGAAGCGGCTATCCGGCGAGACCTCCGGAAGGGCGGGGCGCCGGCTGGTCGTGGTCATGATCCGCCGCTGGACGTCAGCCGAGCGCAGGTACGCCACCAGCTTGTCGTAGGCGTCCCGCTTTCCGCTGTTCAGGAGCATCAGCGGATAGTCCGCGGTGACAATCCCTTCTTTCGGGTAGATCAAGTCGAGCTTCTCGTGCAGCTTGCCCCCGGCGTTCAGCGAGAGCAGGATCGATTCATAGTTGATGATCCCGTCGAGGGAATCCTGGCTGCGCACGTAGCTGTCGGAAAGAAAGCCTGAGCTTCCGGCCGTCAATGTCTGACCAGAAAAGAAGTCCTTCAATTGCTGCGACTTGATATCGGCGACCGTGAGCGCGTTGCCGCTGGCGGCAAACGCCGACGCCACGCCAACGAGTGCGGCGAAACCGGTGTTGGACGCGGACGGATCGGTCATGGCAAAGCGGAACTGTCCGCTCTTGGCGGCCACCGCAATGTCGCGCCACGTGACTGCCGAATTGTTTGCCCAGCCTAGACTGCGCGCCGTGCTGTCCTTAACGCCCAGGATGACCGGCGACAGCATGATCGGCTGCTGGGCCAGGACCTTGCGGTTCGATCCCTGCAGCAAGTTCAGATACTTCGAGCTCGCGTACCACGCCAGGTCTGCGTTCGTGCCGGTCACGATGCGCTCCGCCCCGTCGAGGGTTCCGGTGTACGTCATCGCCAGGTGCACACCGGTCGCCTTCTCAATGTCTGGCATCAGCGGAGCCAGGTCTTTGAGCTCTGACCCCGCCAGCACGTGGATCGTGTTCGCCGGCTCTGGCGTGGATGTGCTGGTACCAACGCATCCCGTCAGCAGGGCTGCCAGCAAGGTGGTGGCGGCCCCCACCCTGACCCTCCCCCAGAGGGGGAGGGAAATGGAATGGGTCAAAGGGTCAGCTCCGAGATCCGGGACCGGCGAGCGCCAGCTCACCTTTGCCGCTACCGGTGCCCACCGCCGGCGTCGCCGGCGCGTTGTGCGCTCGCTGGAGGTAAGACTGCGCCTTGGTGACCTCGCCGGTCAGCGCGTCGATGGTTTTTTGCATGCTGTCGAGCGCCTGCAACTTGTAGGCGTCGATCATGTCCATGGTGGCGTAGATGTTGCCGAAGGCCGCCTGCAGCTTCTCCACGCTGATCGTGGCGCTCGCGGCCTGCTGCTGAATCTGACCCGACTGCTCCTTGAGCATCACCGATGTCGATTCGATGAGGTTGCCGGTCGTCGTGTTCAGCGCCGTGATCTGGTTGAGGACCAGTTTCTGGTTGGTCAGCGCTTGCGCCACGATGACCGCCGTGCGAAGCGCCGAGACCGTCGTCGTCGTTGCCCGGTCGACGCCCTTGATCAGCTCCAGGTTGTTCCGGCGCACCAGCTCGAGGGCAAGGTAGCCCTGTGCGTTGACGGCGAGCTGGGTGAGGAGGTCCTGCCGCTTCTGGCGAACGTAGAAGAGCACATCCTCGCGGAGCGCCTTGGCTCGCTCGGGATCGGTCTGGCCGATCTGGTCGATCTGCGCCTCGAGCGCGGCGTCGAGCTTGCCCGCCATGTAGATGTACTGCTCGAGCTTGCTCTTGATGTCCCAGACGTTGAATTTCTCCTGTTCGATGGCGGCGTTGTCCTGGCGTAGCTCGTCCTGGCCGTGATAGAGCGCCTGGATGATGGCGTTCAGGTGCCCCTGCGCGGACTGGTAGCGGGCGAAGTAGTCACGCAGCCGGTTGCCGAACGGGATCAAGCCGAACAGGTGCTTCGGACTGAGCAGCCCCTGCTGCGACGGATCCAGGTCTTCGACCGTCCGCCGCAGGTCGACCAGCGACTTCGATACGGTCGCTCCCTTACTGAAGGGGCCCGACTCCATCGCCTTGACCGGCTTGTCGAGGAGGCGGTTGGAGACGCTCGCTGATTGGCGGATCTCGTCATCGCCCATGCTGTGGATCGCGTTGACCTTGGTGGCGAAGTCCTGGGAGTGCGGATCGAGCGATGCGATCGACTTGATGTAGCCAGTGACCATAGCGTCGATCTTGCCGGCGGTCGTCGCATCGATCTGCACCATGCTGGCCGCTTCGGCATCGGTGATCGCCGGCACCGGCTGCGGTGGGACCAGTGTGAGCGCGGTGCTCGAGACAGAGTTATCGGGCGCGGGGGTCGACGGGTTCATGCTCACGATGTCGCTCCTTTCATCTGCTTCTCGATGGTGCTGATCATGGATTCCAGCGCGTCGTAGGTCGGCGGCTCGATCACGTTGAAGAGAGTGGACGGCAGGACAACTTTGTGGGCGGCCACGAACTTGGTGAAGGCCGCGGTGTCGTTGGTGCGAAAGCCGTACTTGATGGCCAGCCGCTGCAGGTCGGGATCGGTAGCGAGCAACTTGCCGACTCGGTCACCTGAGGCCGTGATCGGCACGAGCGTGTGCTTCGAGTAGACGGTTGGGCTGGGGTACATGAGAACCATCTCCTTGGTGATGGAGCCGTCGTTGGCGGCCGCCCGTGCCACGAACTGGGCTTCATAGATCATCACCATCGGCGTCGCGCCCATCCCGATCGTCAGGTAATCCTGGAAGGGTCCCTCGGACGAGGTCGACGTGTAGCCCTGTCGCAAGAACAGCGGTTGCACCTGCGGCAAGACGGCGGCGCCCTGAGTCGGATCCTGGACGATGTTGTTGCCGTTCGCGATGTACGACGCGATCGCCAGGTACATGGCCGCCGAGTTGGAGGTCCGCACGTCGGTGGAGGTGATGAGGATGCTCTTGCTGGTTGGATAGGTGCTGTTATTTGGCAGGTCGCTCCATCGCTTGTTGGCCGCGACCAGCTTCATATACGCCGCCATGTCGAAGCTGTAGTAGCCACCCTCGTCCTTCGCGACGCCTGCATTGACCAGCAGCTGGGCGATCGGCTTGTAGCTGGCGATCGCCATCGGCGTGTAAAAGGGCGAGTAGGTGGTTGTGGCCTTGTGATCGCGCTTGATCTTTTCCGCGGCCGGCACGCCGGCCGGAAAGGCGAAATCGTAGTGGGACAGGTCAACGGTGGTGGCAATCTGCCGTGAGCCCGCGGTGTCGACCTTGACGTCGAGTCCGTTGTTGTGGAAGACACGGATCACGTCGGAATCGGCGAAGAAGGGCTGCTTCTCCGACCCGATGACACCCCGCACCAGGGTGAGCGACTGGCCGGACGCGTTCCCGGCACGACCTCGAATCGAGATGACAATGGCTGCTACAACGCCCACACCCAGCACGGCGGCCAGTAGCAAGGCAGCGGCGCGCTTCATCGGTATCGGTTTCTAAAGCGGAGGTAAATCTCCACGCCGACGTCAGCACCCCTTCTTCGATAAGAGACGTTCACTGTCTCGTCATCGTTATACCCGGCTATTTCCGCGGCAAACGGCGGATGTACAGAGTACGTACAGGGTCGGCGCAATATACTTGCCCGGCGATGGGCCCGGTTTCGTATGTGCCGACTCTCCTTACCTCGCTAGTGCTCGTGTCGCTGACGGCCATTCCTGGCTGTTCGAACGCGAAGACCTCCTCCCCAGCGCAGAAGCCGGTGCCGCAGGCTGAGGAATTGCCGCCGCCGTCGGCCGTCCCTGTCGCTGGGCCAACCCTCTCCCCCACCGCGCTTCCTGGTGTGTTGCCGGGCAACCTGTTGATCGCGGATCGCGCGAACAACCGGGTGATCGAGGTGACGCCCGATCGCAAGCTCGTCTGGGAGTTCCCGCGACCCGGCGACCTGCAGCCCGGCCAGCATTTTCGCTGGCCCGATGACGCGTTCTACGCACCCGACGGGAAATCGATCGTCGTCAACGAAGAGGAATCGCATGCGATCGTCCTGATCGACTACGCGACCCACCGGATCATCTGGCAGTACGGAGTGTCGGAACGGCATGGCTCGGCAAAGGGCTACCTCAACGGCCCGGATGACGCCTATATGTGGCCGGACGGCAGCGTCGGGGTCGCCGACATTCGGAATTGTCGACTGATCTTGATCGACCAGGCCTCGAAGGCGATCAAGACCCAGCTCGGCCGGACGGGATACTGCGCGCACAATCCGCCGAAAAGCTTTGGGCTACCCAATGGCGACACGCCGCTCGACAACGGCCACGTACTGGTGACCGAGATCCTGGGCAGCTGGGTCAGCGAGCTTGGCTGGGACGGGACCCTGTACTGGACGGCACGAGCGCCGGCCATTCAATATCCCTCTGACGCACAGATGCTGTCCGACGGCAACATCCTGCTCGTCGACTACTCGCGTCCGGGCCAGATCTTGATCATGACCCAGCAGGGCAAACCAGTCTGGCGGTACGCGCCCCGATCCGGCCCCGGCATGCTCGACCATCCATCGCTCGCGATCGAGCTGACCAACGGCCTGATCGCGGTCAACGACGACTTTCGCCATCGGGTGATCGTCATCGATCCCAAGACCGACAAGATCGTGTGGCAGTACGGGATCAATGACCGCCTCGGGCGGACGGATGGATTGCTGTACGTCCCCGACGGCATCGATATCAAGCCCGCGGACTGGGGCGCTAAAAGCCGCGCGTTAGCCGCCAGCCGGCGTCCGGACCGTGGATTGCGGTCGCCGTGACGAGGGGAACTTCGGCCCGATGCGCACCAGCTTCGATGAATATGGTGCCAACCCGTGAACCGGCCGGCAACGTCGGGGGCAGATCATCGAGCGTGACGCGCCGAACGACGATGGTGCCGTCGAGGAGCACCCAGGCGATCGACTGATCCGCCACGATCGCGCCTGACTCGTCCCAAGGGGTGCGATAGCTGGCGACGACGTCGTTGCGGTGGATGACGGGGCGCAGATGCAGCACCGGGCTCAGCGCGTGCAACAGGGTGGTCGTGGCACTGAAGGCGCCCGCGAGCGCATTGGGCTGCCCCATCACCGCGCCGTAAATCCTTGTCGGCGCGCCCTCGATGGTCAGGTCGGCCGCCACCACGAAGCAGCCACCGCCCTGGTCGGTATGGCCGGTCTTGATACCCACCACTCCCCCCTGGCCGAGCAGCGCGTCGAGGTTATGGACGACGCCTGCGACCGGCAGGCTGGCCTGCGGCTGGGCCACGATCTCAGCGAAGACCGGCTCATGCATCGCGGTGCGCCCGAGCGTGACCAGATCTGACGGGACGCTGACGCTCAACGCCGAGAAGCCGCTGACGTCGGCGTAATGCGTGGCGCTCATCCCGAGCGCCGCCGCGCGCGTGTTCATGCGATTGACGAACGTCGGAACGTCGCCGAGGTCCCACTTCGCCAGCATGTCGGCGTAATTGCTGGCCGAGGGCAGCAGCAGGCCCTGCAACAGCTGGTACTGACTGAGTTGCTCACCCACGGCTACAGGGAGCACCGACTCGTTCTGGTTTCGCTCCGCGATAAAGGTCGCGACGTCGCCCTGCGTCACGCTGATCACCGGGCCGGGCTGGCCGAGGGCCAGCGGATGATCCTCGAGCACGAGCAACCCGGTCATCATCTTGGCGGTACTTGCCATCGGCACCGGCGATTTTCCGCCCGAGTTCCCGACCTCGCCGGCCCCCTCGAGAAAGAGGGCGGCCTCTCCGGCCGCCGGCCAGGGGAGGACGGGCGCCACTCCCAGCCGCTCCGACGCCGGAGTGATCGAGGTCGCGGCCGTCGTGGGCAGCGGCCGAAAGTACTGGAAGGCACCAACGGCCAGCACCAGGGCGAGCAGGTACGGAAGTGGACGGCGAACGAGTGAATTGTGCCCTAGCGCCAGGCGATTGGGGGCCCGAGCGTGGGCTCAGCCAGCGCGAGGATCTCGCCCGCCTTTGGGAACCGTTTCAGTTTCGCTTTGCTGAAGATAAGCCGCTCGTCAAGCGAGACTTCGAACCGCCCCTTACTGCCCGAGCGCAGTGAGACGTCGATCATGATCGGCGCCCAGGCCCCAAGGATCTCAGCCGCCAGACCGACGGCCTGCTCCAGGTAGTTTCAGGGAACGCAGTATTCGATCGTGACGCGGTGCTTGGGATCAAGCATCAGCCAAGCGTATCAGCGGTTGTGGCCGATCCGTCCCAGGTGCGTGTCCTGGAAGGCGGTCGGCAATTTGAGCCCATACCCGAGCAGTCGATCGACGCCGATGTGACCGAACCAGATCACCGCCACATCCACGGCGAATGACGTCCCAGCGATGATGCCGGCGGCAGCGAGAATGCCGGGCAGCAACCAGGTGTGGCCCAGGTTGTAAATGGCGGCGCCAAGCCTCGGCCCTCCGAGGTAACCGAGCATGAAGAGATCCGGCGCCAGAATCAGCAGGACGTACCACAGCCAGGGTCCCGCCAACTTCCAATAGATGAGCAGGGAGAGCGCCAGCAGCACACCACCTTCGACGCGCTGCAGCGCGACGGGGTCGGTCAGGAAACGACGGCGCTCGCGGTTGGACCAGCTCATGCCGCAGAGACCTCAGGGCGTGCGAACGGCCGCCGGTGGACCCGCGAGCGCCCGCAGCAGGCGCTCCGTCACGCTGCCGATCCCGTATGTCTTATCCAGCTTGGCCAGCGCGGCGGGGTCGATTGGCTTGGTCGGACGCGTTCCCTTCGGGGTTGGGACCGGCGCGACGCTCACCGGGACCCCGACTCGCCGAGCCCGCTGAATGTAGGCATTGGCCGCTTCGCCAAGCTTTCCGCTGGCCACGATCCCATCCAGATCTTTGTATCGCCGGACCAACTGCGCGGCCGTCTTCTCCCCGACTCCCGGCACGCCCGGTAGACCGTCAGACGGGTCGCCGCGCAACACGGCGAAGTCGCCATAGGATCGCCCGGGAATACCGTACCGGCGCTCGACCTCGGCTTCGTCGACCACGAGCAGCCGGCCGATCCCCTGTTGGGTATAGAGGACGCGCACATCCGGGTCCCGCACCAGGGCAAAGAGGTCGCGGTCTCCGGTGACGATTTCCACGGTGCCGGTGATCTTCGGCAGCAAGGACGCGATGACGTCTTCCGCCTCGAACCCATCCGCGCCCATTACCTCGACGCCGATCGCCGCCAGCACCGCGTGTATGATCGGCTCCTGCGGTTCCAGCTCCGCCGGCATGTTGCCCTGCAGCAAACGATGGGTCTTGTAGCTGGGGAGGACATTCACGCGGAATGCCGGGCGCCAGTCTTTATCCGTCGCCACCACGATGGCGCGCGGCTTGCGATCGGTGACGAGCCGCCCCAGCATGTCGAGGAAGCCGCGCACGGCATTGACCGGCTGGCCATCCGGCGCTTTGAAGGCCGTGACCGGGATACCGAAGAAGGCGCGGAACATGACGCTCGACCCGTCGATCAACAGCCAGTCCGTTGCCACGTCGATTACCCCGATCTCGCGACAGCCGCCGGGGGCGTCACCGCGGCCTCCAGCTGGGCGCCGAGCGACAGGATGCTGTACTCATCCCGAGGCCGGCCGACCAGCTGGATGCCGATCGGCAGCCCACTTTTGGACGTAGCCAGTGGAAGGCTGATCGCCGGCTGGCCCGTGCCGTTGAACGGATGCGTAAAGCTGAGCCAGTCGAGGAACTCGGCGGACGCCGTGTTGACGTCCTGTCCGAGCGCGCCGATCAACGGTGCAGGATAGCTCAGGGTGGGCGTGAGGAGCACGTCGATCTGGTCCCAGGTGGCGATCAACTTGCGAGCCTGCTGGTGCAGTTCGGTCAACGCCCGCAGGTAATCGACGGCGGTCGACAACGACGCGGCCTCGAACATGCGCTGGTTGAGCGGGTCGAGCCGTTGCGGTTGCGTGATGGGCAGGGCGCCGACCGACGTGACCGCAAGGATCTGGATCAGTGGGCGAAACCCACCAAGGTCGGGTTTGACTCGGCTGACGCGATGGCCGAGGCTCGAGAGCTCGGCTGCCACGGACTCGACCGCCGACGCCACCTCAGGGTCGACGGTCGCCGGCGCGTCGATGGTCCAGCCCACCCGCAGGCTGGTCGCATGCCGCTGGGCCGCCGGCAGGAATGGCTCGAGAATCTCGGCCCAGTAGGGGTCACCGGGCAGATGGCCGCTCATCGCGTCGAGGCCGAGCGCCGCATCGGCGACCGTCCGCGCGATCACTCCACTGGTGGCGAGACCCGCCCAGTCCTCACCCAGGATCGGGCCGCTGGAGATCCGCCCGCGCGATGGCTTCAAGCCGACCACGCCGCAGCACGAGGCAGGGATGCGGATCGAACCACCACCGTCGCCGCCGTGGCTCAGCGCGCAGAGGCCGGCGGCGACCGCCGCCGCAGCGCCGCCGCTGGAACCGCCGGCGGTCCTGGTCTTATCGACCGGATTTCGGGCGGGCGGGAACATCGGTCCCTCGGTAACCGGGCGGGTGCCAAACTCGGGGGCATTCGTCTTTCCCAAAATAGCGGCGCCCTCGTCCTTCAACCGGCCAATGGCGAAGCCGTCGAGCTGCGCGATCGATTTCTCGAAGACCGGCGACCCGAGGCTGTTGCGATATCCGGCGAGCGAGGCTGTTTCCTTGATAGAGATGGGAACGCCATCGAGCAAACCCAGCGGTTCGCCGCGCGCGATCCGCTTTTCGGCGGCCGCCGCCTGGCTCTCGGCCAGCTCCCGCGTCAGTAGGACGTAGGCGTTGAGCTCCGGATCAATCCGCCCGATGCGCTCGTAGTAGAGGGCAACCAGCTCAGCTGGCTTAATGCGCCGTTCCGCGATCGCGCGGGCCTGCTCCAACGCAGGTTTGAAGGCCCAGGTGTCATCGATCACCCGCTAACTGTATCGGCTCTAGTGCCATTCCCAGGACGAAAGGATGGCCGCAAAATCGGTGTCGCGCAGACGGGCGAACTCGGTCGGGTCCGATGTCATCTCGATGACGTAGGTCTTGCTGCCGTAGTCGACGAAGAGAATCTGCCCGAAGGCCTGCGATCCTCGAAAATCGACGCTCAACGCGGGCGCACCGGCGATCGTGGTTCGCTTGAGCGAGCCAAGGCTGCCAGCGATCGGGAATTTCCCGCTCTCGACGAATTGCTGCCAGCCAACTTCCAGCTCGGAAAGGGGAATGAAACTGCCGCTATCGGCCACGATGAAATGAGGCTCAATCCCGTTCGTGGTCTTGAGTCTGGCGAGCACCAGGACCGGTTTCCCATTGGCTGCCAAGGTCGCGTGTGTCTGCGCCCAGCCTTTCGGAACCTTGACCGTAATCACACCGTCGGTTGAAGTGACCGGCCCCAGGGCGCCCGTCAAGAGCAGGCCAGTGACGATGAGACCGATGACGACGATCCCGGCGAGGGCTCCGCCCCCGATCAAAAGCCATTGCGGCCAGCTGATTCCGGATGGGCCCGACTGGACGGGCGTCGGAAACGGCGCATCGGCGGTTGGTTGGACCGTGGCGGGTGGCGGCGTTATTGCGGTCGGGTTCTGCGTAGCACCCACGAGACGCGTGCGGCACTTCGGGCAGACGGATTCACCGTTCGCGTACCACGTCCAGCAGGTGCGGCAGACAGCCCGGCTCAAGGAAAACCCCGAGGAGCAACGCCGCCATCGCGGGAATCCCATCACCCAACAAAAAACAGCCCGCCAGTTGCCTGGCGGGCTGCGAATGAAGAGGGGTCGGTTAGCGAGACTCGAGCGCGACTTCGGCTTCGATTTCTTTCTCAGCCTCGGCCGGCGTCGGCGCCGGTACCGCCTCAACGCCGATCTCGAGCTTGACCTCGTCGCCGAGGATGAAGCCGCCTGCCTCCAGCCCCTGGTTCCAGGTCAGGTCGAAGTCCTTGCGGTTGATCTTGGTCTCAGCATCGAAGCTGACCCGGCGATTACCCCACGGGTCCTTGCCCTCGCCGTTGAAGCTCGCGCTGAGCGTCACTTCCTTGGTGATGCCGTGGATGGTCAGGTCACCGATCACCTTGAAGTTCGACGGATCCTTGCCTTCGACTCGCGTGCTGTTGAAGGTGATGGTGGGATAATTTGCGACGTCAAAATGACCGTCGGCGCTGCGCAGGTGGTTGTCACGCATCTCCACGCCGGTGTCGATGGTCGCCGCGTCGAGAACGACATCAACTTTCGCCGTGCTCAGGTTGTCGTTGTCGACCTCGATCCAGCCTTCCTTGATCTTCATCTGGCCGCGCACCTTCGACATCATGTGCCGGATCGTAAACGTAACGCTGCTGTGGTAGACGTCAAACGCCCACTTCATTCTGTATTCCTCCCGGTCTCACAAATTTGTTGCATATACAACTACCTCTTAGCCAACAATTTGGTGCGAAAATCTATTCCACATGGCTGTGAAGCTCACCCCGGCCGAATTGCGCGCCTGGCGCGCCTTCCTCGATGCGCAGGCCTCTCTCCTGCGGCGTCTAGGGGCGGACCTCGTCAAGGAAGAGGACCTCACGCTTCCGGAATACGATGTCCTGGTCCAGCTCAGCTTCGCACCTGACGGCCGCCTACGCATGACCGAGCTGTCCGACCGCGTCCGGCTGAGCCCCAGCGGTCTGACCCGGCTGGTGGACCGATTGGTCCGGAGCGGTCTCGTCAAGCGAGGACGCTGCGCCTCCGACCGGCGGGGCACCAATGCGATCCTGACCTCGGCCGGCAAAGTGCGGTTGCGCCGCGCCTCGCCGGTCCACCTCCGAGGGATTCGCGAGCACTTCTCCAAGCGGCTGTCACCGGCCCAACTTGCGGCGGTCGCCGAGGCCCTGGAGCCGCTCGGGCGCGACATGCCGCTTGGGGTAAGCTCGGACTAGCCGTGGTTCGTCACGTCGCCCTGTTCCGCTGGAAACCCGAAACCACCGCGGCGGACGTTTCCAGACTTGAGGCGGCAATGCATCAACTGCCAAGCAAGATCCCGTGCATCCTCTCGTACCGTTTCGGTTGCGACCTTGGTGTCATCGATGGCAATGTCGACTTCGCCGTGGTGGCCGATTTTGCGGACCAGGAAGGGCTCGCCACCTACACCAACCACCCCGATCACCAGGAGGTAATCCAAACCCTGGTCCGGCCGATCATGGCGCAGCGCGACGCGATCCAGTACGTCATCGATCACTCGGACTGATCCTGTCCTGACGAGGGCCGTCGTCCGGACGACCGTCGCGAGCAGCTGGTCGTGGATGCGCCTCGACCTGCTCCTTCGACTGCTTCCGCTCACACTGGCGCCGCTGCTGTTCAGCCGGTTGACGGGGACCCCGCTGCGCGACCTTGGATTGGTGGTGACCCATCCACTCCGCGATCTCCTGGTAGCGATGCCCGTCGGGCTGGCCGCTTTCGCAATCGCCGCCGCCTTTGCGGCCT
>DATBYU010000105.1:0-2558 GCA_036513555.1 Candidatus Dormiibacterota bacterium | reverse complement strand
CTCATCGCGCGCGTCCAGGCCGATGGCCAGCAGCGCCAGGTGGATCGCCGAGGTGCACGACGGGAGGGCGATCGCGTAGCGCCGATCCAGGTGTCGGGCAAAGGCCTCTTCAAAGCGCCGCTGGTAGCTGTTCGCGTTCTCGTACCAGGCGGTCCGTGCCGCTTCGGCGACGTAGGCGATCTCCTTCTCCGTGATCCATGGACCCGCGACGGGGATGCGTTTCACGAGGGGTCCTTGACGCACTTCAGGTACCCGCTAGGGGCAACGCTCAACAGCAGCTTGCCCTCGACCTCGGCGTCGACCTCGAATCGATCGTTGTGCTTGAGGAACTCGCGCACCGCCGTTTTCGGATTGTTGCCCTTGCCCCAGGGACGCTCTACCGCGAAATCGTCGGGCATGTCCTCGACGATGGTGTCGAACACGACGAGGTAGCTCCCGCGGCGGACCAATGGCGAGTAGAGTTGCAGCTCCTTGAGCACGTGATCGTGCGTGTGATTCGAATCGAGCACGACCAGCACCCGCCGGCGCCCGGCCGCCAGCGTCCGGACCCGCTCGACGATCACCGGTTCGATGGACGAGCCCTCGACCAGCGTGATCCGCGAAAAGAGCGGGTGCTTCTCCAACTCCTCTCGGTTGTCAGGTCGGATCTCGATGTCGATACCGACGACTCGCCCGTCGCCACCGAGAAGCTGTAGCATCGACGACCAGAAGATCAGGGAGCCGCCGTGGGCGATCCCGGTCTCGATGATCAGGTCGGGCTGCACCTGCCAGATGATTTCCTGCATCGCGACGATGTCTTGCGGGAACTGGATGATGGGACGGCCAAGCCAGGAGAAGTTGTAGGAGTAGCGATACCGGCTCACCTCTCGAAAGAGGGCGAGCGCGTCCCTCTTGAGCTTGGCGTCCGCCGCCATTCGCTGGAGCATCTCGCTGTTGTTCGTCTGGGCGGGATCGATCACTCGGACATCTCCTTGATCACGACCTGAACCGAATACTTCTTTCCCCCATCCCTGAAGCACGCCGTAGGATGCGGCGGAAACATCCGGGCGCGGATCATGTTCAGCAGATGCCGGGCGGTGTACGTCTTATCCAGGTCAATCTCGGATGCGGCATCGATGTCAGCCGCCCGATGCGCGGTGCCATCACCCATCGCCTGGGGCATCGGCTTCGCCGAGCCCTTGATGACAGCGTCGAAGTTGTCCTTGAACAGCTGGACCGCCAGTTCTCGGCACTTCCGGTGCGCGGTCTCCCCCGTGTCCTCCCAGCAGGTCTCGATCCGGGCCCGGGCGATCACCGGACCCGTGTCGACGCCGGGGTCGACGAAGTGCAACGCCGCCCCGCACGGCGTCCCGTCCACCAGGCACCAGAAATTGGGATGTTTGCCCCGGTTGTATGGAAGGTAGCCGGGGTGCAGGTTCAGCCATCCCAGCGCCGGGATGGTCACGAGCGGGCCTTTCAGAATGTGGGGCCACCAGGCAAGGACGCCAAGACGCGGCTTCGCAACGGCCAGCTCGTGGAGGAAAGCCGGATCAGACAGCGACGCCGCGGACTCCACCCGGCGATTGCCACCCGCCCCGGCCAGCGCGCGGCGGATCTTATCGTTGTAGCCGCCACGGTCGGCGGCATCGAGGACGAGCCAGTCGATTGGTTCCTGGCGGCGCGCAAGGAACTCGGTGACCTGCAGCCCGACCTGGTCCGCGGCCAGCAGGATCATCGGTGGCGCACCTCCCACTGGTACGGAATGTGATTGGCGAACGGATCGAGCCGCTCGCTGTGGCTCGGGTCGTGAGGATGGGTGGCGCAGTTCGCAACAATCGCCCAGGGATCGCTCATTCCCTTGAAGCCATTCCAGATGCCGGGCGGGATCACCACCAACGAGTAGTCATCGGGTCCGAGGAAGACTTCGAGGAGTTCGCCCTGGCTGGGGGAGCCCGCGCGTTCGTCGTACAGCACCAGCTTGATTCGCCCGAAGACGCAGGCATAGTTGAGCGTCATCTCCCGATGCTTGTGCCAGCCCTTCACCACGCCGCGATAGACGGTCGAAAAGTAGATTTCACCGAACGCCTTGAAATGGGGGTCGGTCGCCCGCAGCATGTGCATCACCGTCCCGCGCTCGTCGGCGATTCGCCGCAACGGCACCACCTGCACCCCATCGATCATCAGGCGACCTTCACGTCGGGGACCGGGATGATGAAGCGTCCGCCGAGCTGCCGGTAGGCCTTCTGCTGCTCCAGGATCTCGTCGGCGAAATTCCAGGTCAGCAAGAGCACCTCGTCCGGCATCTCTTCGAGCAGGCGCTCCGGCGCGCGGATTGGAATGTGCACGCCAGGCATGAAGCGCCCCTGTTTGTGTGGGCTGCGGTCGACGACGAAGTCGAGCGTTTCCAGACCGATGCCAAAGTAGTTGAGTAGCGTGCTGCCTTTGGCTGCCGCGCCGTAGGCGGCGATCCGATCGCCGCGGCGCTTGAACCCGGCCAGCATCGAGGTGAGCGTGGCCTTCAGCGCCTCCACCCGCACGCCGAAGTCCCGGTAGGTCGCGAATCGATCGACGCCCCAGGC
>DATBYU010000104.1:0-4702 GCA_036513555.1 Candidatus Dormiibacterota bacterium | reverse complement strand
CCCTGGGGTAAGCGGCGCCTTGCGTACACGGTCAACGATCAGCGGGAAGGGCACTACGTCGTCGAAGAGTTCGACCTCGACCGCGCCAAAGTTCAGGAGGTCGAGCGCGTCCTGAAGATCTCAGACAGCGTCTTCCGTCATTTATTGGTTCGCCAAGACGAGGGGAAGTCATGAACCTGAATAAAGCCATGCTGATCGGCCGTCTGACCCGCGATCCGGAGATGCGCTACACGCCGAGCGGCGCGCCGGTAACGACGTTTTCGCTCGCGACCAACCGCTACGGCCAGGGGCCTGACGGCGAGAAGAAGGAGTACACCGACTACCACAACATCGTCGTCTGGAACATCGGCAAGCGCAACCTCGCGGAAATCTGCGGCCAGTATCTGCACAAAGGTAGCCTCGTGTATCTCGAGGGCCGGCTCCAAACCCGTTCGTGGGAAGGGCAGGATGGCCAGAAGCGCAAGACCACCGAAATCAACGCCACGGAGGTCCAGTTCCTCGAGCCTCGCAGCCAATCGCAGCCGGCTGCGGCCGAGCCCGTTGAGGCGGCGGTTGCCGCCACCGCCGCTCACGGTGAGGAACCCTCGCGCGACGTCGACCCGGAAGACATCCCCTTTTAAGGAGCACCTGACAGCACCCCATGCCACCACCGACTGAAAAGCGCGACCGTAAGCCGCACAAGAAGGTCTGCAACTTCTGTGTGGAGAAGGTCCATTTCATCGACTACAAAGAGGTTTCGCGTCTGCGCCGCTTCGTCAGCGAGCGGGGCAAGATCCTGCCCCGTCGCGTGACGGGCACCTGCGCCCGCCACCAGCGACGTCTCGCGGTAGCGCTCAAGCGCGCGCGGCATGTCGCGCTGCTGCCCTACACGGCCGACCAGCGCTAGCTCGGCTAGATCTCCCTCCCCCTCTGGGGGAGGGCAGGGTGGGGGCTCTTTAAAAGACTTCTTAGTGTTGCGCCGTATACTCGGGGTGGTTGCGACTGCCTCGCCTCCCGGTCGCGCTCGCGACCGGGGTCGTCTTGCTTACGTCCTCCTTACCGGCTCGGGCAGCAGCTCTAGAGCCTTCCTTTGTCATGCCCTCTCCCTACGTGGTCGCCATCGACCCGGGCCACGGGGGGAGCCCGACGAGCGACCCCACGCAGCTCTGGGATCCCGGCGTCGTGGTCGGCGCCATCATGGAGAAGGAAATCACGCTCGACCTTGCCTTCCGGCTGCGCACGCTGCTCAGCAAGGAGAAGGTAAAGGTCGTCCTGACGCGTACCGGCGATCAGTACGTCGAAATCTCGGAACGCTGGAATCGGGCCCACGCGTCGGGCGCCCGCATGTTCGTCAGCCTGCACGTCAACGCCTTCGATGGCGACCCGTCGATCAACGGCGCCTCTGTTCTCTATCCCAAGCCGGATAGCCTTCCGTTCGCGCAGGCGATCGATACCGGGCTCGCCCAGGCGCTAAACCGCTTTCAGATCCAGGACGACGGCGTGGTCAGCAAGCCGGAGCTCTGGGTGCATTCCGACATTCCGACGGCCACGGTTGAGCCGGCGTACCTGACGAATCCACGCGAGCGGAGCCTCCTCCTGCAGAACGACTTCCGGGACGCGATCGCCCTGGGCATCTTCCAGGGGATGCTCGCCGCCGACCCGCAGATCGAGCAGACTAGGATCCAGATCGCGCATGCGGAAGCCGCGGCCGCCGCGCAACAGCAAGCGGAAGCGGCCTCAGCCGCCGATGCGGCCCGCACGGCGACCGCGACACGCTGGGGCCTCATCATCGGCGGCATCATGGTCCTCTGGTTGGTAATGCGGACGGCGATCCGGCGCGCGGTGCGAACACCACAGCCGCCACCGTATCGCCGCCGTACCTACCGGCGGCGTCGTTCGATTTCACGACGATGAATCGATTTCGCATGCAACTGGGCTCGGCGTGATGCGGGCCGGACGGTAAGCTATAGAACCCATGGCACAGACCTCACAGCTCCGTATTCCTGGTCCGACGCCCGTTCCTAGTCGCGTTCAGCGCGCGATGGACGCCCCGATGATCAACCACCGCGGTCCGGAATTCAAGGCGCTTCTCCCGGAGCTCGAGGCGGGCCTCAAGTGGGCCTTCCAGACTGAGAACGACATGCTGATCTTTCCTGCGAGCGGGACCGGCGGCCTCGAAAGCGCGGTCGCCAATCTCGTCTCGCCGGGTGAGCGGGTGCTCGCGGTTACCATCGGTGCCTTCGGCGACCGCTTTGCCGATCTTGCGGGGGCCTTTGGCGCCCAGGTGATCCGCTACGCGCCACCGTGGGGCGAGGCCGCCGATCCCCAGGACCTCGATGACCTCCTGGGCAAAGAGCCGGATGTCGCAACAGTCCTGATCACGCACAACGAGACCTCGACGGGAGTGACCAACCGGCTGCAAGCGCTGGCCGAGGTCGTCAAGCGCCGTCAGCGGTTGCTGGTGGTCGATGGGGTCAGCTCGATCGGGTCGATCGAGCTGCCGGTCGATCGCTGGGGCGTGGATGTTGCGATCACGGCCTCGCAAAAGGGATGGATGCTCCCGCCCGGCGTGACCATGCTGAGCGTTAGTAAGGCCGCGTGGCAGCGCCAGGCGAACGCTCGCGCTCCTCGTTTCTACTTTGACTGGGAGCGTGCGCAAAAGCTGCAGGCCAAGGGCATGACGTTCACCACGCCCGCGATGAGCATCCTCTTTGGGTTGCGCGAGTCGCTGACGATGATGCGCGAAGAGGGGTTGCCCAGCATTTTCCAGCGGCATCTGCGCATCGCCGCCGCATTCCGGGCAGCCGGGCGTACGCTTGGGCTTCGCTTGCTCGCCGCCGACCCGGAGACCGCCTCGCCCACCGTGACCGCGCTCTATTTTCCGGAAGCGTTGAGCGGCGAGAAATCCGAGACGGTGTTTAGGACCTGGCGTGACCAGGGTCTCGTCGTCGGTGAGGGACAGGGAAAACTGGCGGGCAAGATCTTCCGCATCGGTCATCTCGGCGCCGTGCACGAGGACGACGTCGTCGCGACCGTCGAGGTGCTGGAGCGGGGTCTCGAGGCCAATGGGCACCCGGTGACCCGCGGCGCGGCGTTGACCGCGGCGAAGCGTGCGTTGGAGTCGTCCGAGCCCAGCCTCGTCGCCTGAGCCGGTGCCTCGTGTCCTCGTCGCCGACCCGATCGCCGAGGCGGGTCTTGCCCGGTTACGCGGCCACGCTGACGTCGACGTCGAACTGAAGCAGAGCCCGGCAGCGCTGATAGCGCGCATCGCCGACTACGACGCCCTGATCGTTCGCAGTGAGACCCGCGTGGATGCGGCGGTGATCCAGGCCGGCACTCGCCTTAAGGTCATCGGCCGCGCCGGCGCTGGCGTCGACAACATCGATGTCGCGGCCGCGACTCGGGCCGGAGTCCTGGTCGTCAACGCGCCCTCCGGCAATACCATCGCGGCGGCCGAGCACACGATGGCCATGATGCTGGCGCTGGCTCGACATATTCCGCAAGCCGACCAGGCAGTCAAGGCCGGCCGCTGGGAGCGGTCGCGCTTCCTCGGCAACGAGCTTCGAGACAAGGTCCTGGGTGTGGTCGGCCTCGGCAGCATCGGTCGCGAGGTCGCCCACCGCGCCCAGGCCTTTGGCATGAGGGTGATCGCCAGCGACCCGATGCTCTCGGAAGAACGTGCCTCCCAGCTCAACGTGACGCTGATGCCCTTCGAACGGTTGATGGCGGAAGCGGATCTAGTCACCTTGCATGTGCCGCTGACCAAAGAAACCCATCACCTGGTCGACGCGAGGGCGCTGGCCGCGGCAAAGCCCGGCGTTCGGCTCATCAATGTGGCCCGCGGCGGGATCGTCGACGAATCGGCGCTCTGGAATGCGCTGCGAGACGGTCACGTCGCCGGGGCGGCGCTCGATGTCTTCGAGCAAGAGCCGCCAGGTGAGAACCCGTTGTTGTCGCTGCCGCAGGTGGTCACCACGCCGCACCTGGGCGCCTCGACCGAGGAAGCACAGATCAGCGTCGCCCTCGAAATCGCCGACCAGGTGGTCGCGGTGCTCGAAGGCGGCCACCCGCGCTTTGCCCTCAACGCCCCCGTCGCGCTGCCCGAGGCGATGGCGTTCCTGCGACCCTTCATCCCGGTTGCCGAGGGCATCGGGCACTTCTACGCTCAGGTCGGCCGGCAACCGACGACTCGCCTACAGGTCGATTACGCGGGTGAGATCGCCGACTACGATTGCTCGGTCCTCACGGCCGCGCTGCTGACGGCATTCCTCAGCCGGTTCAGTGCGGAGCGCGTCAATCCCGTCAACGCCAGGGCGGTGGCAGTTGCCCACGGGATTACCGTCGTCGAGCAGCGGGGGGCCCGGGCCAGTGAATTTGCGAACCTGATCAGTCTGCAGGCCGTTGGTGACCACGGCACCAGCCGGGTCGGCGGCACACTGTTGCTCAACGAGCCGCACATCGTGACCTTCAATGATTTCCGCATCGACCTCGTGCCGCAGGGCACCTTCTTGATGAGCTGGCATGCTGATCGTCCCGGCATCATCGGCGCCATCGGGACCCTCCTCGGTCAGAAGAACATCAATATCGCGAGCATGCAGGTGGGGCGCGATCGTCCACGCGGCGACGCGGTCATGATCGTCTCGGTCGACGATCCGGTCCCGGAGTCGATCCTGGCCGACATTCGCCGGATCCCCGGGATGGCCGACGTGCTGTCCGTCACGCT
>DATBYU010000103.1:0-16709 GCA_036513555.1 Candidatus Dormiibacterota bacterium | reverse complement strand
AGCGTCACGCCGTTGGAGCGATGACGCCGATTATCAGGAGGTGAGTCGATTGGCGACTGAGGTAAAGCCGAAGAGCAACCGCATCCTCTTGATCTTCGGTGTTTTCCTCGCCATCGTGGCGTTCGGAGGGGCCTTGCTCGTTGGGCGTACAGGAGGTGGCACGACCTCGTTAGGGACGGGCGCGAAGAACGTGCCGGCCGTGGTGGCCACCAAGGACATCCCGGCGTCGACCCAGATCACGGCGGACCTGGTGACCGTACAGCAGTTCTCATCGGACCAGGCGCCGCCCTACGCGTTCCGGGCGAAGGACCTGGTCGTCGGTAAGTATGCCGCGATCCCGATCCACGCCGGATCGGCCATCATCGACTACGACATCGTGGCCGACCCGGGTAGCGTCCAGCCGGCGAAGCAGGCGTTCCTGCCGATCCCGGCCGGGATGGTCGCCATGCAGATCCCGACCGGCGAGCTGGTCGGTGCGGGCGGTTATATCCAGCCGGACGACCGGATCGATATCATCATCACCGCGTCCATCTATCCGCTCGGCACCGATCCGAACAAGGCGAAGCCCTACACCAAGACGGCCTTCACCAACCTTCACGTCATTCGGATTGGCCCGGCCGGCGGGGCGAACACCCGAGGGATCTCGTCGAGCCTCACCGTCATCGTGACCTTGAAGCAGGCGGAGGACCTCAAGTTCTTGCTCGACAACACCAACTACAAGTTCGTCCTCAAGTCGGTCAAGGACTACGATGTGCCAGACGCCG
The DNA here is from genome assembly GCA_036513555.1 of Candidatus Dormiibacterota bacterium. Taxonomy (GTDB): domain Bacteria; phylum Chloroflexota; class Dormibacteria; order CF-121; family CF-121; genus CF-13. The sequence goes on along the minus strand of DATBYU010000103.1, from coordinate 15,945 downwards.
ATACCACGCCGACCACCGACCAGAGCTTCATCCAGACCTACCACCTCACGCACTAAGCCGTTAGCTGGAAAAAACGTTGACAGGTACCCCGCGAAATCGGAAGATTTCGCGGGGTGCCTTCCTTTAGCGAGATGACCGCATGAGCGAGCAAATCAAAGTCCTGATCGTGGACGACATCCCGAGCACCCTGGACAACCTCCAGAAGCTGCTCTCGTTCGAGCCCGACATCCAGGTCGTTGGCACGGCGGTCAACGGCAAGGAAGGGGTCGAGCAAGCCAAGAAACTGGCGCCGGACATCATCCTGATGGACGTCAACATGCCGATCATGGACGGGATCCAGGCGACCGAACTCCTGGCCCAGGAGGTCTCCGGCTCACCCGTGATCATCATGTCCGTCCAGGGCGAGCGCGACTACCTCCGCCGGGCGATGCAGTCCGGGGCCCGCGAGTTCCTGATCAAGCCCTTCAGCGGCGACGAGCTGATCGCCAGCATCCGGCGCGTCTATCAGCTGGAGCAGAAGAAAGAGTCATTCCTGGCGAAGACCACCGGAACGACCGAGAAGGCGCCCGCCGCGCCGCCAGACGGTGAGGCGAAGCATCGGGCGGAACGGGGACAGGTCTTCTTCTTCTATTCGGGGAAAGGCGGCGTCGGCAAGTCGCTGATCGCTGCCAACCTCGCGGTTTCCATGGCCAACGAGACCAAGGGGAAGGTTGCCCTGGTCGATCTCGACCTGCAGTTCGGCGACATCGGCGTGCTCCTCAACCTGGACCATTCCCAGGGGATCACCGACCTGATCGAGAACATCGACCACATGGACCAGGAGTTCATCCGGGAAATCATGGTGGACGGCCCGTTCGGGATCAAGGTCCTGCTCGCCCCGATCAGCCCGGAGCTGGCGGACCTGGTGACGGTCGACCACGTCCGTCGGATCTTCGGCGAACTGCGCAAGATGTTCGACTACATCATCGTGGACAGCAGCGCCCACCTGGGCGAGATCAACCTCGAGGTGCTCGACCATGCGGACCGGGTGGTAGTGGTGACCTCGCTCAGCATTCCAGCGATCAAGAACACCAAGCTGGCGCTCAAGATCTTCGACTCGCTCTCCATCTCCCCGGACCGCGTCGTGCTCCTGCTCAACAAGTCGGACGCCCACTCCGAATTCAACAAGGAGAGCGTGGAAGCGAACCTCCGCTTCCCGATCGCCGGACAGATCCCGAACGATCCCAAGCTGGTCATCAACTCGATCAACCGGGGCAACCCCTTTGTGACCACCCATCCCGAGTCCGAAATCAGTCAGCGGATCCGGGAACTCGTGGCCAAGCTCCTGCCGACGGCCGCGCCGGCGCCTGAGCCCGAGACCGCCGAGAAGAAACCCCGCAAGGGTCTGTTCGCCCGCCGTTAGGAAGGGTGAGATGAACTCTCGGGCTACCGCCCGCCCCGATTTGCCACGTTCCGTGACCAGCGCGCGTCCAGTTGTGGCCACCGAGCCGGAGGCCTGAGCCGGATGGGACTGCTCGACCGCGTCCAGAAGCAGCAGGGCCCGGATCCGAATGCCGCGCCGGAGGGTGCCTTCGTGCCGCAGGCCGGAACCAGCCCGGTCCAAAAGGCAGTCGCCGCCGGCGGCCGTGCGCGAACACCCTTCGAGCAGCAGGCGGAGCGGATCAAGAACCGCCTCCAGGCCCGGCTGATCGAGAACATCGACGAAGGCGAGGACGAGGACCGCGCCCAGCGGGCGGAACGCATCACCGACGCCTTGAACGTCGTGGTGGCCGAGATGGGCCTGTCCTTGACCAAGCCGGAGAAGGCGCGCCTCCTCGACTCGGTGCTGAACGACTTCCTCGGGCTCGGCCCGATCGAGGCCTTGATCAGCGATCCGACGATCACCGAGATCATGGTCAACGGACCCGACCAGATCTTCGTCGAGCACAGGGGCAAGCTGACGCTTTCCACCGTCCAGTTCGAAAGCGAGGATCAGCTGCGGCGCGTCATCGACCGGATCGTCTCGACGATCGGGCGGCGCATCGATGAGGGCTCCCCGATGGTCGACGCCCGCCTCAAGGACGGATCCCGCGTCAACGTCATCATCCCGCCGCTGTCGCTCAACGGGCCGATCCTCACCATCCGAAAGTTCTCCAAGGACCCCTACAAAGTCAGCGATTTGATTAAGTTCGGCACCTTTACCGAGCCGATGGCCGGTTTTGTCAAGGCATGCGTCCGGTCCCGCCTCAACATGCTGGTGTCAGGCGGTACCGGCTCCGGGAAGACGACCACCCTCAACGTTCTCTCCAGCTTCATCCCTGAGGAGGAGCGGGTAGTGACCGTCGAGGACGCCGCGGAGCTCCAATTGAACCAGGAGCACGTTGTAACACTTGAGTCACGACCGGCGACCGTCGAAGGCCGCGGCCGGATCGCCATCCGCGACCTGGTCGTCAACGCGCTGCGGATGCGGCCAGATCGGATTGTGGTCGGCGAGTGCCGCGGCGGCGAGGCGCTCGACATGCTCCAGGCGATGAATACGGGCCATGACGGATCGTTGACGACTATTCACGCGAACTCGCCACGCGACAGTTTGAACCGTCTGGAAACGTTGGTGTTGATGGCGGGCGCAGAATTGCCGTCCCGGGCGATCCGGGAGCAGATCTCATCCGCCATAAACGTCATCGTGCAGCAGAGCCGTTTGCGGGATGGGTCGCGGAAAATCATCGCCGTCAGCGAAGTGCTTGGACTGCACGGCGACCAGATAAAGGTGCAGGACATTTTCGTGTTCAAACAGACAGGTGTCAGCGAGGACGGCAAGGTGCAGGGCTTCTTCACGGCCACCGGCATCATTCCGAAGTATTTCGACCATTTGCAGTCGTCGGGCGAAGGCGTGTCAAAGGATCTGTTCACGCCGGTGCCGGATCCTGCCGGAAAAGGAGGCAACTAAGTGTCGATCCAACTCGTCTTCGCAGCCATGGCAGCGATCGGCGCGCTGATCGTGGTGATGGCCCTGATGTCGAACCGGCAGGCGTCGAACGAGACCGACCTGCACATGGACTCCTACAACCCTGACGCCAACCCGAAGAAAAAGGGTGGCTTCTTCGAGACCTTCACCGAGGGCCTCAACAAGAGCATGACCCGGAACAAAGGGGGGCGCTCGTCGCGCCTGACTGAGGAACTGGCCAAGGCCGACCTCAAGCTCCGCGTCTCGGAGTACGTCATGCTGATCGTCGGCCTGATCGTTCTCCTCTGCGCGGTGCTGTTCCTTCGCTTCCACAACCCGGTCCTGGCCCTGGTCGGGATTCCCGCCGGGTATTTCCTTCCCGGGTTCTTCCTCAAGTTTCGCCAGCGCCGCCGTCTCAAGGCCTTCAACTACCAGTTGGGCGACACCATCGTCCTGCTGTCGAACGCGCTGAAGGCCGGCTACTCGTTCGCCCAGGCCATGGCGACCATCGCCAAGAGCTCATCGCCGCCGATGGCCGATGAGTTCAGCCGCGCGGTCCGCGAAATGAACCTCGGCGTCTCGGTCGATGACGCCCTGCAGCACATGGTCAAACGGATCGAATCCGAAGACTTCGACTTGATGGTCACCGCGGTGCAGATCCACCGGGTGGTCGGTGGCAACCTCGCCGAGATCCTGGACACGATTGCCTTCACGATCCGCGAACGCATCCGGATCCAGGGCGAGATTCGCACGCTGACCGCGCAAGCCCGCGCCTCGGGCTACATCATCACCGGCTTGCCCTTCGCGCTGGCCCTGATCCTGACCTTCATCTCTCCCAGCTACATCACACCGCTCTTCCACGAATGGCTTGGCTACGTCCTGATCGGGATGGGCCTGGTCTCGATCGCGATCGGCTACGGCATCATCTCGAAAATCACGAACATCCAGGTGTAGCGAATGAGCATATTTACTATCGTTTTCGCCTTCCTGGCCTTCAGCGGCATCATCATCGCGATGCAGGCCGTCACCGCCAAGCCCCGTCAGGACCTGATCGCGGAACGGCTCTCGCAATATCGCGACCACAACCTGACGCTCGACGAAATCGAGCTCTCGCTGCCGTTCAGCGAGCGCTTCATCAAGCCGGCGCTGGAGCGGATTGGCAGCTTCCTGACCGCACGCATGGGGAAGAACCAGCAGATCGTCCTGCAGAACAAGATCAACCTCGCCGGCCGGCCCTACGGGCTCAGCGTCAACGGTTTCGAGGTCGTGAAGGTGATCGTCGGCATCATCATCGCCATGGTCGTCTTCGCCCTGGTCGGGGTGCTGGGTGTCACGGCGCTGCCCCTCAAATTGGCCGGCCTGGGCGTTGGCTTCGTGCTCGGTCGCTTCCTTCCCGACGTCTGGCTCAATAACAAGATCAAGGGGCGCCAGAAAGAGCTGCGCCTCGCGCTCCCCAATGCACTCGACCTGCTGACCATCTCCGTTGAAGCGGGCCTCGGTTTCGACGCGGCCATCGGTCGCCTCACGGAGAAGTTCAAGAACGCCCTGTCGGACGAATTCGCCCAAGTGCTCAACGAGATCCGGCTCGGCCGGCCGCGCCTGGAAGCGCTCGACGAAATGGGGCGCCGCTCCGGCGTCGAGGAACTGCACACCTTCATCCAGGCACTGATTCAGTCCGAACAACTCGGCGTCGGTATCGCGAAAGTGCTCCGCATCCAGTCGGAAGAAATGCGGCGTCGCCGCCGTCAGCGTGCGGAGGAGCAAGCCGCGCAGGCGCCGCTGAAAATGCTCTTCCCGATGATCGGCTGCATCTTTCCGACCCTGTTCATCGTCCTGATGGGGCCGGCCGTCATCATCATCATCCACACGTTCCAACATCATTAATTGACCGCGCGGTGGCGCCGTCCAGCGGGTGGGCGGCGCCTCGCCTTATAATACGGAGAAAGAGTTTTGCGGCTAACAAAACAGGACGGGACGATCGTGGCACAACCCCTGGAAGTCGCGAGCAACTTTTTCACGGCTGGGCTGGGATTGATGGGGCGGGCGAGGCTGCCGGAAAACGGGGGGCTCCTGATTCACGGCTGCAATGGGATCCACATGATGTTCATGCGCTTTCCGATCGACGCGGTCTTCGTCGACAATAAGGGCGTGGTGCTGTAGACCTACGAGCGCCTGCGGCCCTGGATCGGCCTGGTCCCCCTCGTCTGGGGTGCGGATAAGGTCGCCGAGCTGCCGGTGGGCACCGTCCGCCGCCACGCGATCAAGGCCGGCGACCAGCTGCTCGCCGCCTGACGTGCATCTCCTCGACCTGATCTTTCCGCCGCGCTGCGGCGGGTGCGGCCGTCACGGCCAGAACTGGTGCGAGCAGTGCGCCGCCGCCCTCGAGCCCGTCCCGGTCACCAGCCTGCATGGGATCCCGCTGGTGGCGGCCGGGCGCCTCACCGGTCCGCTCCAGCGAGCGATCCACACCTATAAATACCGTCCGCGGCCGCAGTTGGCGGGCAGCCTGGCGCAACCGCTGAGCCGGGCCGCCGTCGCGGCCGGCCTCACCCTGCCGGCGCTGACCTTCGTGCCCCTGCACTCGGGCCGTCAGCGCGAGCGCGGCTTCAACCAGGCCGAGCGCCTGGCCGGCCGGCTCGCCGCCAGCCTGCGGGTGCCGGTGGTCGGCGGGCTGGCCCGCCTTCGGCCGACGCCGGCGCAGGTGGGGCTGGGCCAGGCGGAGCGGCAGGTCAATGTGGCGGGCGCCTTCGCCTGGACCGGCTCACAGCCGCCCCCCGAGGGTCTCGGACTGGTCGATGACGTCTGCACCACCGGGGCTACGCTCGACGCCGTAGCTCAGGTCGTGGCCGAAGCGGGCGGCTCGATCGGCGCCTTCCTGGTACTGGCGGTCGCGCAAACTTTGCCGGGGGTCCCCGTTACATCCCCCGGGACAGTCCGCCTGTCCGCGAATCTCTATTTGGGGGATTGTGACTAGATGGTCAATGCGTCCGAGGTTTCGCAGGACGAGCTTGGTCGTTATTACGAGGCACTAGGGCCGATTCGCGACCTGGTCCTCGATGACAGCTTGACCGAAGTCATGGTCAACGGCCATGAAAACATCTACGTCGAGCGCAACGGCAAGATCCTTCTCACCGATCGTAAGTTCGACGATGAGAACCACCTGCTGCGCGTGATCGACTTCATCGTCTCCGCCGTCGGTCGGCGAATCGACTTCCGCACCCCGATGGTCGACGCCCGGCTCCTCGACGGCTCCCGCGTGAATGCCGTCATCTCGCCGATCGCGCTGGACGGGCCGATGCTGACCATCCGGAAGTTCTCCCGCGATCCCTACCAGGCGGAAGACCTCGTCAACTTCGGCACCATCACGAACGAGGCCGTCGGCTTCGTCAAGGCCTGTGTCATGGCGCGCGCGAACATCCTGATCTCCGGCGGAACGGGCACCGGCAAGACGACGTTGCTCAACGTGGCTTCCTCGTTCATCCCGCCCACGGAGCGCATCGTCACCATCGAAGACGCGGCCGAGCTTCAGCTCCACCAGGAGCACGTCTGCCGGATGGAGGCGCGCCCGCCCGACCTGAACGGCGAGAACCGGGTCGGGATCCACGAGCTCGTCATCAACGCGCTCCGCATGCGCCCCGACCGGATCGTCGTCGGCGAGTGCCGTGCCGGAGAGGCGCTGGACATGCTGCAGGCGATGAACACCGGCCACGATGGGTCGCTGACGACGCTCCACGCCAACAGCACGCGCGACGCCCTCTCCCGCCTGGAGACGATGGTGCTGATGGCGGGCATCGATCTGCCCACCAAGGCGATCCGCCAGCAGGTGGCATCGGCCATCGACCTGGTCATCCAGCTCTCACGGATGCGCGACGGTCAGCGCAAGGTGACCAGCATCACCGAGATCACCGGCATGGAAGGCGACACCATCACCATGCAGGAGATCTTCCTCTACGAGTCGCACGGCGCGGACAAAGAAGGCACGATGACCGGCGTGTTCCGTCCAACCGGCATCCGCCCCCACATCATGGACCGGCTGTTCGCGGCCGGGGTGCCGATCCCGCCGGAACTCTCGCGTGTCTTCCCCGATCGCCGGGCCAACGAGCGCGGGCACTAACTAACGGCACACTTGCGGCGTGACGGCCGCTACTCGCTATACTTTTGTCCTCTCGAGATCTCGGCAGGAGGCCACGATGGAGATCTTGATCCAGGCCAAGAAGAACGCGGCCGATCCTCGGATAAAGGCCTACGCGCAGGCCAAGCTGGAGAAGCTGACGCGCCATTTCGACCACATCCTCGACGCGCGCATGGAGCTCACCACCGAGCGCAACAAGAGCCTGGAGGACGTCAAGGTCGCCGAGCTCACGGTGCACGTGACCGGGCGAACTGGAAATATCCTGAAAGCCGTGCAGTCTGCCGAGCACATGAATGAAGCGGTCGACCTGGTGATCGACAAGATGGTCCGGCAGATCCGCCAGCATAAGGAAAAACTCAAGGATCACCGCCACGCCAGGCCCGCCGCGGCCGCCCAGGCCCCGAGCTCGAGCACGGACGTAGTGCGGCCCAATGGGATCGCAAAGATCAAGCGTTTCAAGCTGAAGCCCATTTCTGAGGGGCAGGCGCGCGACCAGATGGATGAACTGGGCCACGCGTTCTTCCTCTTCCTCAACGAGGACACCCAGGAGCTCAACCTGCTCTACCGGCGCAACGACGGGACCCTGGGGCTGGTCGAAGCCGACCTGAGTTGACCTCGAGCGCCCGTTTGGGTGGCGGGACGGCGGGTATGCTTACTGGTTGCAACCCAACGTGTAATCCATGAGCGTTCTTACCAAAGTCTTAGGCGATCCCAACGCGCGCGAGGTCAAGCGGCACCTCGAGCGGGTCGCCGAAATTACTGAGCTCGAGCCCCTGATCGAGAAGCTCTCTCCGGAGGAACTCAAGGCCAAGACCGCCGAGTTTCGTGAGCGGCTGGCGAATGGAGAGCAGCTCGACGATGTGCTGGTCGAGGCGTTTGCCGTCGTCCGGGAGGCGGCCCGCCGCAGCATCGGGTTGCGGCCCTTCGACGTCCAGCTGGTCGGCGGCATCGTGCTGCACCAGGGGACCATCGCCGAGATGAAGACCGGCGAGGGCAAGACGCTGGTCGCGGTCCTGCCGCTGTACCTCAACGCGCTCGAGGGCAAGGGCGCGCACCTGATCACCGTCAACGACTACCTGGCACGCCGCGACGCCGGCTGGAACGCGCCGATCTACCACGCGCTCGGCATGAGCGTGGCCGTCATCGGTCACGAGATGTCACTGGTCTACGACCCCGACTACCTCGACGAGACCCACCCGGATCCGCGGTTGCAGCACCTGCGCCCGGTGACCCGGGCGGAGGCCTACCAGGCCGACATTACCTACGGGACGAACAGCGAGTTCGGCTTCGACTACCTGCGCGACAACATGGCGGTTGATCTCTCGCAATGCGTGCAGCGCGGCCTGAATTTCGCGATCGTTGACGAAGTCGACAGCATCCTGATCGATGAAGCGCGAACCCCGTTGATCATCTCCGGCCAGGCGCAAGAGTCGACCGAGAAGTACTACCAGTACGCCAAGCTGATCCCGCGCCTCGCCACCGAGGACTTTACGGTGGACGAGAAGACGAAGTCGGCGGCCCTGACCGAGGAGGGGATCGCCAAGATCGAGCGCTGGACCGGCATCAAGAACGTCTACGAGTTGGAGCACGTCGACGAAGCGCACCAGATCAACCAGGCGCTCAAGGCTTTCACGCTCTACAAGCGCGACCGTGATTACCTGGTCAAGGACGGCGAGGTGATCATCGTCGACGAGTTCACTGGCCGCCAGCAACCCGGCCGTCGCTGGGCCGACGGCCTGCATCAGGCGGTCGAAGCGAAGGAAGGCGTCAAGGTCCAGCAGGAGACGCAAACGCTGGCCACCATCACCTACCAGAACTATTTCCGCCTCTACACCAAGCTGGCGGGCATGACCGGAACCGCGGTCACCGAGGCCGAGGAGTTCGACAAGATCTACAAGCTGCAGGTGGTCGTGATCCCGACCCACAAGCCAATGATCCGGGAGGACAATCCCGACCTCATCTACAAGACCGAAGACGCGAAGTTCAACGCGGTCGCCGACGAAATCCAGGAGGTCGCCAGCGCCGGTCGCCCCGTCCTGGTCGGGACGGTCTCGGTCGAGAAATCGGAGCGGTTGGCGCGCCTGCTGGAAAAGCGCGGCGTTCGGCACGAAGTGCTCAACGCCAAGCAGCACGAACGGGAGGCGCTGATCGTCGCCAACGCCGGCCAGCCGGGCGCGGTCACGATCGCGACCAACATGGCCGGCCGTGGTACCGACATCGTGCTCGGGCCCGGTGTGGCTCCCGGTGGCGGACTCCACATCGTCGGCACCGAGCGGCATGAGAGCCGCCGGATCGACAATCAGCTCCGCGGTCGTGCCGGCCGCCAGGGTGACCCAGGTTCCTCGCGCTTCTTCCTGGCGCTCGACGACGACTTGATGCGCATCTTCGGTGGCGATCGCATCAAGGGCATGATGAACATGCTCCGCGTCGCGGACGACGAGCCGATCGAATCGCGAATGGTGTCGCGCCAGATCGAGGGTGCGCAGACCAAGGTCGAGGGGCACAACTTTGACGCTCGCCGCTACCTCGTCGAGTACGACGACGTCATGAACAAGCAGCGCGAGATCATCTACGGCGAGCGCCGCAAGGTCCTCGAAGGCGTCGATCTGCGCGAACTGGTGCTGTCATGGGTGCGCAAAGTGGTCGAGGACGCAGTCAACGAGCGCTGCGAGTCGCGGCATCCCGACAACTGGGACCTCGAAGGCTTGGTGGGTCAGCTGAGCCTGGTCTTTCCGCTGCCCCCGTTCAGCGAGCTCGCTGCCGACGAGTTCGGCGAGACCAAGGAAGCCGTCGTCGAGCGGCTGATGGAGTACGCGCAGACGGCGTACGAGGCCAAGGAAGCCGAGGTGACCGCGCCCATGATGCGGAAGGTCGAGCAGTTCGTGGTGCTCAAGACCATCGATTCCAAGTGGATCAGCTACCTGACGATGATGGAGCACTTCAAGGAAGGCATCGGGCTGCGGGCCTTCGGGCAGAAGGACCCACTGGTCGAGTACAAGAACGAAGCCTTCCAGGCCTTCCAGGAGCTGCTCAACGACATCCAGTTCGACATCGCCTCCACCGTCTTTCGGGTGCAGCTCGTCAACGAACCCCCAAAGCCGCCGCCACCCCCACGTCAGGTCATGGGCCCGACCCGGGCGGTCGAGCCGGTTGCCGGAGACGGCAACGGCGGGTCAAATCCCGCGCAGACGCCGGCGGGCAAGATCGGCCGGAACGACCCCTGCTACTGCGGCAGCGGCAAGAAGTACAAGAAGTGCCACGGCCGCTAGGCCGCAGGCGACTGGCCGTCACGGTTTCGTCGGACGCATCCCTTTGAGCGCGGCCGGTATCTGGCTTCCGAGGAAGTCACCCAGGGTACCGTCCTCGCGAACCTCGTAGTAGCCCGTCTGCCCTCCACGAGCGTACCGGTAGGTCAGGAACATAAGCGCCAGCACCGGGAGCACCAGCGCTGCCGAGGCACGAGCCAGCAGGAGGCCAATCGCGACCAGGAGGCCCAGGACCATGGGAATCGCCGAAATCCAGAACCTTTTGCGGTCCACGACGAGAGCGATCGGACGGTCATCGGGGTCCGTGCTCGCCTGGGGAGCCCATACCATGCGGAGCCAGAGATCGGCTGGCAGTTTTGATTTGTCGATCACTGACCGGTCCTTTCCCAGCGGAGCATACCCCGGAGCGGGTCACGTTCAGGATTGGCCGTCTTCGGGTAGGATTTCCGGCGATGGCTAAGAAGAAAGCTGCGTCGAGCAAGGAGGCGAAAACCGCCGTGCCGAAGGCCCCGGCGGCGAGCCCAGCCGTGCCCGTGCGCCCGCCGTTCCGCCGGCCGCAATCGTTGAACTTCGCCGGCGTCGGGCGCAACGACATCTGCCCCTGCGGCAGCGGCAAGCGCTTCAAGAACTGCCACGGAAACTAGTGATGGAAGAGATCCTCGAACACGGCAACGACCTGCTGAAGAAGATTCTTCAGCTCCAGGAGCATCTTTGACCTTCCTGCGAAGGCCGCGCGCCTCGACGCGCTTCAGAACGATCTAAACGACCCCGACCTCTGGCAGGATCCCCCGCGCGCGCAACGGCTCGCGCAGGAAGCCAAGGGGCTGCGCGATGAGCTCTCGGTGTGGCGGAAGCTGGAAACGCGCGCCAAGGACGTGATCGGCCTCGCGGAGATGGCGATCGCGGAGAACGACGGGCATCTGGAGGACACCCTCCGGCACGACCTCGCCGCGCTGGATGCGGATGTCAGCCGTCAGGAGGTCGACCTCCTCTTCGCCAACCCCTACGCCGATAATCCCGCGCTGGTCAGCATCCACGCCGGCGCCGGCGGTACCGACTCGCAGGACTGGGCGGAGATGCTGCTGCGGATGTATCTCCGCTGGGCGGAACGCAACAAGATGCCCGCCGAGATCATCGACGAGTCCCCAGGGGAAGAGGCCGGCTACAAGAGCGTCACGGTCCGCATCTCGGGCAAGCGTGCGTTCGGCTGGCTCCGCGCCGAGCGCGGTGTGCATCGCCTGGTCCGGCTCTCGCCCTACGACCAGGCCCACCGGCGGCACACGTCGTTCGCGCTGGTCGAGGTGATCCCGGAGATCGAGGACGATGGCGACATCGAGATCCGGCCGGAAGACTTGAAGGTGGATGTCTACCGGTCGAGTGGCGCCGGCGGCCAGCACGTTAATAAGACGTCGTCGGCCGTCCGGATGACGCACCTGCCGACCGGCATCATCGTCACCTGCCAGAACGAGCGCTCGCAGATCAAGAATCGCGAACTGGCGCTCAAGGTGCTGCGCTCCCGCCTGGTGGCGCTCCGTGAGCAGCAGCGGTCAGAGCAGCGCCAGGAGTTGAAGGGTGCGCACCAATCGAACGAGTGGGGCAGCCAGATCCGCAGCTACGTGCTGCATCCCTACACCCTGGTCAAGGACCATCGCACGGGCCTGGAAATCGGCAACGTCCAGGCAGTGCTCGACGGCGACCTCGACAACTTCATGGAGGCCTTCCTCCGGCTCGACGCCGGTCGGGAAGGCCAGGCCGCCTAGCCGAAAGCGGTCAGGCCGCCGGCGCGAGCTCGCCGGCGGCCGCCACGAGCCGGCGCTCGTTGCGCAAGGCCACCCAAACGCTGCCGAAGACGATCAGCGTCCCGATGAAGTAGGCTTCGCCGAAAAGGCGTGTCAAGCCCAGCGGGAGCAGCTCGAGGATGCCCGGGAGCTGGGGCAGCGGGTGATAGATCAGCAGGTAGTGCAGGGCGGGCCCCACGGAGAAACAGAGCCACGCCGCCAGCAGGAATCGCCCGGCGAGCCGCGACATCGCACCCGCGAAGGCCTGCCGGATCAGCAGGGCGATCGGCAGGATGAGGACCACGAGGTGGAAGCTCCAGGTCACGCTGCTGATCAGCGGCAGGGCGCTGATCGCGAGCGCGAACTCCAACCCGGAGCGCGCCGGCCGCGAGGTCGCGCGCAGCACGATGAACAGCAGGAGCAACAGCAGCGGCCAGTCGAGCGCCCGGCCGCACCAGCCGGCGCCGCCGCCGGCGTCGGCGGTTGATGGTTGGCAGATCCGAGCCGTGAAGCCCGCCAGCGACTGATTTTCGCGATAGCCCGTCCCGGCCGCCAGGTGCGGCAGCATCTCGCGGAAGTAATAGAGGTTATGGGCGAAGCTGGTCACCGCCAGCCCCAGTCCGAGCCCGGCAACTCCGGTGACGCCAACCGCGGCGAGCAGTTTCCAGTGCCGGCGCCAGGCGAGATAGGGGAGGAGGGCAAGCGGAAAGAGCTTGAAGACGGCGGCGGTGCCGATCAGCACCCCGCTGAGGACGTCCTTGCGCCGCCGCCAGCTGGCCCAGGCGCCGGTGAGCAACAGCAGCAGGAGGGTGTTCATGCTTCCGGTCAAGACACTGCTCGCCAGCGGAAAGAAGGTCGTCATCACCGCCGCCAGGCAGAGGAGCTCCGAGCGCCGTGGTCGACCGATGACGGCGTACACGATCAGCAGGCTGGCGGCCATCGCCGCCTGGATCAGCAGCAGCCAGATCCGCACTGCCAGGTCGTTCGAGACCCAGGTCAGTGGGATGAGGATCACCGCGAACGCCGGCGGGTAGAGATAGCCGCTGCTCAGCGACCAGTCCCAGGGAACATGGTTGCGGATGAAGTTGGCGTACGGGTCCCCGCCACTGGCGAGCTGGTGTGCCGCAAACAGGTAGTCCTGGAAGTCGTCGGCGCGCGGGGCGTGTGGGCCCAGGAGCGGGAGGAGGTAGAGGTACGCGTAGAGGGCCACCAGGAGCGCAATCAGGGCGCTGACGATGACCTGCCGCGGATGAGGCCAGCCCAGGATTCGGCGCACGGCCATATAACCGGGGAAACGGGCCAGTCACGCCCGGCGTTACACGGCCGTTACGCGCCCCACCTCGAGACCTTTGTGGTTTCGCAGTCTCGGGTGGGCAAAGCGCTGCAGGGCCTGCTGCTCGTCCGGCGAAAGCCAGCCCTGGTCGGCCAGTGCGGCCATGACGGCGGCGGAGATCCACGTGCCATCCACGTCCTCCAGCTTGAGGGCAAGGCCGATACCCGACCGCCGGTCGGCGGTACAGTGCGCGCCGGCGGCGCCGCCCTTGGCCAGCAGCCGGCCCTGGGTCACCTCCATCAACGCGGTGTCGAAGCGTTGCGTCCCACCCACGAGGAACGGGTCGGTCGTCATCGCCTCCACCGCGGTCCTCGCCGCGGTGTCGTCAGAGGTGACGAGCTGGGCAAAGCCACTTGCCATGGCGGAGAGCGGCACCGCCGGGTTGGGCGCGCTGCAGCCATCGATGCCATAGACCGCGTCGGTGGTCGGGCAGCCCGTAAACTCCTCGATCACCTCTCGAATGCGCTGCTGCACCGGATGCGAGGGCTCGAGATAAGTCGCGAGCGGGGCGTGCAGCACCCGCGCGGCCGCCAGCATGCCGCTGTGCTTGCCGGAACAGTTGTTGAAGACCGGCAGCGGCTCCGTCATCTCGCGCCGCACGACGCTGGCCGCGGCCTCGTCGTACGGCCAGTGAGCGCCGCATTGCAAGGCGGACTCGTCGAGCTCGGCGTGCGTCAGCAGATCGCGAACCACCGCGACATGTCGGGGCTCGCCGCTATGGGACGCGCAGATGATGGCGACGTGTTCGGTCGTGAGCTCAAAGCGCTCCACGATGCCGGTACGCAACGCGGCGATCGCCTGGAACGGCTTGGCGCATGAACGGAAGTACGTCGGACGGCTCGGGTCGCCCCGCGAGGTGACGATCGTGCCCGTGCCGTCGACCGCGACCAGGTGCCCGCGCTGGAGTCCCTCCTCGACCTCGCCCCGCTCGATGCGCAGCAACGGGACGGCCGAGGTGGGCATTCGCCTGAGTATAAAGAGGGAGTCCGGATGGCTTTGGACGCAGAGTGAAGCGAGGCAGCAATGCGCGACCGGATGACCTATACTTCCGGAGTTATTCGGCCCCTTAGGGCCCGGCCCGTCGCGGCCACGGCTTTCGGAATGGATTTGTTCTCGTGCCAGCAACAGTCACAACCCAGCCGACACCGACGACGCTGCCAGAGCGGGTGCGCATGGCCACGGTAATGCCGGCTGTGCCGCAGATCAGCCTGCAGGGCGTGCACAAGCAATATCCCAATGGCACGGTGGCGTTGCGCGACGTCACGCTCGTGATCCCCAAGCAGGACTTCGTCTTCCTCGTCGGACCAAGCGGTGCCGGCAAGTCGACCTTGGTGCGACTCTTGATCCGCGAAGAGAAGGTGACCGCCGGCAAGATCCACGTCGAGGGTCAAGACCTCAGCCGGTTGAAGCGCCGCCACCTACCCTTCCTCCGACGCAAGATCGGCATGGTGTTTCAGGATTTCAAGCTGCTCCCCAACCTCACGGTGTTCCAAAACGTCGCCTTCGCCTTGCGTGTGACCGAAGGCGCCCTGCGGCACCTCAAGCCGAAGGTCGAAGAGGTGCTTAGCATCGTTGGACTGGAAGGCAAAGAGAACAAGTTTCCCGATCAGCTCTCCGGCGGCGAGCAGCAGCGGGTCGCGATCGCGCGGGCGCTCGTCCACGATCCGCGGATCTTTCTCGCCGACGAGCCGACCGGGAACCTTGACCCGGCGACCTCCTGGGAAATCATCCAGCTGCTGCTACAGATCAATGCTCGGGGGACGACGGTCTTGATGGCGACCCACAACCGCGAGATCGTCGACGTCATGCGACGGCGCGTGGTCGCGATCGAGGGCGGACAGATTGTCAGAGACGAGGATGCAGGAGGGTACCATGCACCGGCTCTGGAATCGCGTTGATTTCGCCTTCAGCAGCGCGTGGCAGAACTTCTGGCGCAATGCGGCCGTCAGCATCGCGAGTGTGCTCATCGTCTGGGTCGTGCTGCTGGCGCTCGGCAGCTTGCTGCTCGTGCTGCACTCGCTCGACCAGATCGTGGCGCTCGAGAAAACCAAAGCGAGCGCCATCTCGATTTATGTGGCCGACGACACCCCGCTCAGCAGCGCCATGGATTGGAAGTTGCACTTCGAGGCCGACCCGCGCGTGAGCGGCGTGACGTATGTCTCCAAAGACCAGGCCATGGCACGGTTCAGGCAGCTACCCGCGTTGGACCCGAGCGTGATCGACACGCTGGGCACCAATCCGCTGCCCGCCAGCCTCGACGTGACCGTCAAAGATATCCGGAACCTGGGCGCGATGGACCAGGCAGCGCGCAGCTCGCCGCTGTGTGACAAGTCGCCGTGCACCAACTACGAGCCCAACGTCATCGACAAGATCATTCTTCTGGCTCGCGTCGCGGGCATCGCCGGCCTCGTCCTGATCGTCGGGCTGACCGGGCTGTCGGTCTTCATCATCATGCTCACCATCCGTACTGCGATCTACCTCCGGCGAAAGGAGATCGAGGTCATGAAGCTGGT
>DATBYU010000102.1:0-15277 GCA_036513555.1 Candidatus Dormiibacterota bacterium | reverse complement strand
CGTGCCGCTGGAACGCACGCTGATCATTCACGATGACCTCGATCATCCCTTCGGCCGGCTGCGCCTTCGCAAGAGCGGCAGCTCGGCGGGCAACCATGGGATCGACTCGGTGATCGGCTCCTTTGGTAGCCAGGACTTCATCCGGTTCCGGGTCGGCATCGGCCGTCCGCCTGGCGACGGCGTCGACTACGTCTTGAGTCCTTTTACATCCGAGGAACGCGCTCAGCTCCCGGCGATCGTTGGCCGGACCGCCGACGCCGTCCTGTTCACCGTCGAGCACGGGATCGACCGCGCCATGACCGAGTTCAATCGGGTCTCGTGAGGAAGTACACCATCACGGCCAGCCCGCCGGCGGCGGTGAGTGCGCCCCCCAGCCAGACGGCCGCCGCTGGTCCCAGGAAGTGCGCCACGATGGCGGCGAAGACGTTGCCGATCGGCGTCACCCCGATAAAAAGCATCGAGTAAAGGCTGACCATGCGACCCTGCATTCGGTCGGGCGCTCGCACCTGCACGATGGTGTTGGTCCCAATCGAGTAAACGGCAAACGACCACCCGATGACGACCAGCAGGATGATCGCCTGCGTGAAGCCCGGGACGATCACGAAGGCGAGCTCCATCGACGCGAAGAGCAGCGCCCCCAGCACGATGCGGCGCGGCTCGAGCAGGAATCCGCCGGCGAGCGTCATGGTCACGGCGCCGATCAAGGACCCGACGCCCTGCGCCGCAAACAGGTAACCGAGCGTGTCGGCGTTGGCATGCAGGACCACGCGAGTGAAGAGCGGCAGCACGAGGTTGAAGTTCGCGCCGAAGGTGCCGGCGACAAAAAGCAACAGGAAGAGGCCGGCCAATGTCGGGGTGCGCACCACGTAGCGCAGGGCTTCACCGATCAGCTGGATCGCGGTCTGCGGCGGCCCTGGGGTCAGAGGCCGCCGACGAATGGTGAGCAACGCAACGATCACGCCCAGGTAGCTGAAGGCATTGAGCCAGAAGCAGGCGGCGACGCCAACGATCGCGATCACGATGCCGCCCAGCGCTGGGCCAACGATGCGGGCGAGGTTGAAGGCGATCGAGTTGAGCGCAACCGCGCTGGCGAGCTCGCCACGACCCACCATCTCGAGCACGGTTGCCTGGCGCGCCGGGAAATAAAGCGCCTGGTTCACGCCGAGGACCGCGGCGAGCGCCATGACGATTGGCAGCGTGATGCTGTGCGTCGAGGTGAGCGCCGCATAGAGCACGGCGCCCACAATCGAGATCACCTGTGTCAGCAGCAGCACATCTCGATGCGCGAATCGGTCGACGAGTGTGCCGGCGTAAAGGCCGAACACGAGGACCGGGCCGTAGCTGAACGCCCCAAACAGCGCCAGGGCCAGGGCCGAGTTGTGCGAGAGCTGCAGCACCAGCCAGGCCGCCGCAACCGATTGCATCCAGGTGCCAACGACCGACACCGCCTGGCCGACGAAATAGCGGCGGAATTCGGGGTACTGGAGAGCGGAGACCTGTAGAACGGCGCGACGGCGCGGCTCTATAGCAGGAGGGGTGGCGCGAATGCCGTTCAGTTTACTTCGGCCTTGGCGACGATCGGCGCTCAGACCGCGGTGAGCGCCTGCAGAAGTTCCTTGAACTGGGTGGCAGCCTGACCCTGCGGCTGCTGGACGACAATCGGAAGGCGACGCTTGCTCGCCGCCGAGAAGTCATCGCGCTGGTAGAGGATCATCCCCGCCACCTCGATCTTCAATAACGCGGCCGCCACCTCGGTGCGACTCAGTTGCAGGCTGCCATGCGGGTTCGAAATCACGAGCCGGATGCGATGGCTGAGGATACCGGTCGAGCGCAGCCGGTCCAGGAACGGCCCCGTCAGTTCGACACAGATGACTTCCGGCTCGACCACGATACAAATAACGTCGGCCTCGCGAAGCAGTGGCTGCGCAAACGGCGACGGCTGGTTTCCGAGGTCGACGACGATCGTCTCGGCCAGGCCACGCAGTGCCGTTGCGAAGTTGCTGATCGCCTCGGACGAGATGTCGCGGTAGGCCGAACCACGACGCACGCCCGGAAGTAAGCGGAACGGAATTTGCGGGTTGCGCATCAGGTAGCTCCGCAGCCGATGGACACTGACGCCCTCGCCCAGACCCTCGCCCCACGCCCACCCGTCAGCTACCTCGATGTTGAGCATGCTGCCCAGCGTCCCGACCGGGACCGCCAGGTCCGCGAGTACCACGGCATCCGCGCCTTTGCTGGCTGCCTGCGATGCCGCCAGGTTGATGGCGACGGTGCTGGTGCCGATGCCGCCCTTGGCACCGGCGACCACGATCAGCCGGCCCCGCGCCTGTGACCCCTGCTGCCGCAGCCGGTCGGCGCGATCGATCATCACCTTGATGCGAGACACCAGTTCCCGAGACTCGACCGGCTTCACCAGGTAGTCGTCCGCACCCAGCTCGAGTGCTCGGACCTTTCCGTCGACCGCGTCGAGCGCGGACAGCACGATGATCTGCGTGCCGGCGCCGGCCGGCCCCTTGCGGATCCGCTCGCAAACCGCGAAGCCGTCGACCTCGGGCATCATGAGGTCAACGAGCACCAGGTCGGGACGCTCCTTCTCGACCAGCGCGATGCCTTCGTCCCCACCGGCGGCCACCTGCACCTCGAAGCCGGCCGTGCCGAGCAGCGTCTCCAGGTAGGAGCGATTGGGCGCCTCGTCGTCGATGACCGCGATCCGCGCCGTCACACTCGTGTAACTTCGCCGGCCATCCGGAATTTCAGGTTGCCAGGCCGAGATACTCCAGGTCCCGCCAGATGAGGCCGTCCTGGAGATCGATGACGCTGACCGAGGGCTGGCGGACGCGGCCTGCCGGACCGGTGAACGTCCACTCCCCGATGACGACCACCGTGTCACCCTCCGTGACCAGCCGCTCGATTTCGAAGCTGACGTCGGGCGCCCGAGCCACCGCCTGACGGCTGAGCAGGACGAAGGCATCGCGTCCCAGGATCGGCTCGGGTACGCCGGGAGTTCGATGCACGACATCGGGATGCAACCGGCGGGCGAACCCGTCCCAGTCCCGCGCCTCAAGGGCGTCGAGCGCACCCTTCACCACCTCCGCGGCGGAGGTCACGACAGGTGAAAGATGTGTCGCGCGAAGAGGAGGATTCCGACCACCGCGGCACCGGCGGCGGCCATCAGGACCGCGGCCGCCGCGACGTCCTTGGCCCGCCCGATCATCGGGTGATGCTCCGGCCAGGCGTAATCGATCAGCACTTCGAACGCCGTGTTGAAGAGTTCCGCGGCAATCACGACCGCAAAGCAGAGGACGAGGCCGACGAACTCAATCGCCGAAAAGCGCAGCAGCAGCGCCCCAATCAGCGCGACGACGGCCGCGATCAGGTGCACGCGCAAGTTCGCCTGTGTCGTCAGCGCCCAGGCGAAACCACGGCCGGCGTGACGGAAGCTGTAGATCGTTCGCCGCAGGTCGACCCGGCGCGCCCGGCTCGGGCTGCCAATCCGTTCCGCTTCGAACTCGGCGTCGGAGCGCGGCGTCACGGCGCGGCCGCCAGGATCCGGTTGGTCAGCGCCGTCATCGCGGTTTCCTCGTCCGGTTCCGCATGGTCATAGCCAAGCAGGTGCAGGAACCCATGCACGGCGAGCAGGCGCACCTCGGCATTGACGGGGTGGTGGGCCTCGCTTGCCTGCTGGCGGGCACGAGGCAGAGAGATGACGATGTCACCGAGCCAATGTTCGGTGCCCGGGGGCGCCTGGAAGCGCTGGTCGACCGGCGCCTCCTGGGCGGCGAAGGCGAGCACATCCGTCGGCTCATCCAGTCCCCGATAGCGTCGGTTGTATTCCTGGAGGTGCGCATCACCCGTGAGCGTCAACACCGTCACCGTCTCGTCTGAGACCTTGAGCATCCGTGCGCCCGCTTGCAGCACCTTTTTGAGGCTATCCAGATCCACGCCGGCAGCAAGCGATGCTGGACCCCAACGGCTCATCTGGATGAGCACGCGAGTATCGTAACCGGGCTGCGGGTCGGTTACGCGGTCGGCTTGCCGGCGCTGCTGTCAGCGCGACCCGCCAGCAGGCGGATGCCGATCAGACCGGCGGCCAGCAGGACCCAGACCAGCAGGATCCAATCTTGCGGAACCTCGGACCGCCGGCCAAGGTCGGCGGCCAGCGCATCGGTCAGGATGAAGGCGCCGATCAAGAAGAGGCCGCCACCCTCCATCCGGGTCCGCGTCTTGCTCGGATTCGTGCCCCGGCGAAGGAACTTGGGAACCCTGCCGAAGCCGATCATCGAGATGGCGGGGATGATCACAGCAGCTGCCGCCACGTAGGCAAGGACAATAACCGAGCCCGAAAGCACCACTGCATACATATCGAAATCAGGCCGTCAACATTGCGCCCGGCAAATGCGGACCTTTCCCCTCCCCCGCTTGCGGGGAGCGGCCCGTCGACGCTCTTACGA
Organism: Candidatus Dormiibacterota bacterium; assembly: GCA_036513555.1. Lineage (GTDB taxonomy): Bacteria > Chloroflexota > Dormibacteria > CF-121 > CF-121 > CF-13. Next base: position 10,826 of record DATBYU010000102.1, on the reverse strand, counting down.
GGGGCTCGGGCGCGGCCTTGCGGCAGGTCTAGGCAACGGAATCGTCTTGTCTTCGGCGTCGAGGGTACCGTCGTGACCGCCACCGGTGGTATCGACCGCCGCGCCGGCGGTCGCCGTCTCCTGCACCGCGGCCGGGTACTCGATCCGGGCATGGTAGATGCTGACCACCATGTTCGACATCGCTTCTTCCACGAGGTGGAGATCGCGGAACGACAGATCGCATTCGTCGAGCTGCGCGTCCCGGATGAATCCCTGGATCATGCGGTGCACGTGGTCGCGGATCCCTTCAGTGCTGCGATCCTTCAAGGTGCGGGCCGACGCTTCGATCGTGTCGGCGATCATGACGATGGCCGCCTCCTTGGACCGCGGCCGCGGGCCCGGATAGCGGAAGTCGTCCTCTCGGACGTCGAGTCCCTGCTCGAGCGCCTGGCGGTAGAAGTAGCGCTTCACCGTCGTGCCCTGATGCTGCTGCACGATTTCACGGATCGCCGTCGGGAAGCGGTATTGCTTGAGCAGCTCAACGCCCTCGGTGACGTGCGCATTGAGGATGTCGGAACTCGTCGTCGGCGACAGGTTCTCGTGGATGTTGCCAATGTCCGCCTGGTTCTCAACGAAGAAGTGGGGCCGGCGGATCTTCCCGATGTCGTGGAAATAGCAGCCGACGCGCGCCAGCACCGGGTTGGCGCCGACCGCCTCGGCCGCCGTCTCCGCGAGGTTGGCCGCGACGATCGAGTGGTTGTAGGTGCCAGGCGCGCTCACCATCAGCCGCTTCAGCAGCGGGTTGTTGGGGGTCATCAACTCCAGCAGCTTCATGGGCGTGATGACGCGTGTGATCTCCCCCAGGAACGTGAGTGATCCGGCGGCGATCAAGGCCGAGACCAGGCCGTTGACGAGTGCGAGCGCGCCGATCGCCAGGATCTCGTCGAGCGACTGGTGGCGCTCGATCAGGGAGAGCGAGACGAGTGCCACGAACTGCGCTCCGGCCACGAGGATGCCGGCGGTGACCCACTGACCGAGCCGCTCGAGCCGATGCACGTAGATCGACCCGATGGCGCCACCCAGGAATCCGACGAGGGTCAGGGGCAGAACGTTGTCGGCGATGATGCCGGTCAGTAAGCCGACGGCGAGGGCGACGATGATGCCGAGTCCTGTGTCCATCAGGGCGGCGACGAGGAGTGGCACCGCCGCCATTGGCACCATGTACTGCGCGTTGGGATTGATCGGCACGACGACCTTGGCCACGACCAGCAGCACCAGCATCAAGCCGCCGAGGGTTGCGAGCTGTCGAGGATCGCGGAGAATCGCGGGCCGGAACTGCCCGAGATATCCCAGTGCGACAGCGAACAGGATGATGACCAGCATGAAGACGGCAAGGATGCGGGCCCAGTCGGTCGTGGGCGCGAGCAGCCCGACCGCTTGCGCCTCTTCCAGCTGGAAGGGGGTGACCAGGTCGCCGTATCGAATGATCGTTTGACCTTGCGCCACATTGACGAAGACCGATGGCACCGCATCGCTCGCCTGCTGGCGTTTGAGTGTCGTCTCCGCGGAGAGGAAGTTCACCTTCAAATGCGCTCGCACCAGGGTCGCAACGACCGAGGCGCCCGTGGCGTCAAGGTGAAGCGCCGCGGCCCGGGTCTGCGCCGTGTCCTGGGCGCTCTTGAGTGTGTCGGCCTTGATCCCGTTGCTCTCGAGGGCCTGCAGGATATCGCCGGCACTCTTGAAGACGGAGGCAACGGTTCCCTCATCCGCCTGCAGGAGGTACTGCCGTTGTGCATCACTCAGTTGCGGCTCCAGCAGGCTCAACTGGGCCGAGCGGTCGGGCCCTGAGCTCGAGGATGCGCGCAGTTCGGCGACCTTGGTCGCGAGCGAATCGACCGCCTGTCGCTGCTGACTGCTGACGGCTCCGTCGAACTGGTCGGGGACTTGCGCCAATGCAGCGGTCCTCGCCTCCTCGCGCCTGGTCTGGCTCTCGTAGCGAACCGAGCGCTGGGAGACAACGTCCTGGCTGGACACGTCACCCGCGCGAAGGCTCAGCCGGTTTGGCAGGAAGTTCTGGGCCACCACGAGTGCGGTGGCGAGCGCCAGCACCAGTGTGATGACCCCCGAACGCAGATACGGCGGCCAGCGCCCACCGGCGCCGATATGCCCCAGCCGGAGATCGCGCGCGAACAGGCGCCCGCGCCGGCGGAGTTGATCGATCGCTGAGGAGCCGCGCTGCCTCATATGTTCACCAGGATCGCCTCGGCCTTTCGGCGGGTCAGATTACGTAGTGCGAGCCCGCCGCTTGCGCGCCGCCGCGATCTTCTTTTTGCGCTTTACGCTGGGCTTTTCGTAGTGCTCACGCCGGCGGACTTCCGAGAGAACACCATTCTGCTTGATCTTCTTGTTGAAGCGGCGAAGGGCGCTCTCAAAGGTCTCGTTCTCGCGAACCTTGATCTCCGACAACTGGATTGCACCCCCTCTGCCTGGAGCCCATATTGCGCGAAGTATAGCCGCGCTCAAGTTTAGGCGTCAACACAAAGCTGCCACCGCCGGGGCGCCGGCGAGTGACGGGCCACCGACGGTCACGTCGCGACGCTTGACCACGCCGATACAGGGCGGTAACAGCCGCCGTCCGGCGTCGATGACCGGCTTTTATCCGGCGTTCATCTTTCCAGAGGAGCCGATCCTCAAGGAGGCCCAGCGTAATGTTCACGATCCTGACCGCGTGGATCAGCGAACGGATCATCACCATTACCGCAGTGAGTGTGCTGACCGTTGCGGCTGTCCCCACGACTTTGATCATCGTCTCGCACGACGACCACAACACGGTCGCCGTGATTCAGCCGGTTGACGAGCACGCGAAGGTCGTGCTGGTCAGCGCGGTGAAGAAAGCTGGCGATGACCTCATTGGCAAGCTGAACGCGACCGAGTCCTCTTGCGGCACGCAGGTCACGAAGGCGGTTACCAGCTCGCAGGTCGCCGCCAAGGTCCAGCCGCAGCTGGCGACGGCGAAGTCGCAGATCCACGGTAGCGTCGCGCCGATCGTTGCCGCCATCAAGAGCGACCAGGACCGCTTCGCCCACCTCAAGGTCGTGACACCACAGGACGAAGAGAACGAGCTCGCCGAGTTCAACACGATCGCCATCATTGCCCTGGGTGATGGCCACTCGACCGGCACCATCACCGTGACGTGCCAGACCGTGCTGATCACGATCACGGAGACGATCCAGATCACCGTCATCCAGGAGACACCGACGACCTGCGCCAAAGGCGAGCGCGATTAACGACTGATTATCCTGAGGGGCGGGAGCTGGGCTCCCGCCCTTTTTATTTGGAACAGCCAGCCGCCAAGGACCTTTACCCGGGCACCTTCAGCCGCGTTGCCGCCGCCTATAAACGACGCCTCGACGAGGTCATGGCCAGAGGCGAGGCTCACGGCCGGACCGCCGCAGTCGACTGGCTCGACCCCACGCCGGGCCAGCGGATCCTCGACCTGGCCTGTGGCCCCGGAACGCTCAGCTACCCCCTCGCCATCGCCGTTTCACCTGGCGGCACCGTGGTGGGAATCGACCTGGCCCCCGGGATGATCGAGCTGGCGCAGCGCGAGACCCCGCCCGGCCTCCCGGTGCGGTTCGAGCTGATGGACATGGAAGAGCTTCGCTTTCCCAATCACAGCTTCGATTCGGCCATCTGTGGCCATGGCCTGCAGTTCGTCCCGGACCTGCGACGGGCGCTGTCGGAAACCAGGCGCGTCCTCAAGTCGGGCTCACGGCTGGCGGCAAGCGTGCCCGTCGATCCGTCGCAGCCCAGCGCTGCACAGGCCATCCTCGAGCGTGCGATCGGCGGCGCGCTCCCGCCAGCGCCGAAGGCGCGCGACCAGTTTGCGACCCGACGGATCGTTGAAGATGAAGAGTCCTTTGCCGGCGCCGCAAAACAGGCCGGCTTCAGCGCGGTCGATGTCGCGCGCTACGAGGAGTCGACCACCTGGTCCAGTCCGCGGCACTTCATCGAGATGTCTGCCGGCTGGTGGTCGATGGCACTCCGCCTGGATCAGGTGTCGCCCAGCGAGCGAACCGCGTTGCTCGAGCGCGCCAGGCGCGCCATCGAAACGGAGCTTGGCCCCGGCCCGCTGCAGATTGCGGGCGCGACCAACGTGCTACGAGCAACCGCCTGATCGACTACCAGAGGGCGCCGCCGCCGATCGTTACATAGAGGATCGGCCCAATGCCCCAAACAATGCAGATGATCGCCCAGAGCAATTTTTGGCCTCCGGTGAGATCGTCGCGCCCCAGGATGTTGATGAGCGCAAGCAGATACGCGAGCGGATGCAGCAAGGCCGAAATCAGGATTTCGAGCAGAAGCTTCATGGCGGCATGGTACCGACGGCGAGCACCCGGAGGCTCTCCGGCGTCAGCGGCGCCCCGTCCCAGTCGCCGTAGAGTTCCACGCGGCTAAAGCCCGCAGCATCGAGCATCGTTTTCACGGCCGGGCCACTGTAAAGGCGGACCGCGTGGACGCTCGTTTCGTCTCCATTCGTTGAACTGACCGTCCGCTCTACCACCATGCGATGCGTCGGCCGATCGAGCGATCGGCGCTCCATCACGGCCGTCTCGCCGACGGTGAACCATTCGCGTTCCTGGAAATTGCCCATGATCCGCTGGCCATTGATCACCTCGAGGAGAAACCGCCCGCCGGGGTCGAGCATCGACGCGGCGACGCGCACCACGCGACGATCGTCCGCCTCATCGTCGAAGTAGCCGAGGCTGGTAAAGAGGTTGAGAATCAGATCGAAGGTCTCGCCGGGTAACGCCTCGCGCATATCGCCCTCGAGCCAGCCCACCGTGACGCCGGATGCGTACGCACGCTCCCGGGCCACCCCCAGTAGGTACGGGGACAGATCGACCCCCGTCACCTCGTAGCCGCGGCGCGCGAGCTCGATCGCATGCCGCCCCTGGCCGCAGGGCAGGTCGAGGATCCGGCGGGGTGGCTTGAGCTGCAGCAGGGCCTCGATCTGGTCGACCTCGATCGGGGTCCGCTCAGCAAGAAAGGCGTCGTAGAGCGCCAGATACCCGGGCCCGAACCAGGTCTGCCACCAGTCGGGAGCTGCTTCGACCATACCTTTATATATAGGGGCTCGAAGAGGATGGCAGAACCACACCCGCACCCCGATCGCCTCTGGCGCAATCCGGAACCGAAGCGCGTGTACGACGTCGTCATCGTGGGCGGCGGTGGTCACGGGCTCGCCACCGCCTACTACCTGGCTCGCAACCACGGGATCACCAACGTGGCCGTGCTCGAGCGGGGCTGGCTGGCTGGCGGCAACATGGCCCGGAACACGACCGTGATCCGCTCCAACTACCTGTGGGACGAGAGCGCCGCGATCTACGAACACTCGCTCAAGCTCTGGGAAACGCTCTCGCAAGAACTCGATTACGACATCCTCTTCAGCCAGCGCGGCGTGCTCAGCCTGGTGCATAGCCTCGGCGACCGTCGCGAATCGCTGCGGCGCGTCAACGCCAACCGGCTCAACGGGATCGATGCCGAATGGCTCACGCCCGCGGAGGTCAAGGCCTTCTGCCCGATCGTCAACATCGCCCCTGATGTGCGCTACCCCATCATCGGCGGCACATTGCAGCGGCGGGGCGGCATCGCGAAGCACGACTACGTCGCTTGGGCCTTCGCGCGCAAGGCGGACGAGATGGGTGCCGACCTCATCCAGAACTGCGAGGTCACCGGATTCGACCTCGAGGCCGGGCGCGTCCGCGGCGTGCACACGAACCGCGGATTGATCGCGGCGAACAAGGTGGCCCTCTGCGCGGCGGGTCATTCCACGGTGCTGGCAGACATGATCGGCCTCGATCTGCCGATCCAGAGCTACCCGCTGCAAGCCCTCGTCTCCGAGTTGCTCGAGCCGGTCCTGAATTGTGTCGTGATGTCGAACGCGGTCCACGTCTACGTGAGCCAGGCGCACAAGGGCGAGCTGGTAATGGGCGCCGGGATGGATCCCTACAACTCCTATGCGCAGCGCGGTTCGCCGCATGTGATCGAGTTCCAGCTCGCAGCCGCCTGTGAGCTGTTCCCGATCTTCAACCGCGCTCATGTCCTTCGCACCTGGGCCGGCATCGTCGACGTGTCTCCGGACGCGTCACCGATTCTGGGGCTAACGCCGATCGAGAACCTTTACATCAATTGCGGCTGGGGTACTGGCGGGTTTAAGGCCACGCCTGGCGCCGGTTGGGTCTACGCGCACACGATCGCGCACGGCGAGCCGCATCCACTGAACGCGCCCTTCGCACTCGAGCGCTTTACCAGCGGAGCGCTGATCGACGAACATGGCGCGGCCGCCGTGGCGCACTAGCCGTGCTCATCCCCTGCCCCTGGTGCGGTGACCGCGAGGACGTCGAGTTCAAGTACGGCGGGTCCGCCCAGGTCGCCTACCCTTCGGATCCGGCGAGCGTCGACGATGCCACCTGGGCGCGCTTCGTCTTCTTCCGGCCTAATCCGAAAGGCAAGATGGCCGAGCGTTGGGTGCATACCGCCGGCTGCCGGCGCTGGTTCAACCTGGTCCGCGACACCGTGACCCACGAGATCACGCCACCATGAGCCGCCTGGCATCGGGTGGCCGCATCGATCGGTCGCGCCCGCTCTCTTTCCGTTTCAATGGCACGGACTACCGCGGCTACGCTGGCGACACCCTCGCCTCGGCGCTGCTCGCGAACGATGTCGGCGTGGTCGCGCAGGGCGTGACCTACGGACGACCTCGCGGCATCTTCACCGCGGGCGTCGAAGAACCGAATGCCCTGGTCCACGTCGGCAACGACACGATGCTCCGCGCCACCCAGGTCGAGCTGGTCGATGGCCTCGAAGCGGTCGGACTGAACGGCCGCGGCCGCCTCTCGCTTGATTCTCCCTCCGCCGTTGCGGGGAGCCCAATATCCCCCTCCCCCTCTGGGGGAGGGCAGGGTGGGGGCTCTGATCGCTACGACAAGATCTATGCCCATTGCGAAGTGCTGGTCATCGGCGGCGGTCGCGCTGGCATCACGGCGGCGCTCGATGCCGCGCAAACGGGCGACCGTGTGATCCTGGTCGATGAGCAAGCCGAGCTAGGCGGCCGGCTGTTGGGCGCAGGCTGGAATGATTGGCTCGCCGACGGCATCGCCAAACTCGAATCCGCCCCGGATGTTCGCCTGCTGACCCGAGCGACTGCCTTCGGCCACTACGACCAGAATCTCGTCCTCATCGCCGAGCGGCTACCGAGCGGCGGCAGCCTCCGGCAGGTCCGCGCGAAGCGGGTCGTGCTTGCCACCGGGGCGCACGAGCGCCCGCTCATCTTCGCGAACAACGACCGGCCGGGCATCATGCTCGCCGGCGCTGCCCGGACCTACGTGAATCGGTACGGCATCGCGCCGGGCAAGCGTGCGGTCATCTTCACCAACAACGACAGCACTGATTTCGTGGCGGCCGACCTCAAGCGGGCCGGCATCACCGTCGAGGCGATCGTGGACGTCCGCGCCGGCGAAGCTGTCGTCGACACGCTCGCATGGCAAGGTGGGGGCCTTCGCGGAGTGATGATCGCCCCCCTGACCGGCGACGGCCAGCGCCGCGAGGTCCAGTGCGACCTGCTTTGCGTTTCGGGCGGCTTCAACCCGACGCTACATCTCTTCAGCCAGGCGCAAGGTCGGCTTCGCTATGAGGAGGGTCTAGCGTGCTTCGTGCCGGACGCTGCGCCCCCCAACGTCGAGGTCGTCGGCGCCGCCGCTGGAGATCTGGGCGGTCGGGGCCAGGGCACGATCATGCCCTACTGGGTCGTCCCAAGTAACGGGCGGGAATGGTCGACCCACTTCGTCGACCTGGAGCGCGACGTCACCGTCGCGGACGTGCGGCGTGCGCTGGGAGCCGGCATGCGTTCAGTCGAGCACGTCAAGCGATTCACGACGATCGGCACCGGCAGTGACCAGGGGAAGACCGCCGGCATCAACGAAACCGCCATCATCGCGGCGCAGCTCGGTCAGCCAGTCGGCGCTGTCGGCGTGACGACGTTCCGCCCGCCCTACGTGCCGGTGTCATTTGGCCTGATGGCCGGCCGAAATCGTGGCGATCTCTTCGATCCGATTCGGGTGACCGCTATCCACCCCTGGCACGTCGCGAACGGTGCGGTCTTCGAAAACGTCGGCCAGTGGAAGCGGCCCTGGTACTTCCCTCGCGAGGGTGAGGAGATAGAAGCCGCGGTCCTCCGCGAGTGCCGGGCCGCCCGCGAAGGCGTGGCGCTGATGGACGCGTCGACGCTCGGGAAGATCGATATCCAGGGCCCCGACGCGTCCGAGTTCCTCAACCGGATCTACACCAACGCGTTCGACAACCTCAAGGTCGGCTTCTGCCGCTACGGCCTGGTGTGCACGGCAGACGGCATGGTCTTCGATGACGGCGTAGTCATGCACCTCGAGCCCGACCGATGGCTCGCGACCACAACAACCGGCGGCGCGGCCGCCGTCCTCGATTGGATGGAGGAATGGCTGCAGACGGAGTGGCCCGACCTCAAGGTCCACCTGACGTCAGTTACTGATCACTGGTCCGACGTGGCCGTGGTCGGGCCGCGCTCCCGAGACGTCGTTCGCGCCTTGTTCCCCGGGCTCGATCCGAGTCGGGAGAGTTTCCCATTCATGGCAATTCGCGAAGGCGAGACCGGCGGCATCCCGGTCCGCCTCCACCGGATCACGTTCTCAGGCGAGCTTGCCTACGAGCTCTGGACGCCGAGCTGGTACGGGCTGGCGCTCTGGGAAGCCGTCATGGCGGCGGGCCAGCCATTGGGCATCACGCCCTATGGCACGGAGACGATGCACGTACTCCGCGCCGAGAAGGGCTACATCATCTGCGGCCAGGAGACCGACGGCACCGTCACGCCGCAGGACCTGGGGATGAGCTGGATCGTCTCGAAAAAGAAAGCGTTCATCGGGCAGCGCTCACACCGGCGCACCGACGCGATGCGGCCTGATCGGAAACACCTAGTCGGCCTGCTCCCGGTCAATGGGGATGTGATTCTGCCGGAGGGTGCCCAGCTGATTTTGGAACCCAACGGTGCAGCCCCCGCGAAGATGGTCGGCCACGTGACGTCGAGTTACCGCAGTGCCGCTCTCGGCCACACCTTCGCGCTCGCGATGCTGCAGAGCGGCCGGGAGCGTGTCGGCACAACTGTCTATGCGCCGCTAAATGGGCATGCCGTGGCCGCGACCGTGACCGATCCGATCTTCTATGACAAGGAGAATGTCCGCCGTGATAGCTGAGGCGGTTCGGCGCAGCGCCCTCGCCCATTACACGGAACGGTTCGCCGCCCTCACGGCGGCGAGCGGTCGCGAGCTGTCTATCCGCGAGCTTCCGTTCGTCTCGCAGGTCAATCTCCGGGCCGACCCGAATAACGCTGACCTGATGCACCGGCTCGCTGCAGCACTCGGTTTCCCGCTGCCCGTCGTGCCGAATGACGTCGCGTCCCGTGAAGAACGCCGCGCCCTGTGGCTCGGCCCCGACGAATGGCTCGTCGTCGGTCCAGATGGCCAGCAGGAAACCCTCGAACAGGCGCTGCGCACTGGTCTCGATGGGGCCTTCGGCTCGATCGTCGACGTTTCGGCCAACCGTACGGTACTGGAGATTAGCGGCGTCTGGGCGCGCGAGTTCCTGGCGCGCGGTGTCCCCATCGATCTCGACGCCCGCTCGTTCGGCCCCAACCGTTGCGCCCAGACCTTGTTGGGGAAGGCCCAGGCGATCATCGAGCGCCGCGTCGAGTCAGCGTTCCACCTCTATCCGCGGACCTCGTTTGCCGGCTACGTCGCCGACTGGCTCCTCGACGCCGCGGCGGAGTAGTGTGTCGGGGTGCCTGAGAATGCCCTCAGTCTGCTTGCCAAGAATTACGCCATCGCGCACGGCCGGGTCATCGAGTCGGCTGAAGGCACGGACGACAGGCAATTCGGGAGATCCATGGGGACGCGAGTCCACAGTGTGGCGTGGCAGGTCTGGCACATCGCGCGCTGGGATGATCGGTTCGCGGAAGTCATCGTCGAGAAAACGCCAGAGCTCGTAGGGCGCGTCGGGCCACCTGGGCAGATTTGGGCGACTGAATTGCTGGCGAAACAGTGGGGCTTGCCGGTGGGACGAATGGGCCGCCGCGACACCGGCACGGAAATGGACGACGAGGCCGCAGACGCCCTTCGGCTACCGGATAGGGCGGTGGTCGTCGACTACGCCCGACGCGTCTTCGCTCGCTTGCAGGCTGCCCTGAGCGCCTTGCCTGTGGCCAGCATGTTCACGGTAATGGCGGACGATCCCGACGGCGACACCTACGCCCATAACATCATGCTCTACCTGGATCATGTCCAGCGGCACCTCGGAATGATCGAAGCGCTGCGCGGTCTACAAGGGGCCGCCGGCACCGCCACCAACTAGCCGGGTTTAGACGATGGACCCTACGTCAGGCCGGTGATCTGTCCGCTCGGCTCGATGTCGATCCGCGTGTAAGCCGGCTCCTTGCCAAGGCCGGGCATCAATTGGATATCGCCGGCCAAGGCGACCACGAAGCCTGCTCCGGCCGACGGATAGACGTTCCGGATCGGAAGTGTGAAGCCGCGAGGCCGGCCCTTCAGCAACGGATCGTGCGAGAGGGAGAGGTGCGTCTTCGACATGCAGACGGGCAGCGTCCCCATTCCGCGCTCGGTTAGCCAATCGATGCGCTTCTGGCATTCCGGCAAGAATTCGACGTCCGCCGCGCCGTAGATTCGGCGAGCCAACGTCTGGATCTGTTCGCGGATCGGCGTCTCGGGCGAGTACAAAGGCGCGAAGTGGCTGCCATTCTGCGT
>DATBYU010000101.1:0-2128 GCA_036513555.1 Candidatus Dormiibacterota bacterium | reverse complement strand
CGGCTCCGATCGCAACCCTCGACGCGACGCTCGCCCGCCAGGGCGTGATCTTCATGCCGCTGGCGCAGGCCGCCCGCGAGTATCGCGACCTGGTCGAGCGTTATCTCTTCAGCGCCGTCAAGCCGGACCGCGATAAGTTTGCGGCCCTACACGCGGCGCTCTTCACTGGCGGCTCGTTTCTCTATGTTCCGGACGGGGTCAGCGTCGAGCATCCATTGATCAGCCAGTTCTGGTCAGCCGGCTCCGGCGGAGCCGTGTTGCCGCATTCGCTGGTGATCGCCGGCAAGGGTGCCCGGTTCAAGTACGTCGATGAATTCCTGAGCGCCGATCGCCAGGAGGTTCTGCTGGCCAGCGGATCGTCCGAGGTTTTCCTCGAGGAGGGCTCGGACGTCGGCTACGTCGCCCTGCAGCGATGGAGCGAGAAGACCTGGCAGTTCGCCAACCAGCGCTTCCATCTCGGTCGCGATTCGCAGCTCCGGATGGTCGACGTCGCCCTCGGCGGTCGCTTTGCGCGGATCAGGGTGGAGGCGATGCTCGAAGGTCCCGGATCAACCGCGGACCTTCGGGGGCTGTTCTTCGGCGCCGGCGAGCAGGCCTTCGACTTCCGCACGCTCCAGGACCATATCGCGCCGCATACCACGTCTGACCTGCTCTTCAAGGGCGCCCTCCAGGACAGCGCCAAGAGTGTCTACGTGGGCGTAGTGCGGGTCGAGGAAGAGGCTCGAGGGAGTTCCTCGAACCAGGCGAATCGAAACCTCCTGCTCTCGGATAAGGCGAAGGCGACCTCCGAGCCGATCCTCGAGATCCTCAACAACGACATCCTCCGGTGCAGTCATGGCGCGACCGTCGGGCCGGTGGACCCGGAGCATCTCTTCTACCTCGTCAGCCGCGGCATCCCGCGCCCGGTCGCCGAGCGGATGCTGGTCCAGGGCTTCCTCGGCGAGGTTCTCGATCGGCTCCCCGTCGCCCAGGTTCGCGAGGCGGTCGAGCAGGAACTGGCCGCGCGGATTGAATAGCGTGACGCGCGAGCGGGTCGCCTCCACCAGTGAGCTGCCAAAGGAGTCGATGAAGCGGGTGGAGGTTGATGGGACTCCGATCTGCCTGATCCATGCGGAAGACGACAACTTCTACGCCATCAGCGACACCTGCACCCACGAGGAGTATTCGCTCTGCGAGGGCGATCTGTGGGAGATGTCAGTCGAGTGCCCGCGGCACGGCTCCCGTTTCGACGTGCGAACCGGCCAGGTCATCGGGCTGCCGGCTGTGATCCCGGCGAAAACCTACCCGGTAACGGTCGAGAACGGCGATCTCTATCTGGAGGTACCGGACTAAGATCTAGCTATGGCGGACACCATGGAAACGACCCAAGCTCCCCCCTCCGGCGATCTGCGCCAGCAGATCGACGCCCAGCTCGCAACCTGCAAAGACCCGGAGATCGGGCTCGACATCATGTCGCTGGGGTTGGTCTACGAGGTCGGCATCGACGAGGGCAATGTCCTGATCAAGATGACCCTTACCGCCATCGGCTGCCCGTGGGCCCAGGACCTCTTCGACGAGGTCAAGACCAAGGTCGAAGAGATCCCGGCCGTCAAGTCGTGCACGGTCGAACTCGTCTACTCACCGCCCTGGAGCGCGGACATGATGAGTGACGACGCCAAGATGGAACTCGGCTTCCTCTAGGCCGCCTAGAACAAGTACGACGCGGTTAGGAACGCCAGCCCGGCGCCCATCAGCCCGAACGGAGCGCGCATCTTGATCCGGCTAGCAAGAGCTTCGAGGATGAAACAGATGAGCGCGACGATCAAGAAAAGCTTCGACAATGACATGAACTACCTCCAAACAAAATTGGCGACATCGTACCCTGAATTCGATCCGCGCAGCGAACTTCACCCTCGGTCACGAGCCTGGGAGATTGCTGTGGCAGCCGTGCCATCGCCCTGTTACCCCCGCGCAGTCTGGTTCGTAAGGGTCACTACGTAGCATCGGCCCCAGTTCGCCAATTCGACTGAACTGGGGGTAGGAACGGCTTGTCGCTGCTCGAACGTATTCAAAAGTCCCAGGGCGACCCCGGGGCCCCCACACCTCCAAAGCCGCCGGCAAAAGCCGCGCAGCCTCCGGCCGCGCCTCC
>DATBYU010000100.1:0-2191 GCA_036513555.1 Candidatus Dormiibacterota bacterium | reverse complement strand
ACCTCATCGTCACCGCTGAGATCACGCAGGCGATCGACGAGGTCGGTGATCTCCTCGTCGGCTTCGACGTACAGCAGTTTGGCCAGAGTCTTCACAGTTTTAACACGTCGCAGCCTTTCATACCGGAAACGTCACCGATTGTCGAGTTGTTACGGTGTCAGGTTTTCTCGATCGGCTGGTCAGACTTTCATCGCCTTGAGGACCTTGCGCATCAGCCCGAACAGGGGCGCCTGTTCCTCGGATTGCTGCTGGATGGCGTAGTACGCCAGTCCCATGGGCGTGATGTCCTGCCCGTCGAGCAAAAGCCCGGTCGAATCATAGATCCCCCGGATGTCCACTGGTCGAAGGACGTTCACCGTGGGTGTTCGAGCGAAAGGCAGTTTGTCCTCCCAGCGAAAGACTTGCAGCTGGTTGCGGACCTCCGGCAAGGCGCTGCCGCCGCCCGCCAGGTAGATGGCGGTCGGCAGCCGGTCCCCCTTGGACATCTCCTGCAGCGTGATCGCCACGCCCTCGACCAGGACCTCGGCGTCCCGTGCCAGCACGGCGGTGACTTTCTCGGCGTGCTCGACCGGTAGCTCGCCCTTCGAGTGGCGGAGTTTGACGGCCTCTGCATCGGCGAAGGAGATGCCGAAGCGGGACGCCAGCTTCTTGGTGAAGACTCGGCCGCCGATCGGGAACATGCGGGTGCCCTCGATCCCGCCGTTTCGGATCAGGGCGATGTCGGTCGTGCCGCCGCCGATGTCGATGAAGATGCCGCCGAAGTCGTAGACCTCGTCGGTCGCGGCACAGCGCGCCATGGCGTACGGCTCGGCGACGGTGGCAACCAACTCCAGGTCGAGTTCCGAAGCAATCGTCTGCAAAGCACCGACATGCGTCAGCGGGGCGAACGTGTTGAACACCGTGATCACCATCGTGCGACCCTGGAAACCCGAAGGGTCAGTTACTACGTATCCGTCGATCCGGACGCCGGTGATCGACGAGTTGATCAATTTGACGTTCACGTCCGGGACCCCGAGCTCGAGGCTCATCGCGTGCTGTGCCTCGCGCAGGGCCCGTTTCTGGACCAGCTGGAGTGTCTGGAGCAGCTCGACCTCATTGATCTTGAGGTTGGGATCAGCTCGCGGAACGGTCACGGTCGTGCTCAAGCCCTTGACCTGCTCGCCGGCGATGCCGATGACCGCCTGACCGGGGATCGTGTCGCACATGTCCTCGGCTTGGGACATGGCGCGGTCGCAGCTGTCGATAATCCCCTGGATGTTGGAGGGCACGCCGCCCTGCATGTCGGTGATGTCTTGCCGCTGGCGCGAGGCGCCCAAGACGACGCCGTTGTGTCCCTCTCGCTTGACCACGAGCGCCTTGATGTACTCGGTGCCGATGTCGAGAGCTGTGTAGTAGTTCTCGTAATCGGCGCCGCGGCGCAGTCGCTTGATGCGGTCCTTGATCTTGATCATGCGTTTCCTTTCAGATGCGTGCGCACATATTCCTGCAGCGATTTGAAGGCGTCACCAACCCGCGCGGGATCGATGCCGCCACCCTGGCCAACCTGGCCTCGGCCACCGCCCTTCCCCCCCACCACCTTGCGGAAGGCCTGGACCAGGTCGCTCGCAGGCAAGCGATCGGACAGGGGGCTCGCGACTTTGACGGCAAAATTGCGACCGCCAACAACGATCGCGACGCCGTTGCCATTGGCGCGGTTGAGGGCCTGATCGGCGAACAGAAGCAGGTCTTTCTCGCCTTCGTCGACCAGCTGCAACATGAGCCGGACCCCGGCGACGTCGGCCTCTTCGAGTTGGGCACCACCGCCGGCCGCCAGTCTCTGGCGAAGGCTCCCGGCCTCTTTCTCGAAGCGCTTGACCTCTGCCTGGAGGGCCGCGACTCGCGAGGGAAGCTCGGAGCGCGTGGTCCGAAGCGCGTCGCCCAGTTCGCGGAGGACCCGTTCGTCATCACGGACCCGTTGCTCCGCCGCGGCACCGGCTCGCATCTCGATGCGGCGAACGCCCGCGCCGATGCTGTGGTGGTTAGAGATCAGGGCCAGGCCGATTTCGCCGCTGCGCTCGACGTGCGTCCCCCCGCAGAGTTCACGCGCCCAATCGCCGAAGGAGACGACCCGGACGAGATCGCCGTACTTCTCGTCGAAGAGTGCGACCGCCCCGGTGGCGATCGCCTGCTCGAGCGGAAGCTCCTCGACTCG
>DATBYU010000099.1:0-5093 GCA_036513555.1 Candidatus Dormiibacterota bacterium | reverse complement strand
CATTGGGCGCTCATCAGTCGCCCCGTCGACTGGTCTCACCCAATGGGACCCGACTTCTCGCTGACGCAACTCGAGGCATGGAGGATCGTCGGTCGAGAACTCGGTCTGACGAAACAGACGCTGGAGCACACTGCTGATGGCGGCGACCACTGGACCACCGTCGGTGCCCTGCCGGCCGGGGCTAGCCTCAGCAGCAGCCTGACCTTCTCTGACCGGCAGACGGGATGGCTAGCGGCGGGACAGTCAAAGACGTACGCCTGGGACGGAAGTGGAAAGCCGATCCCCGTCACGCCGCCGACCGCACTCCTGTGGTCGACGCGTGATGGCGGGCAAACATGGTCGCCGATCGACCTCCGCCTGCCGGCCGAGGGCGCCGCCAACCAGGTCCGGCTCGAGTCGCCGATCTTCTTCGGGAAAGACGGCCTCCTCGAATTCGAGGTCAGCGGGCCGGCACCGACGTTCCAGGCTGATCCGTCGAAGCCGCCAACGACCCAGGGCTGGACGCACAGCTACATGCTGCAGTCGCACGACGGTGGCCGCACCTGGGGACAGCTTCAGCAAACCCCCGGTGGCCTCCAGCTTGGCGGCGCGCTGTTCATCGATGCTCGCCACTGGCTGCTGTCGCAAGGACCAGATATCAGCGAGACGTTCGACGCGGGCAAGACATGGACGACGCGCCAGGTCCTAGCGAACGGGCTCGAGTTCAGCTTCGCGCCCTGGAACTACATCGATGGAAAGACCATCTGGTCGCAAGTCGGAGCGGACAGGCTGGTCCGGTCGACCGATGGCGGTGCGAACTGGACGGCGGTGACCCCACCCACCATCAAGTAGAAGGTTCGGTCTAGGCGACGGCAGCCGGCGCGTCTTCCTCGCGGGCCGGCTGCCGCCCGCGCAGCGGCACGTCCTTGAGGAACACCGACGCAATCAACGCCAGGACCAAGACGGCGGCCGCGTAGAGAAAAATCTCGTGCAACGTCGTGGCCAGACCAGCGCGAATCGCATGCAGCACCTGGTCGAAGGTGGCGGCACCCTGCGGCCCGAGCGCACTCGCCTGGGCGCGCCGCGCGGCGATCTGGGCCGGATCGAACAGGGTCTGCGGGTTGCTTCCACCGCTGCTGAAGACTTGCGTGAGCTGGGGCGGTAAGTGCAGGTTGGCTACCTGCTCGCCGACGTGGACTGGGAGACGTTGGGCCAGTACGGACCCGAGCACAGCGGTGCCCATCGTCCCACCGATCTGCCGCCAGAATTGGACCTGGCTCGAGGCAACGCCGAGAAAGTGACGTGGCAATGCCGTTTGCACGGCCGTGAGGTAGAGCGGAAAGGTCGAACCCAGGCCGGCGCCGACGATCACGATGTCGCGCACCACTTCGAGGCGCGACGTCGTGACGGTCACCTGCGAGAGGAGCCATAGGCCGACCAGCATGACGGCGATGCCAGCCGTCCCCAGGAAACGGTACAGCCGAACGCGCACCATCGCCTGGCCGATCAGCGTGCTGGCGACGATCAGGCCCAGCATCATCGGGGTCAGCAGCTGACCGGAGTTGGTTGCGGTGACGCCGAGCACGCCCTGATAGATCAGCGGGACGAAGACGATCGTGCCGAACATGCCGAAGCCCGTAAGGAAGCCGACGATCATGGAGACACTGAAAGTGGAGTCCTTGAAGAGCGAGAAGGGCACGATCGGATGATCGGTGCGAATCTCGATGATGAAGAACGCGATCAGGAGGACGGCGGCCACGGCAAGCAGGCCCAGGACCTCCGGGGAGGTCCAGCCGTGGTCACGCGTAATCGAGAGCGCGACCATCAGGGGGACGAGGCCAGCGACCAGCGCGCCAGCGCCCAGGAAATCGATGTCGCGGATGGAGGCAGACGACCGCACGAACGGCATCGTAGCGATCACGAGAAGGACCGCGATGATGCCAACCGGCAGGTTGACGTAGAAGACCCAGCGCCAGCCCCAGGTGTCCGTGATGTAACCGCCGGCCGTCGGACCGACGATCGAAGCCAGGCCGAACACGCCACCGAACAACCCGGCAAGACGGGCGCGCTGGGTCGGCGGAAACAGGTCGCCGATCACGGCGAAAACGGTGGCGAACAGCATGCCGCCAAAAATGCCCTGGATGGTTCGGAAGATGACCAGCTCGAGCATGCCGTGCGATTGGCCGCAGAGCGCCGACGCGACGATGAACCCGATCATCCCGGCGAGCAGAAATGGCTTGCGACCGAACAGGTCGCCGAGCTTGCCCGCGATCGGCACCATGATCGTCGAAGCGACCAGGTACGCGGTGATGACCCATGAGTAGTAACTCAGGCCGTTCAGCTCGGCCACGATCCGAGGCATGGCGGTGCCGACAATGGTCTGGTCGAGCGCAGCCAGCAGGAGCGCGAGCATGGTCCCCGCGACCACCCCGATTGTTTGTCTGCGCGTCAGCCCCTCGGTGAGGTGACCGCTGGTGGCATCGCTGGACGGCCGCGCCTCGTTGTTGGTCATGCACTCCTCTGAGCGACCGTTGCGCCGGTCATGTTTTCGATTAGCCGCAAGCACATGTGGCGGAGCTGGTCCAGCTCCTCAGTCGAAAGGCCGGATGCGATCTTGAGCTGCCACTCCAATCCTTGCTCCCGCATGCCCTCCAGCCGCTTCGCGCCCGCCATCGTCAGCCGGGCGTAGGTCAGCCGGCGGTCCGCCGGATCGTCGATCCGCTCCACCAGGCCGTCGCGCTCGAGATGATCGATGAGGCCGGTGACGTTGCGCGGGGTGACCTCGAGCTGGTCGGCAAGTTCCCCGAGGGGTAGCTGCCGTTCCGGTGCGGCCTTGAGCGCCCACAGGACGTGGAGGCGACCCTCACTCAAGCCATGCTTCTCGGCCCAGCGATCCATGAGTCCGTGGGTCAGCCGGGCGGTGACGCGCAGCGCAGTCATCGCCTCAACGGTGCGCATCTCCTTTTCGGAGAGCGGCCGGCGCGCTGCGCGAAGAGCCTGACGGAAGCGGCTGTCGTACAGGCGCCCAGCTCGGTCGCTAGCCAGTGTGCCGTTGAACCGACACTCGCCCTTGATCTCGGAGTACTGCATAGTGAAGTGGTTCACTATCTCGTATGCGGGGGCGGATTGTCAAATTACGAGTTCGGGACGCCCCCACCCTGTCCTCCCCCAGAGGGGGAGGAAAATTTAGGAGCGGCGCAGACGTTGCCGATGTTGGGCGGCGACGGCAGCGGTGCGCCGCAAGAAATCCGCGATCAGGTCGAGCTGGTCTTCCGAATAGCGGGCGAGGACCTCGCGCGTCGACCGTCGCAGCCGGGCAAAGATGGGCTCCATCTTCGCCTGCTGCGCCTGGCCGCCTTGAACCATGACACGGCGACGGTCGACGGTGTCGTGCACCCGGCGGATCCAATGGCCGCCCTCGAGCCGGTCGAGCACAGCCGTGATGGCGCCAGGAGTCAAACCCACTCGCTCCGCCAGTTCCCCCGCGGTCATCGGGCCCAGCCGGCTGATGAGATCCATACACTGGGCATCAGTACGATTCATTCCCAGACGGTCGGCAATCGCCTGGTCCATAAGGTCGAGCTCGCCATCCAGGGCTCGGATTTCCTGGAGGGTCTGCTCGATCAGCCGCTCTTTCGAGTTGCGGTTTGACATGAGAATACTTTGATCTTTAAAGTATCAGAAATCCTAAGCAATCATAGACGGAGGAATTAGGCGATGGCAAGGCCCGTGCAGGCAAAGAACGAATGGCTGGTCCTGGTGTTCCTCAGCCTGGGCTTCTTCATGATCCTGCTCGACACCACGATCGTGAACATCGCCATCCCGGCGATGATTTCGGGGCTCAATTCGTCGCTCGACCAGATCCTCTGGGTAATCAACGCCTATCTGCTGGCCTACGCCGTGTTGCTGATCACCGCCGGCCGGTTGGGGGACTTCTTCGGCCCTCGCCGGCTCTTTGCCCTCGGGTTGGCGATCTTCACGGTGGCGTCCGCGCTGTGCGGACTTGCCCAGGACGGGAACCAGCTGATCGCCGCCCGCATCCTCCAGGGTATCGGCGGCGCGATTCTCACGCCCCAAACGCTCAGCATTATCACCGTCATCTTTCCGCCCGAGCGTCGCGGCGCCGCCTTTGGCATCTGGGGCGCGGTCGCCGGGGTCGCGACCGTCACCGGACCCACGCTCGGCGGCTTCCTCGTCACCTATATCAACTGGCGGTGGATCTTCTTCGTCAACGTGCCGGTGGGGTTGGTCGCGCTCGCGGGTGCGCTCTTAGTTGTGCCCGATCTTCGTCCTGGGCGGCGCCACCGGCTCGACATCGTGGGCGTCCTGTTGGCAAGCGCGAGCCTGTTCGGCATCATCTTCGGACTGGTCGAGGGCGAGCGCTTCAATTGGGGCGCGATCTGGGGACCGATCACCATTCCGGAGATCATTGCCGCCGGCGTGGTGCTGTTCGCGGTGTTCATCGTCTTCGAGAGATCCCAGGCGGAGCCCTTGATGCCGCTCTCACTCTTCAGCAATCGGAACTTCAGCATCGCGATCTGGGTCAGCTCCGCCGTGGCGTTCGGCATGCTCGGCTTCTTCATCCCGGTGACGATCTTCTTTCAATCGGTTCTTGGATTCTCCGCGCTGAAAGCCGGGCTCACCTTCCTACCAATGTCACTGGTCTCTATGGTCGTCGCTCCCATCGCCGGCCGGATGTCCGATCGGTTTGGCGGTAAATACATCCTCGTTGCCGGGCTGACCTTCTTTGCCGCGGGGATGGGGCTCGTGGTGATGGTGATCTCCTTGAACGCCACCCAGGCGACCTTCTGGGGACCCGCCGCGCTCGCCGGGTTGGGACTGGGCATGACCTTCGCGCCCCTGACGACGGTCGCGATGCGCAACGTAAAACCACAGATGGCCGGCGCGGCATCCGGCGTGCTGAATACGGTGAGGCAGGTGGGCGGCGCCATCGGAAGCGCGGTGATCGGGGCGGTCTTGCAAAACCGGCTCGGCACGCAATTGCAGGAGCAGGCGGTCGCCTATTCGAGCCAGGTGCCGCCCGCGTTTCGCACCAGCTTCATCAACGGCTTTGCCCATGCCGCCTCGGGCGGCTTCAAGGTGGGGGTCGGCCA
>DATBYU010000098.1:0-6718 GCA_036513555.1 Candidatus Dormiibacterota bacterium | reverse complement strand
CTTCGCGCACCACATGTTCACCACCGGCTTGCCCCTGGCGCTCCAGGAGTTCTTCATGGGGACCACCGCCCTGATCGCGGTGCCATCCGGGGTGAAGGTTCTCAACTGGCTGGCGACGTTGTGGGGCGGATCGATCAAGTACACCGCCGCGATGCTGTTTGCGGTGGCGTTCGTCCTGATGTTTCTGATGGGTGGGGTGGACGGCGTCTTCATGGCTTCCCTGGCCGTCGATTACCAGATCCACGCCACCTACTGGGTGGTGTCCCACATCCACTACGTGCTCTTCGGGGGAAGCGTTTTCGGTGTCTTCGCCGCCTTCTTCTACTGGTTTCCCAAGATGACCGGGCGCTATCTCAACGAACGCCTCGGCAAGATCCAGTTCTGGATCCAGCTGCTCGGTTTCAACATCACCTTCATGCCGATGCACTTCCTCGGTCTCGAGGGGATGCCGCGCCGGATCGCCATCTGGAACGCCAACCGAACCGACTGGGCGCCCTGGAACCTGATGGCGACCATCGGCGCGTTCATGATCGCGACCGCGATCCTGCTCTTCCTCATCAACTTCGCGATCAGCGTGCGTGGCGGCCGGCGGGCTCCGGCGGACCCATGGGAGGGCAACACGCTCGAATGGGCCACCACCTCGCCGCCACCGGCTCACAACTTCGACAGCGTCCCTCCCGTTCGCAG
The DNA here is from genome assembly GCA_036513555.1 of Candidatus Dormiibacterota bacterium. GTDB lineage: Bacteria > Chloroflexota > Dormibacteria > CF-121 > CF-121 > CF-13. The sequence goes on along the minus strand of DATBYU010000098.1, from coordinate 6,031 downwards.
TGGTCGCCCGCTTCGCGACCTGCGCCGCGGTGTGACGGCCGCCGCCGAGCACTGACGGACGCGATGGCGTGAAAGCCTTCCGCGTGTTGAGCGTCGCCACCGCGGTGGTGACCTACGCGCTCGTCGTGCTGGGCGGCGTGGTTCGGGTCTCGGGATCCGGGCTGGGTTGCCCCGACTGGCCGCTCTGCCACGGTCGCCTGCTGCCGCCGCTCGACCTGCATGCCATCATCGAGTATTCGCATCGCACCACGGCCTCGCTGACCAGCGCCCTGGTGGTGGTGACCGCGGCGGTTGCGTGGCTTTTGTGGCGCAATCGACGCGACCTCGTGATCCCGGCGACGGTCGCTCTGGGCCTGCTGATCGTGCAGGTCGTGCTGGGCGCGATCACGGTCCGCCTCGAGCTGCCGCCGATGATCGTGTTGGCCCACCTCGCGACCGCCATGGCGCTGCTGGGCGCGGTCTGCGTGACGGCCGTCGCGGCTCTGTTGCCGTCCCCGGGCGGCGCCGTGGATCGTGTGGCAAGGCGACGGACGCTATTGGCGGCCGGTGGGACCTACCTGCTGATCATCAGTGGCTCGCTGGTCGTCGGCAGTGGCGCCAGTGGAACCTGTGATGCCTGGCCGCTGTGCGGCGGCGGCTTCAGCTTCGCCTTCGACGGGTTGCCCGCGATCCAGCTCTTGCATCGCGGCATCGCCGCGGTCATCGGGCTGCTGATCGTTCTCAGCCTCGTCTCGGCGCTTGCCCGCCACCGGCGGCAACCGGCGGTGCGCGCGACGGTCGCGCTCACGCTCGCAGCGCTGGCATTCCAGGTGGCAGTGGGCGCCGCGGTTGTCACGTTGCGGCTGCCGGCCGCGCTGCGCGGCCTTCACCTCGCGCTGGCCAGCGCGGTCTGGGCCGGCACGGTGGTGCTGGCGGTGCTGGCCAGCCGGTTGCCGCTCGCGGGCGAGCCCGTGGGTTATGTGAGTGAAGCGCGTCCCGTCCGGCGGCCCGCTGCGGACGTCGTGCTCGATTACGTCAGCCTGGCGAAGCCGCGGATCATTCCGCTGCTGCTGATCACGGCGCTGGGCGGGATGATGATGGCGGAGCGCGGCTGGCCCTCGACGGGTCTGGTCGTCCTCACGTTGCTGGGCGGGGCGCTGGCAGCGGCCGGCGCCGGCGCCATCAATTGCTGGATCGATCGCGACATCGACGGCGAGATGCTGCGTACCCGTCGTCGGCCCCTGCCCGACGGCCGGATCGCTCCCGGGCACGCCCTGCTGTTTGGCATCGTCCTGGGGCTGATGGCGTTCGTCCTGCTGACCTTCTGGGTCAATGTGCTGGCGGCGACGCTCGCCATCAGCGGGCTGCTCTTCTATGTCTTCGTCTACACCCTGTGGCTCAAGCGCTCGACCGTCCAGAACATCGTGATCGGGGGCGCGGCCGGTGCTATCCCGCCCGTCGTCGGTTGGGCCGCGGTCACCCATCGGGTCGACCTCACGGCGGTGTATCTCTTCGCCGTCATCTTCCTCTGGACACCGCCGCATTTCTGGGCGCTGGCGCTTCGTCTGCGCGGCGATTACGCTCGGGCGAAGGTGCCGATGCTACCCGTCGTGCACGGCGACGCGGCGGCGCGGCGTCAAATCGTCATCTACACCCTCATTCTGGTCGCCGTCACCCTGGCGATCGTCCTTACCGGTGCGCTCGGTCCCATCTACCTGGTCGGTGCGGCACTTCTCGGCGCCGGCTTCATCGCACTGGCCGTTGTGAACCTGCTCGCCCGCCGGCAGCGCTGGTCACGCGTGCTGTTCGATTACTCGATTGCGTACCTCGGATTATTGTTTGCCGTGATGGTGGCTGATCGCATGATCGGGAGGGTATAGTTCGGTGGGCCATGCATAGGGACGAGGCACGCAAGAACGTTCGTCTGGGTGTACTGCTCTTTGTCACGGCGCTGATCATGTTCGGGCTCTCCTTCGCCTGGGCCCTCATCTACAACAATTTCTGATGGCTGAGACGGAACAGCACGCCGAGGTGGAGCACCACGAGGCCTTTCACCTGCCGCCGCCCAGCATCTGGCCGGCCGTGCTGGCGGTCGGGATCGCGGTGCTGCTCATTGGCATCGTCATCAACCTGGTGATCGCCATCGCCGGCGCGATCGTCTCGGTTGGCGCAATCGCGCTCTGGGTTCGCGATGCCCGTCACGAGTTCGGCGAGTTGCCCGACTAAGGTAGACACCTGATTCTCAGCCGATGCGGCTGATTCCATTGCCGTTGCGCAACCTCCGCCCGTACACTCAGGTCGGGGCAATTCGGTTTTTAAGGAGGCTAGCGTGAACGTTTGGAAAATGGCGATCGTCGCAGCCGGGAGCGCGCTGGCGTTGGCCGCCTGTGGCGGCGGCAGCACAGCCGGCGGCGGCGGTGGGAGCTGCAGTCCGACCGGTGGCAGCAGCAGCGGCTCCGGCACAGCGACGGTAAAGATCGTTTCCGATCCGAATACGGTCGGAAAGTTTGATCCCGCGACCGTCACCGTGACCGCCGGCCAGACCGTCGAGTGGGACTTTGCCGACACCTCCGGCACGCCGCACACGGTGACGGCGAACGACGGCAGCTTCGATTCTTGCTCGCAGACCTCAGGCAAGTTCGTCGTGACGTTCAGCAAGGCGGGCGACGTCCAATACCATTGCACGCTCCACGCCCAGATGCTGGGAACCGTCAAAGTTAGTTAGTCGAAACGGGCGAGTGCGCCATCCAGCCAGTCGCGGTGCACTCGCCGTTTTGCTCAGCCTGCTCAGCCTGGTCTGGCTGGCTGCGTGTGGCGCGTCCGCGCAGCCCGATGACGCGGCCATCGTCAACGACTTTCATAACCACCAGTCAAACGTCGAGGTGACGGCCGATGCCACCGTCGTGCGCTTGCTGGCCGACCGGACCAGCAGCACGGGCACACACGAGCAGTTCATCATCAAGCTTTCCTCCGGCGATCTCACCGTCGAGGTCGAGCACAATATTTCGATCGCGGCGCGGGCGCCGGTGAAAGAGGGCGACCACGTCGTCGTCCACGGCGAGTACATCTGGAATGCGCAGGGTGGGCTGATCCATTTCACCCACCACGACCCGCAAGGGACCCATGAGGGCGGCTATGTCGAGGACGGCGGCAGGACTTACGACTGATCCGGGCGAAGTCGCTCGACCTCGCCGGCGATGACGCTAACGCGCGTGCCGTCATCGAGACGAACCAGTAGCGCCCCATCTATGCCCAGGTCCTCCGCGACCCCACGGATGGTTGCGCCGTCCCGCTGAAAGGCGACCGGCTTCCCGAGCATCGAGCTGCGGCTACGCCAGCCAGGCACGATCCAGTCGACGCCTTCGCGATCGGCCCGGTCGTAGGCGTTGGCCAGGTCGTTGAGGATGGCGGCCAGTAGCGGCTCGCGGTCGAGCGAGTGGCCGATTTCCGCGAGCAGCGAGGTCGCGCCCTCCGGCAGGTCCGCAGCCGCTTGGTTCACGTTCACGCCGACGCCCAGGACGACGGCTGCCCCGCCCGGATGCTCCAGCAGGATGCCGGCCAGCTTGTGACCGTTGAAGAGCACGTCGTTCGGCCACTTGAGCTCGGGGACCACGCCCGTCGCCACCTCGATGCCGCCGGCGACCGAGAGCGCCGCCAGCAAGGGAAGCAGGGCAAGGACGTCAACCGGTGGCTGCAAGATGGTCGAGAAAAGGAGCGCGGTCTCACTGGGGGCGATCCACGCTCGTCCGCGGCGCCCGCGGCCCTCGAGCTGCAGGTCGGTGATCACCGTCCAGCCCTGGCCGGCGCCGGCGGTGGCGGCGCTGCGGGCGAGATCCTGAGTGCTGGAACAGCTCGGCTCATAGTGCAAGCTCCACCTGATTTCGCCCTCGACCAGCAAGGCGCGCACGCGTTCGAGATCGAGGCTCACTGCAGGGGTGCCGTGGCGATCACGGGCTCGCTGGTAGCGGTTTGGACGGTGATGATCCCGGCGATGATGACGGCAGCTCCCACCAATTGAAGCGGCTGTAGGCGGTCCCCGAAGGTAAAGTACGCGATCACTCCCGCAAAGACCGGTTCGGCGGTGGCCACGATCCCCGCCGACGAAGGGCGGATGGTCCGAAGCGCCATGACGAAGAGCCCGTGCGGCAGCAGGGTGCCGATCAGGCCCACGAGCCCCATCACCGCCCAGATGCGCCAGTCGGCCGGTGGCGCCGTCCCGCTGACAATGTCGAAGCCAGCCCAGAGAAGGCTGCCGGCGCCGAAACCGTAAACGAGCATGGTCCAGGTGTCGAGCCGCCGCGCCAGGGTCGACGCCCGCAGGAGGTAGAAGGCGAAGAAGGCCGCCGACACGAGGCCCAGCATGACACCGGGAAGGTTCACCGAAAAGAGTGACGGTTGGTAAGCGCCCACGGCGAAGAAGGCGCCGACCAACACCAGGGTAAGCGCGCCCCAGACCCTCGCCCCTACGGCCTGGCGACGGTGATATCGCTCGAAAGCCGTAACCGCGACCAGCCCGAGGTACTCGACCAGCAGGGCAACGGCGATGTTGATCCGGGCGATCGTGAGGTAATAGCTGAGCTGCAGTCCGACGAGGCCGATCCCGCCGAAAACGGCGAGTGCCGGAAGTTCGCGCCGGCTGACCCGCAAGAGAGCCGGCCGAATCAATAGCAATGACAGCAGCAGCCCAACAAAGGCCCACCAGATCCGCATTTGGGCCAGCAGGAGCGGGGTGTAACCCAGCCTGAAGAGGGCTTTGACCACGTTGCCGCCGGCGCCGAAGAGGAACGCCCCAAGCAGGACCAGCACGAAACCGAATCGCAGCGAACTCAGCGAGCTGCCTTGCCCGAGTTCAGCCGTAGATGTGACGACAATTCTGAGTTCTTGACCAATTCGATCTTTGAAAGTAATGTAAGCCTTCGGGAAGCATGGCTCGGATCCTCGGAAGCGGGCGCATGATCGAGGAGACCTCGGTCCAGATCTCAACGCTTCGCGAACGGTGGCACGCGGAGCGCGAGCTTCGATACGCCCGGCGGAACCGGATTCGCCACATCGACCAGCTGCTGGATGAGCTCGAGATGCTGAACATCGCCGAGGAGACGCAGCTTCCGGCCGACCTGGCCCTTCGCGTCCAGCGGCTCGCCGCCGAGATGGAGCATCCGCTGGGCAACCGCGCGCCCGAGGACATCACCATCGCCGAGTCGATGGACGCCCTTTACGATCTGCAGGATGGGCTGATGTTGACCCTGGAAGGGGTGGAGGACGAGGAGGACGTCTAAGCCGCCGGCGCGGCGCTAGTTCTTCGGACCCGACTGGTTGCCGGCCGTCGAATTGCTGCCGCTGCTCGTCCCCGTCTTGTTATTGCCCGTGCTGTTGTTGGTATTGCTGTTGCTCGTGCCTTGGGGCTTCACGATCGGGTTGGCACCGCTGGTTGGATGCTTGGCAGCCACCGTGATCGTCGACTGATTGGCCGCATCGAGCAAGCTGGCGAGCCCGTCGGCCGGCGTGGTGATCGCCTTGATCTTGACGAGGAATGCGGTCTCCCGCTGCGCATTGGTGGCCACCAACGCCTCGGTATCGGCCCGGCCGGAGGGAAGGTCCCGCATCGCGGCCGCCTGCTTGTCGCGATAGTCTTGCATCAGGCTGCGAACGATGTCCTCGGTGGATCCGCGCCCCTCGAGTTTCAGCAGGGATTGGTTCGCCCAGTTGAGCACGGAGCCGATGGGCGCTTTGACATTCGAGCCGGTCACGAAGTTATAGGTGCTGGACAGCAGGGGATCGATGACCGCGACCGGTTGCGGCCCCGGATTGGTGCGCTGCTGCTGCAGCAGGGTATAGGCGTTGAGCAGGTCGGTATTCGCCTGGGCCAGTTCGTCCAGGCCGCGCTGGGTCGGATCGCTCTGCGTGGCGCGAGTCAGTCCATCCCACCAGGTTTGGACGACGTAAAAGGCGCTGTCGACGCTGGCCCCATCGTGTTGGTTCCAGAGCGCGTCGACGTCGGCGCTGCCGGTCGCGTGTGCTGTCAATGGCGCCAGCGCCATCGCACCGGCGATGC
>DATBYU010000097.1:0-12505 GCA_036513555.1 Candidatus Dormiibacterota bacterium | reverse complement strand
CTGCGAGACGACCTCAACCTGCCGGCGGCCGTTGGTCACCTTTTCGAGTTCGTCAAGACCTTCAACACCCGGCTCGAGTCGGGCAAGGCGACTTCGGATGAGCGCGCCGGGGCGCTGGCGATGCTGCGGCATGCGAACCGCATCCTCGACGTCATCGAGTTTCCGGATGTGGTCGATGCCGACGTCGAACGGCTGATCGCCGAGCGGCAGGCAGCCAGGGACCGGCGGGACTTCGCACGCGCCGACGAGATCCGGCAGCAGCTGCTCCGCATGGGCATCCAGCTGGACGACACCAAGGACGGTACGCGCTGGAAGCGCATTTCCATACCCCCACCCTCCCCCGGAGGGGGAGGGAGTTAGAGTGCGCCGTGCCGAATCCTCCCGACATCATCTACGGTCGGAATCCCGTCCTCGAGGCGTTCCGCGCCGGCCGGCCGGTGAAGCGGTTGTTGCTGGCTGAGGGGCTCCGCGAAGAACCGCGACTGAAGGAGTTGCGCCAGCTTGCCGCCGGTCGCAAGGTCGCGATCGAACCAACGGATCGACGCCGGCTCGACGATATCGCCCACTCGGAGGCGCACCAGGGCGTGGTCGCCTACGTCGGACCACGAAAGTACTGGGAACTGGAGCCGATGGCGCGCGCCGCGCTGGCGGACCGTCCGGACGCCGTGTTGTTGATGCTCGACAGCCTGCAGGATCCGCAGAACCTCGGCACCATCAGCCGGACCGCCGAGGCAACGGGCGTCGGCGGCATCGTCACCTCCCACAACCGGTCGCCCGAGGTCACGCCGTCCGTGGTGAAAGCGTCTGCCGGGGCCGCCGAGCACCTCCGCTACGCGCGGGTCGCCAACCTCGCCCAGGCGACCGACACGCTCAAGGATCTCGGCTTCTGGATCGTCGGCCTCAGCGGCGACGGCCCTACGCTCTACACGGACTTCGACTACCGTCGGCCGCTGGTGCTCGTCATCGGGGCCGAAGGCGAGGGGATGCACGACCTACTGCGCAAGAAGTCCGACGCGCTCGTCCGCCTGCCCATGCTCGGCAAGGTGAGCTCGCTCAACGCCGCGGTCGCCGGCTCCGTCCTGCTCTACGAAGTTCTGCGCCAGCGTGCCTAAGTGATCCGTCCCATCGCAATCTGCGTCATTCGCAGGCGCGACGAGATTCTGGTCTTTGAGTCGCGGGATACCGTTAAGAACGAAACCTTCTACCGGCCGCTGGGCGGTGGCATCAATTTCGGCGAGCACAGCAAGGATGCGGTTAGGAGAGAGATCTTCGAAGAAATCGGCGCGCAGATTTCGACTCCACGGCATCTGGGGATGATCGAAAGCGTTTTCGTACTCAATGGTATGCCTCGACACGAACTCGTGCAGGTCTATGAGGCCTCGCTCGTCGACAAGTCGCTCTACCAGGCTCCGAGTCTCACCGTTCACGAGGATGATGGCACGACGCACCCTGCCGTATGGAAGACGGTCGGCGACTTTCGCATCGGCTTCGCAATCTTGTACCCGGAGGGTCTGCTGGCTCTTCTCGACTAGCGACCAGACGGCCAGATCGCCCAGGCGCTGGCCGCCGCTAGCGAGGCGAGCCCCACGAGGATCGCCGCACCAACGAATCGACCGCTGACGATGCTGGCGGTTCCGAGCAGCAGCAAGACGCCACCTTCGAGGGCGATGATGAGCGGCTTGATGTCCCTCACCGCTGGGTCCCGGGTAGGTCGATGCCGGGCTCGCCGATGCGCGCCCGATGCTCGCTGAGGGCGGCCTCGTACTCCTCGAGTGACTTGAACTCTTCCGCCTCCAGGAGCACACGCTTGGTCGCGGTCTCCCAATCCCTTGGCAGCGTCTTGAGGATCGGGAGCCCTCGCTTCCGCCTGTACATGGCGAACAGGACGATGGCGCCGATAACCCACAGGGGACCAATGATGCGCGCGTATTGATGCGTGAGCAGGACCATGATCAGGAAGAAGAGCACGCCCAGGAACCCGAGAAAGCCCAACACGGGGAACCAGACCTGGTTGCCCTTATAGGTCATGCGGATGTTGATCGGCATCTTGTAGGGACGCGGCGTGAACGGATCCTTTAAGCGCAGCACAAAGAGCGAGATGAAGACGAGCAGATATCCGGTCGTGGCCCCGAATGCGTAGAGATCGGCCAGGACATCGATCGCGGCGGTCTTGCCCACCGGGCCGGGTGTGAAGAAGGCGAAGATCGTCTGCAGCAGTGCCACGCCGCCGAACACGATGACGGCGCGGGCAGGGGTGGCAAATCGACGATTCACCTTCGAGAACCAGGTGGGCAACAGGTCGAATTGGCTCATCGAGTAGCTGAGCCTCGATGAGCTCACCACGCCGGAGTTGGCGGAGATGTAGACGATCAATGCCCCGATGGCCGCCGTCAGCGGCGCTGCAACGACGCCAATGATGGGAATCTTGCTTGCGATCAGCGCGACCGGGTCGCCCTCGTGGCCGCGGAATTCGAGCGGATTGACCAGGCCGATGGCGAGCACGGAGAATGCCATGGCGAAGAGCAGCACCGAGATCACCAGGCCAATCGAGGTGCGCGGGATGATGGTGGCCGGCCGGCGGGTTTCCTGTGCGACCTGTGAAATCGTCTCCAGGCCGACGAAGGCGATGATCGCCAGCGACGAGCCAAACGCGAACTCGGGCAACGACGGCCGGTCGAATAGCAGCTCATGAGCCACGACGTCCGGCTTCCAAACCAGGATGAATCCCGCCAGGACGATGATCGTCTGCGCCACGATCGCGATGGTTCCGATGATCTCGTTGAAGTTCGTCGAGACCTTGATGCCCCGAACGTTGAGCCAGATCAGGACGAGGATGCCGACGACGGACTCGACGAGCCACAGCCAGGCCAGGTGGATCGGCCCGAGTGTGGTCGTGAAATCCGTGATGTGACGGCCGAAGGTGATCCAGGGCAGGAAGTAGTTGAAGTAGCCGAACGCCACGACGGTAAAGAGCGAGATATCGATCGTGTAGTCGAGGACGAGGGCGGCGCCCGCGACCAGCCCCGAGAAGTCACCGAGTCCGCGCAGGGTGAAGTACTGGCCGCCGCCGGCGAGCGGATACGCTGACGCGAGCTCCGCATAGCAGAGGCCGACGAGCGCGAACACGATGCCGGCAGCCAGGAAGGCGAGTGGGGCGAGACCGAGGGCGGCGAGTGTGATGATGCCCAGGGCGGTGTAGATGTCGGCACCTACGGCCGCGTAGCCCCACATGTAGGAGCCCCAAACAGAAACGTCCCGCCGAAGCTCGCTCCCTGCGATCGCTTCGTGTGGGTGGTGGCCGTCCGGTGGCGGCGGCTGCATTGTCTCCGGCCAACGCTAGGTCCTCCATCCCGAACTCCCACCCGTACTCGGTACGGATTCTTGTACGGAGCCCGCGAGATTCCGTACTCCCACCCGCCTCCGGACCAGGTACGGTCCAAGGTCGTACGATTTGCTCGGAGGGTATTGTGCCGACGAGTCCCGTCAGCCGCGGTGACAACCTGGCTCGCATCCTGCCCGGTCCCTTTGCCCTGGCCGGCCGGTCGGACGAGATCGTGGTCGCCGCCGCCTGCATCCTCGTACTCCTCCTGGTCTTTGTTGGCGACCTGGTGACGCCGGTCCAGGTCGCCCTGACGGCCCTGGGCTTGATCCCGCTGCTGGCGGCCGCCTGGCTCCTCTCGGACCGGCTAGCCCTGGCGGTGGCCGTGGTAGCGCTGGGCCAGTTGGTCCTGACTGCCGCGCTGGGCGCCGTCAGCATTCCGACCGCGGTTTCCGAGGCCACCGCCTACGTGGTGCTGGGTCTGGTGGTCCGGCTGTACGCCGGCAGCCTCGCGGAATTGCTCTCCCGACAGGCACCCATCCGCCGCACTGAGGTCTCGACCCGGACCGGTGTCGAGACGCTGACCAAGCGCGAGCGCGAGGTCGCGGTGCTGGCGGCGCAGGGATACACCGCACGCGAGATCGGCGTGCAGCTCCACATTGGCGAGCGGACGGTCGAGACCCACGTCGCCAACGTGTGCAGCAAGCTGGGTTTGAAGGCCAAAGTCGAGCTGGTTCGGTCGGCGTCCCGGCTGGGCCTCTAACAACATGCGCGTCGTAGGCTGAGCCTGTGGAACGTCTGATCGTCGACGGCTACAACATCATCTTTGCCTGGCCCGAGCTATCGGCGCTCAAGGACGTGAACCTGCAGGACGCGCGTGAGCTCCTGATCGCGACCCTGGCGGACTACGCCGCGATGACCCGCCAGAAGGTGACCGTCGTCTTCGACTCGCATCGCCGCCCCGACGCGGACGCCTCGCAGCAGGAAATCAGTGGCGTCCAGGTCGTCTACTCCGGGCGAAAGACCAGCGCCGACCACGTGATCGAACGGCTGCTGTTCGAGGCGAAGTCGAGCGACGAGGTGACGGTCGCCACATCCGACGGGCTCCAGCGCGATCTGGCGTTGGGCCGCCAGATCAAAACCGTCTCGGCGCTCACGCTCAAGGGCCAGGTCGACGCGGTGCTGTCCCGCCGCAACCAGCAGATCGGGGACAGCCGCGCAAAGTCTGACATCGCTCGCCGCCTCGAGGATCGGCTCGACCCAAAGACGCGCGAGCGTCTCGAGCGACTGCGGCGCGGCGAGCCGGAAAAATAAATAGAGGGCCGCGCGATGCGGCCCTCTATTCTGCTGGATCTAGCAGTGCAACAGCCCGGGGCTGAAGCGATTGAACGCCGGCGTCGAGGTGTAGTAGTCAGTTACATAGGACCCGTCGCTCAGGCGGTCCCAGATGCCGGTGCCCCTGATCACGCTCGCGGACCGGACCTGGCAGACCACCGTGATCCGCTGGCCGGGCGACAGAACGCCCAGGCTACGGAACCCAACGCCGGGGCCGGAGCGCTGCCGAACGAAGTCGGTCGTGCGAAAGGGCTGGCCAACCGGTTTCGGCGATCCGGGCAAGGAGACTGGCTGGACCACGGCCGCACCCACGAAGTGGATGTATCGCGGTGCCCGCGTCGTCCGTTGCCCGTAGCGCAGGTAGTTCGACCAGTTGTACTCTTCAACGGTCGCATTCCCGGCGCCGTCAACCGCCATCACGTATGCGACGTGGCCGCCCCACCAAGCATGGTCCTCCCCGCCGTGCCAGACGGCCACCGAACCAACACTCGGATGCGTGTCGACGACATAGCCGATCGATGCCGCGGCTGCATCCCATGATCCCCCGTTACCGAAGAACGCCGTCTTGCCATTGGGTCCTTTCAACGACGCGCCATGGAGGACGACTCCCTCCTGGCTCAACCGAAAGGCCGCGAACGAGGTGCAATAGCCGGTGTAGAAACCCCATGGATCGAGTTTGTTGACTGTCCCGCGATAAGGGTAGTCATCGACCCCCGCCGCGCTGACCGAGAGAGCCGGGACGCCGACCAGCAGCACGGTCGCTCCCATTACCGAGGCGAACGCCTTGCGCCAACTGAATTTGTCGCCAAACATAGGGCCGATGCCACCTCACCCTCGCGCGCATTGCGCGGAATTTACTCCCCGACCGCTGCCGATACAACGGGCGGCCCGGCCCGATGGCATTGCCCTTTAGGCAATCGTTGTCAGTTGGTGGCAGCGCTGTTTGCGACCGTGACCGTATTGTTGCTCGCGAGCTTCGGCCGCGCCCAGTGGAAAACTAAAAGGGCCCATCCCCACCCCAACAGGAGGCCGGCGACCACGTCGGTCGGGTAATGGACGCCCAAATAGACGCGGGACCAGGCAACAGCGAGCGCGATCACGATGGCGAGCGCGACCACCAGTTCCCGCCAGCCGCGGTTCAAACCCTTCGACAGCATGATGGCGATCGTCAGATAGACGGCGGCGGCCTGCGTCGTGTGCTCCGATGGAAAGCTGAGCGACGTGAGCTGGCTCAGGTGCTCCAGTGTCGGCCTCGGGCGCGCTACGATCAACTTGGTCACGATCGGCAGTACGGCGCTGCCCGCCGCGATCACCAGCAGGGCGATGTCGTCCGACCGTCGCTTCCAGCGGCGCAGCAGCAGGAAGGCAATCGAGAGCGGCGCTAGCAGCGCGAACGATCCCGCATTCGTGACGATTCCCGCGATGGTAGTTAAGGTTGCGTCGCGATGGCCGGCGATCGCCTGCATCGTCTGAAGATCGAAGCCCGGAGCCCAGGCCCTGATACCGATTCCGAGCAGGGCGGTCAGCACGCACAGTCCCAGCAAGATGGCGAGCATCCGCAGCGCGAAGGCGATGTACCCCGCCCTGTTATCGACGGTCATTCCTTGTAGGAGGCCGGCGTAATCACCAGCAGGCCACCGCGGACGACATCGAAGGTGCCTGACACTGGGCCAGCGATCTCGCCGTCGAGTGTGACCTCGATCGGATCAGTGGGCAGCACGGTGAGGCGTGAGACCTGCATGGTACGAAAGCCCCGGATCTTTCGGTGTAAGCCCAGCGCCGGATAGAAGGCCGAGCGCAGCAGGCGACGCATCGGGAGGTGTTCAACCATGATGACGTGCAGCGTTCCGTCGTCCGGGGCGGCGCCCGGAATCTTGAGGTCGAGGAAGCCGCCAAACACCGGTGCATTGATCACGGCGAGGTGCACGAGCTCCAAGGGCTCGGCTTGCCCTTCGTACTCCACCCGCGCGCTGAAGACAGGTCGTTCCTTCAGGGCCATCGCTGCCGCGATGGCGTAGGTCAGTTTCCCGAGGCGCCGGCGCAGGTCGGCGCGGGTGGCCAACTTCGCGAACTGCACGTTGAGACCGGCGGCCGCCGCGTGCACGAAATGGCGCGGCGCATGGCCTTCGCGTTTCAGGCGTCCGACGTCGACCCTGGATACGCGACCATTGGAGATGAGGCGGACCGCGTTCTCGACGTGCAGTGGAACATGCAGCGAGCGCGCGAAGTCGTTGGAGGTCCCGAGCGGAAGGATCGCCATCACCGCGGGTGTGCCGATGACGGCGTTCGCGACTGATCCAACCGTCCCGTCACCGCCGGCCGCCACCACGATCGGCGGGGTCGACCCATTACGCGCCACCATGCCGGGCAGTCGAGCCATGTCCTCGACGCTGATCTCCGCTACGACCTTGAGTCCTATCGTGCCCATCGCCCTTCTGGCTCGTTCTAGGTACGCTCCTCGGCCGGCGTGCGGGCTGGACACCAGGATTACCTCATTGGTCTTCGCGCGCTCCGGCTCAGGCACAGGCACCCTGGCGTCCCACCACTGACGGGCGGCCCGCATCACCGGCTCACTCGCGAGGCCCATCGCCGTGCCGATCGTGACTCCCGCGAGCACATCAAGCGGGTAGTGGACTCGCAGGTGCACGCGGGAGTAGGCGACGCCGGCCGCGAGCGGCAGGATCGGCACGAGCAGCCGAGGTTCCTCGAGGGCAACCCCGGTCGCAAACGCGAAGGCCGAGGCCGAGTGGCCCGACGGAAACGAGAAGCTGCCGGGAAGGCTCACCGGTAGCGGCCGGTCACCCCGCCGCATCGGCGGACGGTCGCGGCGAGCGAGGTATTTCAGTGGAAGGTTGACGAGGATCGACGTGATCGCGATCGACAGCACCCCGCGAATCGCGGCGTGCCGTCCTCGACGGCCTCCGAGGATCGCGATTAGCGCAGCGATCGCCAACCAGAGGACCGATCGGTTCGCGCTGTTGCTCAGTCGCTTGAGGCCGCCGTCGATGACCCGCCGCTCCCGCCTGGTCAGGCGATCGAACAGCCACCGATCCCACACATCGAGAGCGGCGAGGATGCGGAACATGTGAGTTTCAGGCTACCGGTTAGACCCTGTTTCCTCTCCCTCCCGCTCTGGGGAGGCAGGGTGGGGGCGTTAGCGGCAGATCCAGACGCGGCCCTTGGTTCCCGTGACCCAACCGCACCAGCGCGCCGGCAGGGGACGAGTCGGCGCTGCCTCCACAACCTCCCGGGGATCGGTCGGTTGGATGGCGGGGCCGGCCGCCAGCAGCTCGCTCACGGTGACGAACTCATAGCCGCGACGCTGCAGCGCCGGGATGATCACGCGGAGCGCCGCAGCACTGGAGGGCGCGTTGCCCCGCATCAGGTGCATCACGACGATCGATCCCGGCTTGACGCCCGCCAGGACGGTCGCGACGATCTGCTGCGGGTACGCATTGAAGGCGTCGATCGAGTTGACGTTCCACTGCACCGGGATGAGGCCGGCCGCATGCACGATGTCGAGCGCCGAGCGGTCGTAGCAACCGCCGGGAAACCGGAAGTATTTCGGAGTCAGGCCGGTCACCCGCTCGATCGCCTGCTGGGCACGTTGCACCTGGCTGGGCTGGGCCGTGCGGCTGACCGACCACAGCTGGTAACAGGGACTGTGAAAGGCAGGATGCGAGTAGCTGTGGTTGCCGATCTCAAAGTTCGGGTTCGCCGCCAGGCGGCGTGCCTCAGCCGGATAGACCTCGGCCCACATTCCGGTCATAAAGATGGTGGCGTGGACATTGGTCGATTCCAGGTAGCTGGTCCCATCGGTGTTGATCCAGCGGAATCCAGCGCGGGCCGCCGCTGCCATGTCCGGGTTCATATCGAGGTCGAAGGTCAGGGCTACCAGTGGGCGAGTAGTCTCCGCGCCGAGGACGACCCGCGGGGTGGGGGCGGGCGCTACAACGGCGTGAATCCTGATCTCCTCTTGTCGCGCCGGCAACGGCGGATAGTCAGTCAATGCTTGGGCCGGCCGGTTGACCGCCGTGGTGGCAGGAGGTTGCGGGTGGGCGCTAACGGCGGCGAGTAAAAGCGCCGGGATTACGAGCAGGGGCCCTCGCCGCATCTTCCTTGGCACCAGCGTACTCGACTATGGGCCGGTCGGGCGATCGAATGTTTATCGAATCGTTAGGACTCGGATGGAGCGATCGCTGCGACCAGCGCCAGGTCACCTGGGCGGACCGACTTCGGATCGAACTTTCGAACGTTGGCGGCCATCTTGGTCAGGGCCTCCGCCATCGACATTGGTGGCGGGGCATCCTTCTTGCGGGAAGGTGGCACAAAGCGGACGGGGTTGATCCGAGCGACGACGACCGCCCTGAGATATGGGCTCTTCATTCCCATCGCCTGCATCGTCTTGACGTGGGCGGCGACTCGATCGTCGATGTCCATGATCCGCACCGCCCACTGCTCGCGCTGACGCAGCGCCGCGGGCAGCGTGCTGTCGAGGAAGCGATCCACCTTGTTGAGGACCGACTGATAGGAGGAACCGGCAAAGCGCGATCGCTGCTCGTAGGCCGGGCCGAGAGTCATAAAAGCCGGCGATTCGAACGTGACCGAATGCTCGCTCTCCTTCGAGCGGGGCTGCTCTTTAGCCAGCTGGCGGGCCATGCGAATCACCTCGAGGCTGCGGTCGCGGAGGTTGTGCGCCTTCTCCGTATTCAACGCCAGGATGCGGAAGGCGAGCTTTTCGTCGGGAACCAGGAGGGCGGTAACCGAGCGCATCCCAAGGCGTCGAGCTGCCTCCAACCGATGGCGGCCGTTGGGCGACCAGAAGCCATCGCGGGACGGTACCGCGATCACCGGATCGAGAAATAGGCCCGCAGCCCCGATGGCATCGGCCAGACGCGTGGCGTGGGTCTTCGATAGGTCGCGTTGAAAGGGCGTCGCCGCGACCTTCTTCAGGGGGAGTGATGCCAGGACGAGTGTCTGTCCAGCGAATGGGTCTCGATAGGCGCCCACCACCACTCCGCCTTGCTTTTGGACATGTGCGACCAGCTCGGAAATGTCTTTACCGGTGGCATCAACGACGCTTTCCCCGGGCTCCGGCCCGCGCTCCGTAGCGGGCCGCCGCGAGCGCGTCGCTTTGGTGGGTGCCTTCCTGGGTGCTTTCTTTGCCGCGGGCATATAAGAGCGCGGCCCCCGGCTCTCCACGGGGGGCGTGTGGGCCGGAAGCCGCACCCACCATCCTATTCCTCTACGCTTGCAGAGTTGGGGGCAACGTTCCTAAAGCTCATGTTGCGTCGGGCAGGACTGATGTTCGCCTTAGCCATGGCCCTCGTCGGGTGTGTCGCCTCACCCCAAGCCGACGTTCACCCTAGCGCCAGTGCCGCGGCAAGTTCTGAAACGGCGCTGAAGTTGCCGGTTCTTCAGCCCGGCAGTACGTGTCAGGTTTCGGCGGTGCAAGACTTCGCTACTCAACCTGGAAACAAGCTGCCCGGGTATGGCTACGGGCCCGGGCCGGTGTTTCTCTCCGGACAAACCCAGTGGTTCTCTGGCGTCTACGCCCTGATCTTAGTTTCGCCAGCATACTCAGGAAAGGTTGTCGTGCGAGGGCATCAGTTAGATGGCAGCAACGGCATGCCATTCCGCGGCCAACAGGGAGACGGCAACATTACGATCGCCCCCGCCTCGCCGGGGCAGTGGCGGCAATCGGACGCTGTTGTGTCCGGCGCGCCCGGCTGTTACGGCTTGCAGGTCGATGGCGATAACTTCAGCGAGATCATCGTGTTCAGCGTGACCGGCGGAACACCACCTCCCGCCTGATATGGCTCCTCATGACGTTAAACGCCCTTTCCGCTCACCTTTCCTCAGGTTGGTGTTGGCTTACACGATCGGCGTGAATGTCTTCGGTCTCGCGCTCGGGCTGTCCTACGTCGTAGCAAGTCTGCTGCATTTGGATATGACGTCGGTCGCAGGCCTCATCGGCGGGCTTGCCGGCATAGCCCTCGGCGTCGTTGCCGGTTGGCGCACAGACAGGGCGCTCAAGCGGATCTCCTGGGATTGAGCCGAGCGCGGAACATTCTAGTTATGGTTCCGTCTTACTCTCCGTGAAGGGCCGACAGGTCTACATGGTCGTCGGAATCATCGGATTGCTGTGTGCCCTAGTCGGCGCCCTCGAGTCGTACCGCCTGTTCAACCTCATCTTGCTGGAGCGACAAGGCAAGTGCGATTGGGTGCCCTGCGCGGATCAAGGGACCTACCGCTCGCTTGCCGTCGTCCTAATGGTCACTGGTATCGGAGTGGCCGTTCTTGTGGCTGCGATCCTAAGGCAGCGAACCCGGCGGTCGTAGCTATTGCCGGTATTCGAAAATGGAGCCCATGTGCAGGTTCGGTTGATGGTTGACGAAGCTGATTCGGTTGATCCTTGACACTCCTCTGCAAATCTAGCGCCGCGGGGCCTGCCCCTCGGCATTCTTCTTGCGAATGACTCCGTTCGTCGCTCGGACCTCCGTCTTGACCAGCTGGCGGCCCACCCAGAACTGCAGCAGCCCGTCTTTCACCAGGATGTCGCAGGCGCTGCCGGCATTTCGCTGACCCACGTTCACCTTCTGGTACCCGACACAGACGATGCCGTTGCTCGTCACCTTCCGTGAGACCCAGTAGTCGCCGTTCCGCTCGGGCTCGCGAACCTGCGTGTCGCCCGTCTTGAAGCGGCTCGCGGGCGCGACGTCGTCCAGTCACCGATGCGGCCGCTGGGTGTTGTAGTACTCAACCCATTCGTCCATCGCCTCCTGGGCGCGGGTGATGTCCTTGAAGACTTGCCGGGTGTCGAGCTCCAGCCGAAGCGTCTTGTGGAAGCGCTCGATCTTGCCGGTGGTGGTCGGCGAGCGCGGCTGGGTCAGGAGGTGCTCGATGCCGTTCTCCCGGCAGATCCGGTCGAACAGCACCTCCACCGGCGGCTGCCCGAAGCGCCCGGTGAAGACCTTGCCGTTGTCGGTCAGCACCTGGTCCGGCACCCCGTAGTTCCGCAACGCCACGCTGAACCCCTCACACACCTTGCTCGTCCGTTCCCGATGCATCAAGCGAGCCGCGACGCAGAACCTCGAGTGGTCGTCCAGCCCGGTCAAGGCCTTGGCCGTCGTGCCATCGGCGAGATGAAACCCGCCAACCACGTCCAGCTGCCACAGCTCCATCGCCGCGCCACGCTCCCACCGTTTCCAGTCCTCGCGTCGCCACCGCCTCGGAGCTGGCTGAATCAGGCCCGCCCGGAGCAGGCCGCGATAGATCGCTGAGGCCGACGGCGTCGGGGTCACGCCTTTCTTGGCCAACTCCAGGGCCAGGCGATGCGGGCCCCAGAACGGCTTGTAGCGCCGCATCTCCAGCACCCGCACCTCGATCAGGGCCGGCATCTGATGGGGGCAACGGATCGGCCGGTGCGACCGGTCGCCCATCCCCTCCATGCCCTCCCGCTCGTAGCGAGCCAGCCACGCATGCAGCGTTTGCCGGCTCACTTCCCAGTCCCGCGCCACCTCCGTCACCGTCCGCCCGCCGCTGAGGACCGCCATGACCGCCTTGTACCGCTGCTCTCCCACGCTCAACTCCTTCATGCGCGGAAGTGTCAAGCATCAGCCGAAACACCTGTAAGGCATCAGCCGAAACTGTGTAAAGCATCAGCCGAAGGCGTTTTGTCGCCTATCAGCCGAATTCACACATCGAAAATGGAGCCCACAGTCGGGGTTGAACCGACGACCTTCGCCTTACCAAGGCGACGCTCTACCACCTGAGCTATGTGGGCTCTGGTATTGGGCAGAGGAGGATTCGAACCCCCGAAGGCGCTAGGCCAACTGATCTACAGTCAGT
>DATBYU010000096.1:0-8183 GCA_036513555.1 Candidatus Dormiibacterota bacterium | reverse complement strand
GAGCAGCCCCGACTCTTCTAGTCTCACTGTCGGTGTGAGGACCGCGGACTTCGACTACGAGCTGCCACCTGAGCTGATTGCCCAGCATCCACCCGAGCGTCGCGATGCCGCGCGCATGCTGGTCCTCGATCCACGCTCGGGCGAGGTCACGCATTCGACGGTGGTGGAGCTCCCGCAGTACCTCGAGCCCGGTGACCTGCTGGTGCTCAACGATAGCCGCGTGTTGCCCGCGCGGCTGATCGGGCGCCGTGCCGACGGGGGAGAGGCTGAGGTTCTCCTGCTTCGTCCACTCGACGGAGATCGCCATCGCTGGGAGGCACTGATTCGACCTGGACGCCGTCTCGACCCCGGGTCACGCGTACAGTTCGATAGCTCAGCGCTGGTGGTCGCCATCGAAGAGCGGAATGATGAGACCGCCACGGTCCGCCTCAACGGGGTGGCCGACCCGGTTGCCGAAGTCCGGCGGATCGGGCAGATGCCCACCCCGCCGTACATCAAGGAGCGGCTCGACGACCGCGAACGTTATCAGACCATCTATGCGCGCGAGGAAGGCTCGGCGGCCGCGCCCACGGCTGGTCTGCACTTCACGCCGGACTTGTTGAGTGCGGTGCGCGAACGTGGGGTGGGGATCGCCTTCGTCACGCTGCACGTCGGCCTCGACACCTTTCGGCCGGTGCGCGCGGACGATCCGGCGGAGCATCGGATCCACCGCGAGTGGTATCGGATCGATGAAGCCTCCGCCGGCGCGATCAACGAGACCCGCCGGCACGGCAAGCGGGTCGTGGCGGTGGGTACCACCAGCGTCCGGGTCCTGGAGAGTGCCGCAACGGATGGCGGCGTTGCCGCGGGGGAGGGATGGACCGGGCTGTTCATCATGCCGGGCTATCGTTTCCAGGTTGTGGACGCAATGCTTACCAACTTTCATCTACCGAAGAGCACGCTGCTGATGCTGGTCAGCGCCTTCGCCGGCCGCGATCGGATCCTCGCAGCGTATGACGAGGCGATCCGGGAGCGCTACCGGTTCTATAGCTTCGGGGACTGCATGTTCATCGACAGCCCCCACCCTGCCCTCCCCCAGAGGGGGAGGGAAATTTTGTGAGCTTCGAGCTGCTGGCGGAAGAAGGAGGGGCGCGCCGCGGCCGGTTGACGACCGCACACGGGACGATCGATACGCCAGCCTTCATGCCGGTCGGCACGCAGGCAACCGTGAAAGCGCTCAGTCCCGATGAGGTCCGAGCGTTGGGCGCGCAGGTCCTGCTCGGCAACACCTATCACCTGGCGCTGCGGCCCGGCGGCGAACGCATCGCCCGGCTTGGCGGCCTGCACAGGTTCATGGGCTGGGATGGCGCGATCCTGACCGACAGTGGCGGCTTCCAGGTCTTCAGCCTCGACCACCTGGTCAAGGTCACCGATGCGGGCGCCACCTTCCGATCGCACCTTGACGGCAGCGAGCAACACTTCACGCCCGAGTCGGTGATGGAGATCCAGCGTCAGCTCGGATCCGACATCGCCATGGCATTCGACCAGCCGGTCTCCTGGCCGGCAACGACCGCGACCACGCAGGCTGCGATGGAGCGCACCCATCAATGGGCCGCCCGCTGCGTGGATGCCGAGCCCGCTCCCGGGCAACTGCGCTTCGGGATCGTCCAGGGCGGATTCGATGAGCAGCTTCGCCGGGAGAGCGCGGAGGTCCTGACCCGGATGCGCTTTGACGGTTTCGGTGTGGGCGGGCTGAGCCTTGGTGAACCGAAGACCGTCACCTATCGACTCCTGTCTCTCCAAACCGCGATCCTGCCAGTTGACCGCCCGCGCTACCTGATGGGTGTGGGCACACCGGCGGATCTCGTCGAGGCGATTGCCCGCGGGATCGACATGTTCGATTGTGTGCTACCCACGCGGATCGCCCGAAACGGATCGATCCTGACCCGGGGTGGCCGGATCAACCTCCGCAACCGGCGCTTCATCGACGATGCGGGTCCGCTCGATGAGGATTGCGACTGCTACACCTGCGGTCGTTTCTCGCGCGCCTATCTCCGCCACCTCTTCATGGCGGGCGAAATTCTCGGTCACCGGCTGGCGTCGATCCATAACCTCCGAATCCTGGTGCGCCTCGTCGGCGAGATTCGGGACGCGATCGGTCGGGGCAATTTGGCTGCGGTCATGGTCACGCTGCGTGACCAATGGGCGCTCGCGGCCCTGCCCTGACAGCGCAAGGTCTTTACCGGCCCGTCGCTACACGTTCATGCGTCCACGGAGATCCTGGCTGCTCGGCGCGGCCGGCATTGTCGTAGCCGCTGGCCTGGGGCTCGGTGTTGCGCGTCTCACCGGGCTGAGCCTGGGGCCCGCGTCGCCTGGCGAAGTGGCGCTGTCCTATCGGCTGACCGATGTGCCTGCGTCGATGCCAGCGGCGAAGGCACGGGACGTGGCCATGCGCGTCATCAGCCGCCGGCTGGCCAGCCACCGGCTGGTCAATAGTGTCGACCCGGGCACCTCGGCAGACGTGATCGACATCCACGTCAAGAATTCGACGGTGGCGGAGGTGGCGTCCATCGTCGAAACCAACGGCGTGAATCTCACGATCTGGAGATGGGTGCCAGGCCAGGCCGACGCGGCGACGCAGAGCCAACTGGGCACATTGGCTGCCCAGTACCACCCCGGCTACCACCCAGTGTTCACCGGGATCGACGGCACCATGATCATCCACGCATCGGTTGGGCAAGCGCAGCGGCCGCCGGGTCCAGGCGTGGTTGTGACCTTCGATACCGACGGCGCCGAGTTGCTCGACCTGGTGACGAAGGACCGCTCGGCTCAAACCTACGACACGGTCGACAACAAGATGGCCGTCTTTCTCGACACCAGGCTTTTCGAGGACGCGGACGTCTCCGCCGAGATTACGAAGGGGGCGATGGCGTTGGTCCCGGATGTGGGGATCTTCACTCCGGCGGAGGCCCTTCGGATCGCGGACGGGATCAACGCCGGGACGATCCCCGGAAAACTCACGCGGCTGAGCCGTTAACGCTCCGTCGCATTGACGCCTTAAAAGTTTCTCATTAGGGCTCACCTATACTTTCCCTCGCATGCGCGTCGACCGTCGACTCCTGGCTCTGATTGCCGTCATTGCCGTACTTGCCCTCTTCATCGACGGCTTTGCCTACATCTACCGGGTCACCACCAATCAGCCGCTGACCGGGCCTATCCGGGGCGTCCCCACGCTTAATATCGGGTTCCTCGGATTCTCGCAGCAGATCTACGTGCACAAGGGCCTCGACCTGCAAGGCGGGACACATCTCGAGCTGGAAATCACAGGAGTCCGGTCCGGCACATCGGTTTCTGAGGCCCGGGATATTGCCGTCGCCATCATCGAGCGGCGCGTGAACAGCAGCGGCTACGCGGAATCGGTCGTCCGTCCAGAGGGCCTCAACCGGATCATCGTGGAGCTGCCCGGCGTCGACCTGGAGCAGGCCAAGCAGATCCTGGGCAAGACGTCGTACCTGACGATCTGGAAGTGGGAGCCCGGAACGGTTGATGCCGCGACCCTCCAGCAACTGAACCCCGCGGATGCCCAGAAGTATCCGGGCTACAAGCCAGTCTTCACCGGCATCGATGGCGGCATGATCACGAACGCCAGCCGCTCGACCGATCCAAACACCAACCTGCCTGACGTCACCATCTCCTTCAACTCCAAGGGGTCGGACTTGTTCTGTGCCTTCACCCGCGACCGCGTGACGCATCCGCAGGGTGATCCGCAGAACAAGCTGGCAATCTTCATCGACAAGAGCCTCGTCGAGGACGCCAACGTCATCAGCGAGATCTGCGGCGGGAGCGCGATCATCACCGGCGGCTTCACCGCGGCCAGCGCCCAGGCCCTGGCCATCCAGCTGAACTCCGGCTCACTGCCCGGTACGATCTCGATCGCCTCCGCGACCGAGGTCGGCGCCACACTCGGCGCGACGACCGTCAAGTTGAGCCTGCTGGCCGGGGCATTCGGACTATCCATCGTCATCCTCTTCATGCTCCTCTACTACCGGCTGCCGGGCGTGGTCGCCAGCATTGCATTGCTCCTCTACGCAGGGATCGCGCTCGCGATCTTCAAGCTCTTCGGCATCACCCTGACGCTAGCGGGACTGGCCGGGTTCATCCTCTCGATCGGAATGGCGGTCGACGCCAACGTCCTCATTTTCGAGCGCCTCAAAGAGGAGTTGCGTGCCGGTCGAACGCTGGGGGCCGCAATGGAAGCCGGGGTGCACCGCGCCTGGCCGGCGATCCGCGACTCGAACATCTCGACGTTGATCACCTGTTTCGTGCTCTACTTCTTCGGCGCTCCGCTAATCAAGGGCTTTGCCATCACGCTGGCAATCGGCGTGGGGGTCAGCATGTTCTCGGCCATCGTCACCACGCAGCAATTCCTCCAGATCCTGGCGGGGCTGCGTCCGGCCCGAAGGCTGGCGTTCTACGGCGTGCGGGCGCCCAAGGCGGCCTGAGGACCCAATGAATATCGTCGGGCGCCGCAACTGGTACTTCCTCCTGTCATTGGCGATCATCCTGCCGGGGATCATCTCGATGGCCTTTCTCGGCTTTCGTCTCGGCATCGACTTCGCCGGCGGCGATCAGTACAACCTGGCGTTTACCCAGCCGGTCCAAGCCTCGGCTGTTCAGAAAGAGATGGACACCTTCAACGTGGAGGCCACGGCCCAGCAGGCCGGTCCGAACGGCGTGCTGGTCACCACCAAGCCGCTCTCGTTGGCGCAGGAGACGACCCTCCGCGCCGACCTCGCCAAAAAGTTCCCGCTCGATCCGTCCCGCTCCAGCTACGCCCAGGTGGGGCCGACCATTGCCCGCGAGCTGGTGGTGGGAGCGGGCGGGCTGATCGTGATCGCTTCCATCCTGATCGTCATTTACCTCAGCATCCGGTTCAACTACAAGTTCGCCATCGCCGCCATCCTGGCGCTGCTGCACGACGTCTTCGTCCTGACCGGCATCTGGTCGATCCTCGGCAAGGTCTTCAATTCGCCACTTGGTGAGATCAACACCCTGTTCGTCACGGCGGCGCTCACCGTCATCGGCTTTTCGGTCCATGACACGATCGTCATCTTCGACCGGATTCGTGAGAACCTGCGGCAGGCCAGCCGCCTGACCTTCGAGCAGAACGTCAACCTGAGCATCATTCAGTCGCTCGCCCGATCACTGAACACATCGATGACCGTCGTCTTCGTGCTGGTCGCGCTGTTTTTGATCTCGCCGACAAATATCAAGGGCTTCACCCTGGCGTTGCTGATCGGAATCGTGAGCGGAACCTACTCATCAATTTTTAATGCGAGCCCGCTGCTCGTTGTATGGAGACGGCTCGACCCCAGGTAGAGCCGACGTATACTCTGGAACAAGTGAATACGCAGCTTGCAGTGTGGGGCCGTCGGCCCTTTTTGTTTTAGTGGTGACTGCGCCAACTACCAATCAGCTCGATCGGATCCGGGAATTAGTTATGCCCACCCTCAACTACCTCGGTTACGAGCTGTATGACCTGACCCTCGCCGGGTCGGGCGGTAACACCACGCTGCGGGTTCGCATCGACCGGCCCGAGGGTGTGACCCTCGACGACTGCGAGCGGGTCAGCAAATCGCTGGGTGCCCTGCTCGACCAGGCTGATCCATTCCCCACCCGCTATGAGCTCGAAGTCTCCTCGCCGGGCGCCGAACGTCCGCTGCGCAACCTCGACGAGTACCGCCGCTTCGTGGGCCGGCGCGCCAATGTCCGGCACCGCGTCGGCGACAGCGAGCAGGTCGCCGAAGGACGGCTGACCGCCGTTTCCGACGACATGATCGAGCTGCAACTTGGCGAAGGCAAACATCTGAAAACCGTGGCGATCCGTCTGGCGGACATCATCTCCGCCCGGCTGGCGATCGACCTGTCACGCCGCTAATGCTGAAGTCAGATTTTCTCAAGGCGCTCGATCAGGTCCAGGAGGAGAAGGGCATCTCCAAGCAATCGCTGCTGAGCCTGATGGAAACGGCGTTGGCTACCGCCTACCGGCGCGCCTTCAACCCGCCGGAGAGCATCCGGGTGCACGTCGATCCAGACACCGCCCAGATCGCCATCTTCGGCCGGCGCCGGGTGGTCGAGACAATGGCCGACCCGGCCACCGAGATCAGTCTCGAGGAGGCGGCCAAGCTGGGCCCCGCCTCGGTCGGCGACCTGGTCGATGTTCCGCTGCCAACCGAAGATTTCGCGCGGCTGGCCGCCCAGATCAGCAAGCAGGTCGTCTTCCAACGGCTGCGCGACGCAGAGAAGGACCAGGTGCTCAAGGATGTCCTCGAGCACAAGGGCGAGATGCTGAGCGGGATCGTCGAGCGCGTCGCCGAGCGCTCGGATGGCCACACCATTTACCTCGAGCTGGGCAAGGCCGAGGGCGTACTCCCGCCGGAGGAGCAGATCCCCGATGAGCAGATCCGCGTCGGGCAACACCTGAAGGTCCTCCTCCTCGAGGAACGCAAGCGCAGCCGCGGCGCGCAGGTGCTCGTCTCCCGCGCCCACAAGGCGCTCGTCCGCCGCCTGCTCGAGTTCGAGATCCCGGAACTTGCTTCGGGGGCGGTTATCATCCGAGCGCTTGCCCGCGAACCGGGCGTGCGAACCAAGGTGGCGGTGTCCGCCAACCAGGAGGGCATCGACCCGGTGGGCGCCTGCGTCGGTCCCCGCGGCGTGCGGATCCGCAGCGTCGTCGGCGAGCTCGGGTCGGAGCGGGTCGACATCATCCCCTGGTCGGACGATGCGTCCCAGCTGGTCGCCAATGCGCTGAGTCCGGCCCAGGTCCTGAGCGTGGAGATCGATCGCGAGTCGCGCACGGCCACCGCCCAGGTGCCCGAAAACCAACTCTCGCTGGCGATCGGGAAAGATGGGCAAAACGCCCGGTTGGCGGCGAAGCTGACCGGGTGGCGAATCGACATCAAGCCGACGGTCGAACCCAATGGCCCCCACCCTGACCCTCCCCCAGAGGGGGAGGGAAAATCGGCGGCGGGGGAGGGAGAGGTTGCGCACTGAGCCGGAGCGCACCTGCGTCGGCTGCCGCCAGGTCAAGCCGCGCTCGGCGCTCCGCCGGCTGGCGGTCGTCGAGGGCACCGTGGTCGTCGACCCAAAACGGGTGGCCGGCCGAAGCGCCTATCTCTGTCGGGATGCCGCCTGCTGGGCACTGGCTGAGAAACGGCGCGCACTCGACCGCGCGCTCGAACTCCACGCCACCGCCCAAGATTGGGAGCGGCTCCGTCAGGGAATACTGATCTAGGCGCGTTCGCTGGCGGCGCGCAGGTTATGATTGCCAGTTGAATTGCGGAGGATAGACCACAGATAGCTACTACAACTCGCGGTATCAAGGTTCAACAGCTCGCCCGCGACCTCAACGTCGAGGCCCGGCAGATTCTGGATTTCCTGCGCCCTCAGCGGCACGCACCCCGCCATGCGATGGCGGTGCTGACCCCGGAGCAGGAGGCGTCCGTGCGCACCCAGTTCGCGCCCGGCGGCCAGTCAGCCGATGCCAAACCGAAGGTTACTGAGGGCAAGGTTGAGCTGCCGCCCACTCTCTCCGTGAAGGAGCTGGCCGAGTACCTCGACGTCAAGACCGTCGACATCATCAAAGAGCTGATGAAGAACGGCGTGATGGCGAACATCAACCAGCAGATCGACTTCGACACGGCCTACCTCGTCGCCGGCAGCTTCGGCATCACCGCCACCCCGATGGCCATGGATTCCGCAATCGCGGAAGAGGTCGTTGGTGAGGGCGAGGGCACCCAGGTCAAGCTGACGACCCGATCGGAGCTCTTCAGCGTCGACGGCGAGTCGCCCGAGAACCTGAAGACGCGGCCACCGGTGGTCGCCGTCATGGGTCATGTCGACCACGGCAAGACCTCGTTGCTCGACGCTGTCCGGCAGACCAAGGTCGCGGTGGGCGAGGCTGGTGGCATCACCCAGAGCATCGGCGCTTACGTCGTCGAGGAGAAGGGACGGCGCATCGTCTTCCTCGATACCCCGGGCCACGAGGCGTTCACAGCGATGCGTGCTCGCGGCGCCCAGGTGACCGACGTTGCGGTGCTGGTCGTTGCCGCCGACGACGGCGTCATGCCGCAAACGATCGAGGCGATTTCCCACGTGAAGGCCGCCCAGGTGCCGATCGTCGTCGCCATCAACAAGATCGACAA
>DATBYU010000095.1:0-3478 GCA_036513555.1 Candidatus Dormiibacterota bacterium | reverse complement strand
GCAGGAGGGTCAGGACCACCAGCGCCACGACCAGGGCGACGATGGTCGCGGCAATCGGGCGCAGCAGCACGACCCAGTGGCGGGACGAACTGACCAGGATGCGCTCTCCGGGAAGCAAATCGCGGGTGTTCATGGTGCCTGACCATAGAGGGCGAGCACCGTTCCAAGGACCAGGAACGGTCCGTAAGGCACGGCTTCGTTCATTCGACGGATCCGGGTGATGAGCAGAATTATCGCGACAAACCCACCCAGGAACACGCCGTAAAGCAGCGCGTGGGCTACCCGCAAGTTGGAAACGCCGGTGGCCATCCCGATGAAGACCGCGAGCTTGACGTCACCGAAGCCGAACGCCTCGGCGCCGAACACCAGCTGGCCGCCGAAGTAGAGGAGAAAAAACACCGCGCCGGCGATCAAGGCGGCCACCGGCGCCGTCCGCCAATCGGGCCAGGGCCAGGTGAACGCCGGCGTCCATGGGGTGACAAAGGCGAGCCCGAGGGCGATCACCCAGCTCGGGAACATGACCAGGTCGAGAATGTAGCGCGTCTTCAGGTCGAACCCCAGGACCTGCACCAGGATGGCGACGAATACGGAGTCGATGAACAGGAGGCGCTGCGCGCCGAGCTGGAGCGCAAAGAGGAAGAAGAACAGGGCAGCCAGCGCCGGCATCAAGAGCATCTCGGGCTGGGACTGGCTGAACTCGATTTCCTCGATCCGAGCCAGCCAGCGGGAGAGGTAATTGAGGCCGACGCCCACCACCCCACCGACGATCGCCCAGCCCAGCGCGAACAGCAGGTGGTTCACGAGCTCAGGCGCCCGACCACCGCGCGTTCCAGCGCGGCCCGCATGGCGGCTTCGGGCGCGGGCTGGCCGGTCCAGATCTCGAAGGCGGCCAGTCCCTGGAAAAGCAGCATCATCAGCCCATTCATCGCTCTCGCCCCCTGATCCCGAGCACCCTGGACCAATCGCGTCACCAGCGGCCGGTAGATGAGGTCGAAGACGAACTGCGCCGGCGTGATCCATTCGACCGGAAAGGGGACGGCCTCGCCGTCGCTGCCGACCGGGGTAGCGTTGACGATCAGGTCAACCTTTCGAACCAGCAGGGATAGCGAGCCGAGCGGCGCGGGGCCGCCGCTGGCGACATCCAGATCGCGGCAGACGGCCCGTGCCTCCTCGAGGTCACGGCTCGAGACCCAGATCCTGCTGGCCTCGGCCCGAAGGGCGTCGACCGAGGCCCTCGCCGCACCGCCGGCGCCCAGCACCAGCGCGGCCCGTCCCTTGGCCTGGAACCCGGCGTCCTCGAGCGCCAGGGTGAATGCCGGCCGATTGGTGTTCCAGCCGACCAACGCGCCGGCCCGATGGCTGACCGTATTGACGGCTTTGACGACGCTGGCTTCCGGGCCCAACCCGTCGAGCAGCCGGGTGACGGCGACCGTGTGCGGCATGGTCACGGCAGCCCCCACCACGGTCGAATCGGCACGCATCCGGGCAATCGCGTCCGGGAGCTCACGCGGCGTAACGGTTTGCGCCTCGCAGCTGGCGTCGATGCCGGCCGCGGCGAACCCGGCGCTGTAGAGGCTGACGGCCAGCTCGGTGTCGCCGTCCCCGCCCAGCAGGAGCAGTCGCGATCCGGCCTTACTGGAGACCGTATTGCTTGAGGAGGCGGGCGAACTCTTCGTTGGTTTTGGCGTAATGGTTGTGACCCTGGGGGTCGGAGAGGTAGAAGAAGTAGCCGGTGTCCGCCGGTTGGAGCGCGGCATCAATGGCTTTGATCCCAGGGTTCGCAATAGGTCCAGGTGGAAGTCCGGTATGTAAATAGGTGTTATACGGCGAGATGATCTTGCGGTCGTCGATCGTGACCGTCGACTGCCAGACACCCTTGGCATAGAGGACGGTGGCATCGATTTGGAGCGGCCAGCCGGCTGCCAGCCGGTTGTAGATGACGCTGGCGACCAGCGGTCGATCCGCTTGGAAGCGGGCTTCCCGCTCGATCAGGGACGCGATCGTGACGATTTGAAGGGCATTGAGCTTGCGCAGGGCGGCCTGGCCCTTGCGCGCGTCGGTCCACTTGTTGTTGAAGTTGGCGAGTTGGAGTGTGATCAGGTCTTTGGCCGTGCCGGCGCGTGGCACCAGGTAGGTGTCCGGGAAGAGAAAACCCTCCAGGGAAGCGCCCGGCGGCAGGTCCTTGAGGAAGTCGTAGTTGAACTTTCCTTGTACGGTCAGCGCCGTATAGTCGCTGCCCTTGATCAAACCGCCCGTGTCGAGCAGGGCCGCGGTCTTCTTGATCGTGTATCCCTCGGGGACCGTGATGAAGATCTCCTCGGGGATGGCGGTCTGCAAGGAAGCCAGGATCTGGATCATGTTGAGGTTCCGGCTGAGCTCGTACGCGCCCGCCTGGACGTTGCGGTCGAGATGCTTGTAGCGGGCGTACAGGTCGAAGACGGTCACTGAGTCGATCAGGCCGGTACGGTGCAGGGTGTCGGCCACTTCGTGGAAGCTGGCCCCGGGCGGGACGACGAAGCGGACCTTGGAGTTCCCGGGGTTGGCCGGTTGGTGCAATTGATGGTCGACCCAGCCGTATCCAAGAACGGCTGGGATGCCCAGCGCGGCCGGTAACAGGAACAGGAGGACGATAAACCATTGCAGGCAGCCGAGCGTGCGGCTGCGCCGGCGGGGCGCCGGGCTACGCATCGGCGGTCGCTTCGGATCAGTCAGCGCTCCGGGCCGCCGTTTTCATCGACTTCTTCGTCTTCTTCGAATTCCTCGAGCTGCTCGACGACCCGATCGTGCTCTTCATCATCGAGCGTGACCAGCGACTCGCCTTCACGCCGAAGGATGAGCACGCGATCCTCGTCGACCTCGGCCTGAAGGACGTAGTAGGTTTCGCCTTCGATCTCCACCACGTCGTGCACGAGGTAGGTTTCCTCTTCACCGGTCTTTTCGTTGACCAGTTCAATAGTTTGAACTTCTCCGTTTGCTTCCGGAATCTCTGGCATTCAGCCTCCTGGTGCCCGACCAGCCCGGTAGTCGAGGTACCCCTGCAACAATAACGTTGCGGCCATCCGGTCGATCTCTTGGCGCCGCTTGTTCCGCCGTTTGCCCTGTTCGATCAGGTACCGCTCGGCGGCCACGCTGGTCAGTCGTTCGTCCCAGTATGCTACCGGCCGCCCGGTGGCTCGTGCGACCTGGGCGCCGAACGCCTGTGCCTGATGTGCCGCGGCGTCGAGGCGGCCATCCATCAGACGGGGCAGGCCGATCACGATCATGCCAACCTCGTGGCGCTCGACCAGCTCCACCAGCGTCTTGAGGTCCTCGGGCTCCGAGCGGCGCGCGAGCACGCTGAGCGGCTGGGCAATCGTCCCGGATGGATCACTGAGCGCGAGGCCGAGCCGGACCGTGCCCGGATCGATCGCCAGGATCCTCAAGGCGTCGTCGAGTTGCTGGAGACCTCCTGGATCTTGAGCGTGATGCGGGAACTGAA
>DATBYU010000094.1:0-2567 GCA_036513555.1 Candidatus Dormiibacterota bacterium | reverse complement strand
AGCATCAATCGTGCGCGCGGAAGTTGAGGCCCTCATGAAGGCCGTCTATGAGTTCGCTAAGACGTTGTCATCGAAAAGAAGAAGGCCGAGCAGCGGCCCGACCTTCTTCTATTGTTCCCGTCCGTGGAGCAGAGCGTGTGGGGCCTCTAGTCGCCGCCCCCGCCCTCAGCTGGCAGAACCGTGACATGGCCACTCATCCCGACCACGGTGCCGTTGGGCAGGATGCCGCCGTGGAGCGTGCAATAGAAGCCGTACGTTCCCGGCGTCGTGAACTTGATCGTGTATTCGCTCCGGCGCGTGAAACCAGGGATCACTCCGGCCAGGTGCCAGTAGTTGAACTGGCTCTGGGACATCAGGTACCCGGAGTTCAGATCGCCACCGCCGTAGGTAGCCGGGGACGGGGCTGAGGCGATGATCTCGCCAGGTAGCTGTAGCGGCGGATTTGCATAGCCAAACGTAACGCTGTGTGGGTCACCAAAGTCCGCCATCTTGAAGGTCACCTTTTCACCGGCCTGGACGCGGACCTCAGTCGGATAGTAGTTGATCAGATCGAAGTTTCTTTCGCCGGCGCCGGCCAGGGCCACTCCCTCGTTTTCATTGCCGCGACTTATCAGCCGGCTATTTAGAGATGCCGCTCGCCCGAAGTCCGCGAGCATCTGCGCGTGCCCTCGCGCCTTGTTCTGGAGATCGGTCCTTGGCAGCTCGCCCCGCGTGACCTTAATCGAGCCATGCATGTACTGATGGAGCATGCACTGGAAGTGGTAGGTCCCGTTGGGAAGGGTGGACCCGATCGTAAGCGTGAATGGTGGAGGAGGGGGCGATCCCGGGCCGCCGCCGCCTGGAGTCCCATTGACGAAAGTGGTTGGCGTGTTGAGGCTGGTCGAGCCGGCCAGTCCCGGGGGAGACACATAGTCGAGGACGTTCTTCCCCGCAGGCGGGTTGAAAGTCACCGTATGGAATCCTCTCCAATTGAAGTTGACCACGTCGCCCGGATGAACCGTGATGTCCGATACATAGAAACGGTTCAACGAGGCGAACGTCGCAAAGTCTTCGCCGCCAACCGTGATGTTCCACGTCGACTGGGTCGCCGCCGAGGCCGGAACGGTAGCCACGACTCCAAGTCCCGCGGTTGCCAGCACCAGCGACAATCCGAGCGTTCGAGCGCGCGCGATGATTGGCAACATCGAGTTTCCCTCCTCTTAGACCCCGCTTAGCCGAGTACGTGCCCGTCTTACCACTACCTGTGACGACTGTCAATGATGCTGGCGCCTAAATCGGCTTGGCCGATCAGTACCAGTAGTTAGACCCTTCGGCTGAGGCTGAGCCCGTTGGCGCCGGCTCGTCCCGCAGCAGGCCCTTGGGCCCGGCGAGCGCCCGGACCGCCTGCTCGACGCGTGTGGTGAAACTGTCGTAATCCTCGCCCGCTTGCGGGTAGAGTGGATCGCCGAATTTGATGCTAGCCGGGTGTCGGCGTGGGATCCGGCGAAAGCGGGGGAAGACCTCGTAGAGGCCGTCGATGTACGCCGGCACGATCGGCACTCCGGCATCGATCGCCAGGATCGCCGCGCCCTTCTTGAAGGTTCCGATATTGCCCGTCCGCGACAGCGTGCCCTCGGGGAAGATCACAACCGACCAGCGATGCGCGAGATGTTGCTTCAGCCGATCCAGGGCCGGTCGCGCGCCGCCGGCGCGTGGGATCGGAAAGGTGTTGATCAAGAGTTCCGTCAGCATCGCCTCCCACTTGCGCTTGAAGATTGAGTCGGCCGCCGCGACCACGAAGGCGCGGAATCGGAAACGGTTGGGGAGCGCCTGCAGCATGACCACCGCGTCCAGGGCGCTGCTGTGGTTGGAGACGAAGACGGCGCCGCCTTTGATGGCCTTGACCCGGTACCGGTCGATGACGGTGAGGGGGGAGAAGGCGCCCATCAGCGGAAAGATCAGGAAGGTCTGCATCGCTGCCCGGATGCCGCGGATCGGCCCCGATTGGGTCCAGGTTGGAACCGTCGCCGGCGGCGGGGTCGTGGTTTCCAATTCCCTCCCCTCCGGCGACCGCCCAGCTAAAGTAGGTGCGGGGGTGCCATGCCGGAACACCGCAAGCGTAGCAACTGATGGCTAGGCCACTTCGCGCAGCCCAAGGCGTATCAGCCGAGATCAGCCGCAACCTGGCCCTCGAGCTGGTCCGTGTGACCGAAGCAGGCGCGCTCGCGAGCGCTCGCTGGATGGGCCGGGGGGATAAGAACAAGAGCGACGGTGCCGCGGTCGATGCCATGCGGCGCGCGCTCGGCATGATCCCGATGGACGGCGTGGTCGTCATCGGCGAAGGCGAGAAGGACGAGGCGCCGATGCTCTACATCGGAGAGAAGATCGGCACCGGCGAACCACCGCAGGTGGATGTCGCCGTCGACCCGATCGACGGCACGACGCTACTGGCGAAGGGATTGCCGAATGCGATCTCGGTGGTGGCGATGGCCGCCGGGCGTGGCTCGCTCTACGACGCCAAGCACGTCCATTACATGCACAAGATTGCGACGGGGGCCGATGCGGCCGGCTCGCTGAACATCGATGAT
>DATBYU010000093.1:0-2406 GCA_036513555.1 Candidatus Dormiibacterota bacterium | reverse complement strand
CTGATCTACGTCTCGTACGCGGTCTCTGCTGCGATGGCGAATCCACCCTGGGGCCAGGTGATCCGGCAGACCTTTGTCCCGACGGTGCGGCCCACGACCGCCTTTATCCTGATCTTCATTTCGGTGGTCGGTACGACCATCACGCCCTGGATGGCGTTCTTCCAGCAATCCAACGTCGCGGACAAGGGCCTCCATCCCGCCGACCTGACCTACGAGCGCGTCGATACCGGGATCGGGATCTTCATGACGCAGATCGTGGCGTTCTTCATCATCGTGGCCTGCGGGGCGACGATCTTTGCCCACCACATCAAGGTCGATCCCAGCGACGCGTCCGCATTCAACAAGGTCGCGTTGTCGTTGGCGCCGTTTGCCGGTCACTACGCCACTATCCTGTTTGCCCTCGGCCTGATGAACGCGTCGCTGATGGCCGCCTCGGTGCTGCCACTGACCACGACCTACGCCATCACCGAGGCCTTCGGCTTCGAGCGTGGCATCGACAAGTCCTTCCGCGAAGCCCCGGCTTTTCAGACGATCTACACGACGCTGATCGTGCTCGGCGCGGGGGTTGCGATGTTTCCGGGCGCGCCGCTAGCGTTGATCACAAACCTGCCGAACATCGTCAACGGGGTCATGCTCCCTTTGTTGCTCCCGCTCCTGCTGATTCTCGCCAATGACAAGCGTGTGCTGGGGCGCTACCGCAACGGCCTGTTCACCAACGCCCTATCCGGCGTGGTCTTCGTTTTTTTGACCGGCGTGACGCTGATTTTCCTCGCGTCGATCTTTCTGCCCGGTCTATTCCGCGGTTAACTGGCGCTCCGCCTCGTAGCGAAACGCCGCGTCGGCTTCCTCGCCAAAGAGGACGAAGCGCACTTCGTTCAGCGACGTAGCTTGCGCGCCATGAATCACGACTTCCTCGAGCATGATCCGCGCGCAATCATCTAATGGGAAATGTGCGATGCCGGTGCCAACCGCGGGGAACGCGATCGACCGCAGTCCTCGCTCGCTCGCCATCTCGAGGCTGCGCCGGGTCGAACGGCGCAGGCTTTCCGCCGATGTGCGGCCGCCCAAGCGCATGCTCGCCGCGTGCACAACAAAGCGGGCTCTGAGCCGGCCGCCCGCGGTGATGGCGGCGCCACCGACCTCGATCGGACCGATCGCGCGGCATTCCGCCTGGATCGTTGGACCGCCGCGCCGGGCAATGGCTCCGGCCACGCCCCCGCCGAGGATCAGGTCGTTATTCGCCGCGTTGACGATGGCGTCGGCATCCTGTTCGGTCAGGTCGCCCTGCAGGACGTCGACCGTCAATCCACCGGTTCGCCAGGTCAACCGGTCGGCTGAACCTGCCAGGCCATCGACGCCATCCGTGCCTCGACATCGTCGCGGGTGATCGGCTGCAGCCCTCGCACGCTGAAGTGCTGAATGGCGAAGGACGCCATCACCATCGCGTATCCAAGAGCGAGGCGCACCGAGTCATCGGTTTCGACCTGCTGCTCGGCGAGGCACCCCAGGAACCCGGCCGCGACCGCATCGCCGGCGCCGGTCGGATCGGTTGGCGGATCAACGGGCAGCGCGGGAAGGTGAATGTCCTCGCCATGGCGGTACAGAGTCGCGCCTTTCGGCCCTTCCTTGATGACCAGCCCGCGCAGCGTGAACCGATGCCGCAGCTGCTCGGACGCCTCCTCGATCGTATCCACCTTCGCCAGCGCCATCGCCTCCGAGGCATTGAGAAAGAGGTAATCGAGGTGCTGCAGAACGGGCTCGAGCGCTTCCGGCTGCTCGCGAATGTAGAGCTTCATCGTGTCGCCCGCCACGAGCCAGGGCGCCTCGAGCTGTTCGAGCACCCGCATCTGATGGCGAGGCTCCATGCTTCCGAGGAAGACGATTTTGGCCTTTCGCTGATCGGCGGTGAGCACGGGCGTGAAGCCGCGGTAGGCGCCCTGGTCCGACCGTTCGTTGCGCGTGGTGCCGGTTTCGTAGTCGTGCTCGGCATGCCAGCGATAGGTTGGGAGCGCTGACGGCACGACGCTGCGCAGGTCGGCGCCGGTGCCGCGCATCGCCTCCTCGAATGCCTGCATGAAGTCTGGACCGGCGGTACCCACGACGGACACCGACGCAAAGAGCCGCGCCGCTAGCGTGAAGTAGGTCGCTGATCCACCGAGACCATCGGTATTGACGCCCATCGGGGTGCGAACGTCATCGCGGGTGATAGTGCCGGCGACGAGCAACGGCCAGGGTTCTTTGGGGTGCCTCACGCGGCCCCAATTGTACGGAGGGTTAGACCGCGAGCAGCTGGGGGTCGGGTCGAGCCAATTCGCCCTCAACCGCCGCGACGAAACGCCGCACCGCGGTTGGGTCGGTGAGCAGCCAGGCTTCCTGCGGATGGACCGGGTCGGGTTGGCAGATGAC
>DATBYU010000092.1:0-12661 GCA_036513555.1 Candidatus Dormiibacterota bacterium | reverse complement strand
ATGCTGTTCCGGCTTGCCGGTCCGACCGAGACAGAAGCGAACGATCTCGTCGAGCACTACAAAAACCATTGACCGCTCTATAAAGCGGTCGCGGTCGCGACCAGCGTGCGGGTGAACATCGAAGTCGCTCCCTAGGCTCGGGCCCAATTCGTTGAGCCCGGCCACCTGCATTCGCTGGTGGTCATCGAAGCTGGGCCGACCGGTAGCCGGGGTGACGGCATGCCATCGAAGGATTAGGCCGAACGTAGGCTTGGAATAGTCATGAGCCGCCGCAACGAGAAGCGTCCGCTGCCCAGACGCTTGCCGCCGGTGGCAAGGAAAGGACAAGTTGTCTATCGGGGGTCGTCCCCGCGGTTCGACGCGGGACGCCTTGTCACGTCGGCCCGGGAAACGTTGCGGTTCAAGCTTCCGCGGCTGGCGGAAGTGGGCCCGTGGTTCGTGGAGCGAGCGCGGCGTCTTGGCGGTGCGCGCCAACGACCCGCCTTTCGAGTGCTCGGGGTCGCCTTCTGGGCGATCACGACCGTCAGACTGATCAGCATCCATTCGGGTGGGCAACTTCACGTTAGCTTTGTCTCGGCATGGGCGATACCAGCGGCCGGCTTCGTGCTCGGCGTCGTGTGTTGGGGGCTGCCGTGGTTGCGGGTTCCGGTGGACCACCTGTTGGCCGGCATCGTCATAGGGATCGCGCTGCCCCTGCTCTACTTGAGCTTTGCCGGCAACCTGCAAGGGGGCGACTTGCTGCCGGTGTACATCGCCGCCGCCGTTTTCACCGCGGCCCTCTTGCCGCTTCGGATCGCGATGGCGGTCGGCGTGCTCGGGACCATCGCCGCCGCGATCCCGCTCTTGGCGGGTTGGTCAGGCGTCTACGACCGCTCCCTGCTCGTCCTGGTATCCGTGGTGGGGCTGCTCACCTATACGCAGGCGCGCATGCTGGGCAACCTCGGCCGCAGGCAGCGTGAGGCCGAGGGTCGGAGCCGGCAAATCGAGGAGAGTTTCATGGCGACCCTGGGCGCGCTCGCGGCATCGGGCTTTGGCAACGACCGGCCGATCGAAGCCCACTCCCGGGGCACCGCCTCGCTTGCCGTGGCCGTCGCGCATCAGCTTGGCCTCAAGGGCACTCCCTTGCGCGAACTCGAGCTCGCCGCGCTCTTGCACGACGTCGGCAAAGCCGCCCTTTCCAGCCAGCTGCTGAACAAGCCGGGACCCCTGACCAGCGAGGAGTTGGCCATGGTGCACGAGCACCCGGTCATTGCGGAGCGGATTCTGTCCAGGGTGCCCGCCTTGCAGTCGATCTGTCCCATCATCAGGTCGCAATACGAACGCTGGAACGGCAGTGGCTACCCGGATGGGCTGGCCGGCGAGAGGATTCCTCTGGGGGGACGCATCATTCATGCCTGTGCCGCCTTCCATGCCATGGTCTCGGAGCGGCCGTACCGCGCCGCGATTCGCCTCGACCAGGTCATCAACGAGCTGCGCAGGCAGTCCGGATCGCAGTTCGATCCTCGCGTCGTCGAGGCGGTGATCGCCGTGGTCGAGCAAGGCGAGATCGATCTGGCCAACCTCCGTCTCGAGTCGGAGCCGGCGGCTGCGAGTCCGTCGCGTCAGGGTCTCAAACAGCTGGAGACCATAGACCAGGTCGGTGTGCGGCTTGGACGGGAGACCGGGGTGGAGCAGATTTGCCGGCTCACCGCCGAGGTCGCCGCCAGCCTCCTGCCGCATGACCAGGCGCGCGTGTATCTGGTGGCGGATGACAAGCGGCGTCTGGTGCCGAGTTACGTGAGCCCGCCCGATCGGCAGGAGTCTTCACGCACGGCTCTGGAGCGCCGGATCCTCTTGCCCGGGGAAGGCATCGCGGGACAGGTCTTCCAGAGCCGGCGTGCCATCCTGGTCGGTGACGCCGATCCGGGCCTCGCCGGCTTCGAAGCCCCGGCGATGAGCGTGTCGGCGGTGGCAGTGCCCGTCTTGCTGCACGATGACATCGTCGGGGTGATCGAGGTGGTCAAGCTCGGCGTGAACCAGTACTCGCGAAGCCACCTTCGTGTGCTCAAGATTCTGGCGAACCAGATGTCCCTGTCAGTGGCGAATGCCCGGTTGATCGACCGCATGGTCGCCTGAAATGCCGACCCCACCCTGCCCTCCCCCGGAGGGGAGGGTTTGGGTGGGGAGATATGTCGGGTTGGGTCAGTTGTTCTGGTTATTGCCGCCGTCGAGAGGGAGCGCCCTGGTGTGTTCGATCTGGACGGCCTTGAGATCATTCGGGTTGAGCCCGAGCAGGCGGAGGATCGTCGGTGCGATCTGGGTGGTTTCGACCCAGGTCTTGACGACCTCGCCGCCGTTTTCAATGGGTCCGCCCGCCACGACGATCGGCACGTTGCGGTCCTGGGGATTGTTGCCGCCGTGCTCGGCGATCTTTGCCTTCTTTCCCGTATAGACGGTGCCGTACTGCGAAATCCCGATCAGGTCCGGCACCCTGGCATCGTTGACGCTGACGCCCAGGAGGGCCGCGGCGTCCCCGCCGGCGTAGATCGTCGCCAGTCCGGCCTTTGTGTACGGCTTGGGATTGCCGTTGATGTCGGTCGATTTCGCGTGGCCGTCAACGCCGGTGCCGCTGCCGGTGTATTCGAGCAGGAAGTTCTTTGCGAACCCGGCACCCGACCGGTCGTTGAGCCAGACCAGCATGCCGTCGTCATTGATCGAGAAGGCGACGAGGTCGCCGGTGTGACCCGCGCTCACCCAGGCCGCGTTCAGGTCAGCCATGACCTTGCTGTCGGCGATCCGTGTCAGCGCTGACGGCGTCTGCGGCGACTGCCCGTGCTTGGCCGTGAGGATGATCACGGTGTTCCGATCCAGGTGGCGGGCCTTGAGCGCGTCGACCATCGAGCCGACCTTGGCGTTGATATAGTCGAGCGCCCGCTGCAGTAATAGGCCCGGCGTCTTGCCGTCCGCCATGTAGCCACCGGTCAGACCGTTAGAGGTCGGCAGCTTCTCCGCCGTCGAAATGGTCTGGAAGTTCATGCCGAAGATGGCCGGCGTCGCGACGCGGGTGGCGCCGCTGTGGTCCCAGCCGTTGATCCAGTTGATGACCGCCTGTACTTTGTAGCTGTCGTATTGCATCGTGAGCGCATTGTCGGTGGTCCAGTCGCCGGTCGTCGACGTCGTCAGCGGCGCATTGCTGTTGATTTCGGGCGTGAAGTAATCCTTGACGCCGCTGCCCGAATTGCCGTTGAAGAGCTCATAGGCCGCGTGCTTGTCCGACCATGCGGTGCCCAGCCCGGCGGCGGTCGCTACCTCCATGATGGTGTTCACCTTGATGTAGCTGTGCGGGTAGACGGGATTGCAATTCGCGTCGCGCGGGAGCTGGGCCGGATCGATCAGCGAAGTCGCGTTCGCTGTGAGCTGCAGGATGCTGCCAGGCAGGCCCGCCAGGCCTTGTCCGGAGTCGAGGCGCTTCGGATCCTTGGCCGCCGCTTCGAAATAGGTGACCTCCGCGCCGGGCGCCAGCCCCGCGCATGTCGTCAAGTCGTTATTGGAATTGGCGGCCGCGGGAAACAGCGCCCGGTTCCAACTGTCGTCGTAATAGATACCGGTGCTCTTGGGGTTGCCGCCGGTCATCGGGGCCGTCATCCCCGGAAACGAATCCGAAGGAAATGGCGTGTGCGCGTTCGAGTACTCGACGCCACGATCAACCAGCCGGGCGAGGGCCGAGGCTGGATGCGTGCGAACGTACCAGGCGAGGTCGCTCTGGTGGAGTCCGTCGACCGACAGCAGCAGCACGTGTTTCGCGTTCGACTCCTGGGCGCTCGCCGCAAGCGGTCCGGCGGCGGCCAGGCTGCTGACAACGAGCCCCCCGGCGCAGGTCAGAATCAAGGCGCGCGTAGACAAACGAGGCATGCATCCTCCTTGACCGGCCGAAGAGCCGGCCACCTCCCCGTCGATGTCGGCGACAGGACCACCCTAGGCATCCGACGTTATGGATCGGACGTCCTCGGGTTAAAGGTTTAAGCGGCCGATAGATAGAGGTATAGGTGCCTCATGGCTCCGCGTCGATCTCTCGAAAAACTCTCCCGGCGAGCCGGCGTCGAGCTTGGGCTCAAGGGGGCCCGCCAGGTCGCCGGTAAGAGCGGCCGCACCCGGCGGCCGTTTCCGCCTGGGCAACAGGGTCGCGCGGCGCAATTCGGCCGACGCCGAAAGCGCGATTCAGACTACCTGCTGCAACTCAAGGAGAAGCAGAAGATCCAGTGGTTCTACGGCGTCGCGGCCGGCCAGCTGCAGCGCTATTTCGAAGCCAGCCGCCGTCAGCCGGAGGCGACCGGCGAGGAGCTCTTGCGGCAGCTCGAGGAGCGCCTCGACAATGTCGTCTACCGGCTGGGCTTCAGCGGCACGCGCGCGCAAGCCCGTCAGTTCGTCACGCACGGTCACATCCAGGTCAATGGGCGCCGCACCGACCGTCCGTCCTACGAGGTCCGCCCCGGTGACACCATCTCGATCAAGCCGGGCAGCTCGATCGAGCCCCTGGTTCGCGATGCCATTAGCCTCGGGTTTCGGGTGCCCGATTGGCTGACGTCCGATCAGCAGGCGCTCAGCGGGCAGGTGTCACATCGGCCACGGCGCGCTGAGATCGATGTGCCGGCCGACGAGAATCGCGCCCTCGAGTTCTTCGCAAAGTTCTAGTCAGCGCCCTGGTCGCGCCGGAAGCCGGCTCGGCCCCACCTGGGCGTCGAGCCAGCCGGTCAGCGGCTTGCTGTCCTTGATGGCCTCGCGCATGCGGTCTTTTGCCTCGACGGTCTGCAGCCAGGGGCCGGGCTTCCAGTTCCGGCTTGCCATCAGTCCCTTGCATCGCAACAGCTCGCCGCGCGGGTGGTCGGCCGGGTATCCGGAGGGGACGCGCTTGAAGCTCGGCTCCGTCACCTCATAGCCGTCCTTGCGAAGGGCGGCGACGATCCGGGCCAGCTTCTCGCCCTCCTTTGCCGCCACGGCATCGCGAAAGCGGTTGAGCTGATCGGGCGCGAGCTCATGGGAGCCGATCGCCACATACAACCCGTCGTCCGAGACCTGGAGGTAAAGGCCGCCCGCTCGCCGGCTTGACAGGTAAGCGCCGAGATGCTCCTTGTAGGGACGCTTGTCGGGAGAGAAGCGAAGGTCGCGGTTGAGGCGGAAGATCTTGACCTCGACATCCGACCCAAGGTCCCGCTCGAGCTCGCTAAGGAGCGCTTCCATCGGCTGACGCACCTGGTCTTCGTAGACCGATCGGTGGGCCTCGAAGTAGGCCTTACTGTTGTCACGCTTCAGGCCGTGAAAGAACTGTAACGCCGGCTTGGGCCAGCCCTCGAAACGAACTCGGACCGCTACCTTCGTCCGGCCGCTCATCGAATCCCTCCTCCCTCAGTTAAGTTGCAGGTTTTGGCTCGATCGTACCGTTTCACTGCCATGACCTTCCTTCGTGTTGCCCTGAGCGTCTTCGCGATCCTCAACGTCGTCTTTTGGGCCCTCCTCGCGTGGACCTGGGCTGTCAAGCCCGCGTGGGCCGCGCGTCTCCCGCTTGGGTTGGGCTCCGATAAGCGCTACCAGACAGCGGTCCCGTTGTGGGGGCGGCTCGCGGCCGCGCTTGCCGCGTTCTGGGCGGTGGCGGCCGTGCTGTACCTGACGGTCTACACCGGCGACCGGTTGGCTTTCGTCGCGCTCTTCACGATGGCCGCCATCTTCCTCATCCTTGGAATCGGCGCAGCCGCTCGCGTGTATACCGTGCTGCAGATGCCCAAGGACTCGCTGATGGGGATGCCGCGGCGCCAGCAAGCGCGCTAGACCGCCGAGTCGCCAGTATCGATCCGACGAGAATCAGGCCGAAGCCGATGACGGCTCCGATGGTCAACGGCTCGCGTAGCAATGCGACGCCCAGCAGCAGCGCGACCGCCGGATTGAAGTAGGTAATGATGGTCGCCCGCACCGGGCCGACCTCGCCGATCAATTCGAAAAAGAGAAGGAAGGCGAGCGCCGTGCAGACGATCGCCAGAATGGCTACCGCCAGCAGCACACGCCCAGACGGCAACGCGCGTGGCAGTTGCGGCAGGGCCAGGGGCGCATATGCGATAGCCGTGAGCGCGAGCGATGCCGCCACCACCCCTACCGCCGGGAGTCGCGGCAGGCGGCGGGCGATGATGATCGGCCCGGTCGCATAACCGATCGCGACCAGCCCGACCTCGCCGACCGCGCCGAGGTCCCGGAAGGACACATTGAGGCCGACCAGGACGGCGACCCCAACCAGGCCGACGACCAGTCCGGCCACGCGTCCGGCATCCATCCGGTCGTCGCCGCGGGTCAGCCGCTGCACCACGGCGCCGATCAGCGGCACGGCGGCGACCAGGAGGCCGGTCAGCGAACTGGAGAGCCGTCGTTCCGCATCGGACAGAAGGAACCACGGCAGCGAGACTTCCACCACGGTATACGCAATCACCCATCGCCAGTAGGGCAGAAGAGGGGCGAGCCAGCCGCGCGCGGCGGCCACCGGCAACAAGATCGCGGCGCCGCCCGCGGTGCGGAGCAGCACCAGGCCGGCCGGTGTCAGCTCGCCGACGGCGATCTTGATCAGAAGGTACGGGATGCCCCAGATGACGGCCATCGCCGCGAACAGCGCCCATCCGCGGCGGGTCACGCGGTTGGCGCGATGTCCAGCTCGACGTCCTCGGGGAGGATGTCTTCGCCTGTGTAGGCCGACGCTTGCAGACGGAACAGCCGCGCGTAGCGTCCGTTGAGTCGCATCAGCTGCTCGTGCGTGCCCTGCTCGACGAGACGGCCGTGTTCGAGGAAGAGGATCCGATCCGCGCGCCGCACCGTGGAGAAGCGATGGGAGATGTAGACCGCCGTGCGGCCCCGCGTCAGCGAATGGATGCGTTCGAACAGCTCGTACTCGGCCTGGGCGTCGAGCGCGGAGGTCGGTTCATCCAGTAGCAGGATCCGCGCGTCGCGCATGAAGGCGCGGGCCAGCGCAACCTTCTGCCATTCGCCGCCGGAGAGGTTCACCCCGGCGTCGAACCACTTGCCGAGTGCGGTGTCGTAGCCCTGCGGAAGACCGGCGATCAGCTGGTCCGAGCCGGCCTGCCGGCTGGCGCTGCGAATCGCCTCGCGGTCGGCGAGGGCGTCGAGGCTTCCCAGCCCGATGTTCTCGGCCGCGGTCGCCTGGTAGGTCACGTAATCCTGGAACATCCCCCCGATCTGCGCACGGAGTTCCGGAGGATCGTAGTCGCGGATATCGACGCCGTCGATCAAGATGCGGCCGTCGCTCGGATCGTAGAGCCGGCAGATCAGCTTGAACAGCGTCGTTTTGCCGGCGCCGTTGCGGCCGACGATCGCGATCGTTTCTCCGGGCGAAACGGTGAAGCTCAAATCGTTGAGCGCGTTCTCGGCGGCCCCCGGATAGGCGAAGCTCACGTGATCGAAGGTGATCTCACCCCTGACCGGGATGGGAACGCGCACCGGGTTGGCTCGCGTCGGCAGCGCGCTCGTCGTTTCCATCAACTCGAACAGGTTGCTGAGATAAAGGTTGTGTTCGTACATGCCGGAGAACCCGCCGAGGATGCCCTGGATCGAGCCCTGCACCGATTGAGCCGCGGTGGTGTAGAGCGTCAGGTCGCCCAAGGTTAGCCTGCCGGCGATCGCCTGCAGCGCGACATATAAATAGGTCACCGAGGTGGCGATCGTGCTCAGGTTGCCCCACAAAAACCCGGTCAAGTAGCGACGAACCACCTGGCGGCGCTGGCTGCCGTAATAGGTCTCTCCGATGAGGCGGTAACGGTCGATGAAGTAGCGACCGAGCCCGAACAGTTTGACCTCCTTGGCGTAGCTGTCGGTGGTGAGCAGGGTCACGAGGTAGTTCATCCGGCGGAGCAGCCTCGAGCCCCAGCGCGCGATGTTGTAGCCCCGCCACCCGTAGCGAGTGTCGGCGATGAAAGCCGGGACAGGGGAGAGGAGCGCGAGGAGGGCGAGGAGCGGGCTCACGAGTACGAGCAGCGCGATCATCGTCGCGAAGGTCAGCGCTGTCTGGACCAGCCCGAAGGCGGTCGAGATCATCTGCACCGGTCGGTTGATGGAATCGGTCTGCGCCCGCCGCAGCAGGTCGTATGACGCCGGGTCCTCATAAAAGGCGAGGTCGAGCGAGGCCGCCTTCTCCATCACCATCAACTGGATGCGCATCGAGACCGCGTTCTGCAGGAGCTGCTGGGTGATGTTGCGTGCGGTACTGAGAAAGGCGATCAGCGCGAAGATCAGCAACTGCAGGACGGCAAGAAAGATGATGCCGTTGACGGTCGTAAACACCGGGGTGCGCCAGGGTCCGAAGTCGAAGCGGACCGCGTCGGCAACGGTGGCTGGTTGGTTGTGAACCTCGATGCCGAGCACGACCGCGTTGACCAGCAGCTTCGAGGTGTAGGCGGAGATGGCCGGAATGACGCCGGCAACGACCGTTACCGCGAACAGGCCGGCCGTGACGCGCGGGCTGGCGTCCCAGACCAGCCGAATGACCCTGGGGAGCGCGGCCGCGGTGCCCCGGACCGACGCCTTGAGATTGCGCCAGCGGCTGCGTAGGTCCTTTGGACCCTGCGGCTCCTGCGGCTCCTCGATCACCGGGTTGCCGGTCAGGCCGCTGTTCGCCTGGCCGCTATCGGGAGGCTTGGAGCGTCCGCGACCCCACATCCAACCCATCGATGGGGCGCCATGCCCCGGCGGCATCATTCCCACGGCGCTACCCTACCGTATGCCGGCGCGGCGATCGGCTTCCGAATGGGGTCCGGCTCAGGCCTCGTCCAACACGGCAATCGCCTCGATTTCGATCAGAAAGCCGGGCTCGGCCAGCGCTTGCACGCCGACCAGCGTCGACGCGGGCAACGTCCCTGGGCCGAAAACCGCGGACCGCGCTTCGCCCAGCAAGAGTCTCAGTTCCGGCTTGTAGTCGACGACATAGATCGTGATCTTGGTCACGTCCGCTGGGGTCGCGCCGGCGCCTACGAGCGCGGTTCTGAGGTTGGCAAAGACCTGTCTGACCTGGCCCGCGAAATCGCCCGGCGCGACCAGTGTGCCCTGGGCGTCGATCGAGACCTGGCCGGCGACGAAGACCATCCGGCGTCCGCGGGCCGCGACGACCTGCGTGTACGCCGCGGGTTTGAACAGACCCGCCGGTGTGAGCCGCTCCAACCCCATGAGACAATCTTAGATCTCCCTTAGCGGTCGCTCAGAAACACTTCATCTCGACCCGCTTCAATCGGAGGACTGCCAAATGCCAGGGAGGATCTCATGATCAATCGACCGCTCGTCGCTCGCGAAGAAGCCGCGAGCCCGACTGAAGCCGCCCGGGAGCTCGCGGCCCGCGTGCCGGCGCCCATCGAGCAGATCCTGTTCGAAGTCAAACGACTGATCGTCGGCCAGGACCGCCTG
This sequence comes from Candidatus Dormiibacterota bacterium, assembly GCA_036513555.1. Taxonomy (GTDB): domain Bacteria; phylum Chloroflexota; class Dormibacteria; order CF-121; family CF-121; genus CF-13. The sequence continues at coordinate 3,238 of DATBYU010000092.1, read as the reverse complement.
CTCGAGCGCCTGCTGATCGCGCTCCTTTCTGGCGGACACGTCCTGCTGGAAGGGGTTCCGGGGCTGGCCAAGACGGTCACCGTCAAAGCGTTCGCACAGGTGATTGGTGGCGCTGCCGGCCGCATCCAGTTCACCCCTGACCTGGTGCCGGCCGATTTGATCGGGACGCGGATCTACAACCCTGGGCACGGCCAGTTCTCAACCGAGCTTGGCCCTGTGTTTTGCAACCTTTTGCTGGCGGACGAAATCAACCGCGCTCCCGCGAAGGTCCAGTCCGCGCTGCTCGAGGCGATGCAGGAACGGCAGGTGACGATCGGCAAGGAGACGCATCCCCTTCCCGATCCCTTTGTCGTGCTGGCCACCGAGAACCCGATCGAGACCGACGGGACCTACCCGCTGCCGGAGGCGCAGCTCGACCGCTTCATGTTGAAAGTACTGGTCGACTATCCCACCTTCCAGGAAGAGGTGGTCGTGGTCGAGCGGATCACGGGACCGGAGATCGAGCTCCGCCAGGTGGTGACCCTCGATCAGCTCAAAGAGATGCAGAAAGCCGTCAGTGAGGTCTACGTCGACCCCGCCGTACGGACCTACGCCGCCACGCTCGCCTACGCCAGCCGCCCTGGAAAGGTGAAGGGCCTCGAAGACCTGGCGTCGGCGATCGCCTACGGGGCCAGCCCGCGCGCATCGATCAACCTCGTCATCGCCGGTCGGGCGCTGGCCTTCATGCGCGGCCGGTCGTACGTCCTGCCACACGACATCAGCGAAGTCGCGCCCGAAGTCATCCGCCATCGGCTCGTCCTCACCTATGAGGGGATCGCGGCGGGCGTGACGGCGGAAACCGTCGTTCGCCGCGTGCTCGAGCGCTTCCCCCCGCCCCGCATCGATCTCGGAGATCGGGTTGCCTCCTGACATCGCCGGCGGTATCGCCGTCGACGACCTGCTCCGCCGGGCTCGCTGGCCGGTCTTGCGCCGCCTCGGGTTTCACCCCGGTGGCGATGAGCGCTCATCTTTTCGCGGCACGGGACTGGAGTACAGCGACGTCCGCGAGTACCAGGCAGGCGATGACCCACGCACCATCGAATGGAATATCACGGCTCGCTCCGACCGCCCGTATGTCCGTGAGTCCTTGCCCGATCGCGGCCTCGACGCCTGGCTGCTCATCGATGTCTCGCGCTCCCTCGACTGGGGCACCGCACGCTGCCTCAAGCGGCAGCTGGCGCTCGAGTTCGCGGCCGTGGTCGGGCAGCTGCTGATTGGCCGCGGCAACCGGGTGGGTGCTCTGCTGTTCGACGAGCGCGTTCGGGCCATCATCCCGCCGTCGGCGGGTCGCACCGCCCTGCTGCAGTTGATCGCCCGGATATCTCGGGCGGCCGAGCAGCCGGCGGACGGTTCCACGGACCTCGGCCGGGCGCTGACGGAGGCGGGACGATTGATCCGCCGGCCCTCGTTGATGGTGATCCTCACGGATTTCATGACGCCGGGCGGCTGGCAGCAGCCGTTGAGCGCGCTGGCGATCCGACATGAGGTCATTGCGGCCTGGGTCACCGACCCGAGAGAGCGCGACATCCCCGACGTGGGGGTCGTCACCTTCGAAGACCCCGAGTCCGGACAGCAGATCCTGGTCGACACACGGAGCGCGCCCCTGCGGGCACGTTTCGAGGAGGCGGCGAATGCCCAGCGGGCGACCATCCGAGCCGATCTCATCCGGGCTCGCACCGCCGTCGCCGAGCTGAGCACCGCCGCGGAGGTCGTGCCGCAGCTCGTGGCGTTCATCAAGCAACGGGAGGCACAGCGCGGCCGTCGGCTGGCGCCGGCAACCGCATGAGTTTCCGCTCCCCCTGGCTGTTACTCGGGCTGCTCGCGATTCCGCTGCTGGTCGGGTTCTACATCTCGAGCCAGCAACGCCGCCGCGCCTACGCGGTGCGCTTTACGAACCTCGCCTTGCTCAACCAGGTCATGGGCAAGGGACCGGGATTCCGCCGGCACCTGCCCGCGATCCTCTTCATCGCCGGTGTCGCCGGCCTGTTGCTGTCGATTGCCGGGCCGCTGGCCACCATCCGAATTCCAAAAGGGCAGACCAACGTCATGCTGGCGGTCGACGTCTCCGGATCGATGGCGGCCACCGATGTGCAGCCAACCCGGATCGAAGCCGCGATTGCGGCGGGACGCACGCTGATCGACAAACTGCCGAGCAACGCGCAGGTCGGCCTCGTCATCTTCAACTCGCGCGCCCAGGTAATCGCCCCGCTGACAAGCGACAAGGGCTCAGTCAAAGATGCGCTGGGAAGCCTGGCGCCGGGCGGGGGCACCGCGATTGGTGACGCCATCCAGGTCGCCGTCGCCCAGCTCGCAAACATCACGGACCCCAACAGCACGAAGTCCCAAAACTACGCCATGGTCGTCCTGCTGACAGACGGTTCCTCAAATACCGGTGTCGATCCGGCGACCGCCGCCGCCAACGCGGCCCAGGCCAAAATCCCCGTCCAGACGGTCGGCATCGGGGCGCGCAACCAGACGACGATGGTGCAAGGCCGGGTCGTTGACGGTGTCGATGAGCAGGCGCTGCAACAGATCAGCAGCACGACGGGCGGTCACTACTATTACGCGGCGGACGAAACCCAGCTGAACAAGATCTACAGCGACCTTGGATCGCGGATCGGGTGGGTCACCACCAAGCTCGATCTCACGGTGCCGCTGCTGGCTCTCGGCACGATCATCCTGGTAGTGGGCGGCCTGTTCAGCCTCCGCTGGTTCCGGCTGCTGCCCTAAATCAGCGCGCGGCGGCCGGCTGGCGGACGCCGGGTAGGTGACGCTCGGCCGGTCCGGTATAGACCTGGCGTGGCCGCGCGATCTTCTGCTCCGGGTCGACCAGGCCTTCCTGCCACTGGGCGAGCCAGCCCGGGGTGCGCCCGACGGCAAAGAGCACCGGAAACAGCTCGACCGGGAAGCCGATCGCCGAATAGATGATGCCGGAGTAGAAGTCGACGTTCGGATACAGACGGTGCTTGATGAAATAGTCGTCGGCCAGGGCGACCCGTTCCAGCTCCAGCGCGATGTCGAGCAGCGGGCTGCGCCCGGTGACCGCCAGCACGTCGTCGGCGACCTTCTTGATGATCTGGGCTCGAGGGTCGAAATTCTTGTAGATGCGGTGACCGAAGCCCATCAGCCGCATCTCGCCGGCGCGGACCCGCTTGACGTACTCGGGAACGCGGCTGACCGACCCGATCTCCTTGAGCAT
>DATBYU010000091.1:0-7782 GCA_036513555.1 Candidatus Dormiibacterota bacterium | reverse complement strand
CTCCTTCCTTATCCTGCGAACAATCGTTCGATGCGACCTAGATGATTCTTTACCGGGCGTAAGCGAGCTGAGTCTCGGCCGTTCTAGAAGGCGACTACCCCGCAAGGAGGACGCATCGTGCGAATTAAAGCGATCGTACTGGGAGCCATCGCCGCGCTGGCGCTGGCGACCCTGACGGCCAATGCCGGAACCAGTTCGACTCACCGGGTGTCGGGAAGCCTGGTCAGTCTGGTGGCCGCGACGACGACCGTCACAAAGGCGGCGGATCGAGAGGCTGTTGCTGCCACGACGCGGAGCACGGCTAGCGAGAAGGCCAGCGAGCCGAGCCAGAAGCCGGTCGTGGCCATCAAGTCTGTCGCACCGAGCGCGGTCCAGGTTTCAGCCGCCTGCCAGCAGGCGATCGACACGCTGAAGGCGCTGCGCCAGGCCGATGTGGCCGAGGACACTGCGGAGCGCACGCAGAAGCCGCTCTCAGCCGCGGCGATCACCACGGATCGTGCGGAGGACCTCGCAGACGCCCAGCAATGGAAGCAGGCGCTGATGGCAGTGCGGACCGCATGCATGCCGCAGCCGACCGCGGCGTGCCAGGCCGCCCTCGCAAGTCTGAAGGCACTCGCTCCGGCGAACCGGCCCGAATCGTGGAGCGAGCTGGTCAAGTCGCCGAGCCAGTTCGACCTGGCCGGGGCGCGCGCGGCCTTTGCCGCCGTCAAGGCGGCCTGCGGTCACCGCGACTAACCGACCCTAGCTAAAGGGCCCGGGCCACCGGGCCCTTTTCTATTTCCAGGCTGGCCGCGTCGACGTCAGCCACGGAGCCCAGGACGTGAACGGCGGCGAAGCCCTCGAGGTCGAGCCGCGCCACGTCGCGGGTCACATCGTCGACCTGGCGGCGGATGGCAGACGCAGGGACAGTCCTCGAGCGGGCCGCGTTGCGTGCGAGGCAAATGTCCAGCGGAAGGTTGAAGACGATCCCGATCGCCGGGTGTCCGCCGCGACGGGCGTCCGCGAGGAGCTCCGCCCGCCACATCCAGTCCGTATTGGTCGCATCGACGACGACCGTGCGGCCGGCAACGAGCGCGGCCTGAACCCGGCGATGCAACTCGGCGAAAACCACGTCATCCGGCGTCGCACCGGTCAGCTCCACCCGTAAGCGATCCGACGCAACGATCCAGTCGCCGTCGAACTGACGGGCGGCAAATGTCGACTTGCCCGATGCCGCCGCGCCGATCAGTACCACCAGAGCCCCTGCGGGGATGCCAATCCGCGTCGGCCGCGAAGCCATCTCCTGACCCACCGACGTGATCATGGCAGGCGCCGCCTGGCAGCCGGGGCAAAAGAAGAGCGGCCGGCGGGGGGAGCCGACCGCTCAAAACCGACTTAGTCCGATTTAGCTGGTAGCGCTCTGTCGGGATTCGGCCTTGTTGGGCGCGGGGGTGCCGTCGACATGAAGCAGGTTCTCCACGCCGGCGACCCCAGGAACTTTCAGGACGGCCTTCTCGACGTTGGCAATCTGGTAGGCGTTGTCCACCTGGCCGCGGATCGTGACCACCCCCGACTCGACATCGAAATTGATCTGACTCTTCGGCAGGTCGGAGTTGCGGAAGACTTCGCTCTCGACCCGGTCGCGCAACGTGAGGTCATCAGCCGGGCGGGGTCGCATCGAGCGAAGCTGAACCATGCGTTGCGGAAAAGCGGCAGCGCTGTTGCCGGTCCGCGCGCTCAGTTCGTTGACGGTACGCCATCCGCGGCGCAGCCGGGCCCCCGCCCAATCGCCAACCATCGCGCGCCGCGCGCGGCCTCGCTCCGGATCGAAGAAATAGACGGCAGCCGCGCCGGCGATGGCGCCCGTCAGCACCGACAGCCGCGTCGGACCGCCCCGCCGGGGCATCCGGTTGCGCGCGAGCCTCGCCTGCTTGTGGATTTGCGTCGAGATCGATTCTTCGGCTGAGGCCCCGAGCTCGCGGGCGGCGTTCCCCGCTCCGCTACTCAGCTCCTTTGCCGCCCGACCCACACGGTCGGCAACGTCGTCGCGGACTTGCTTGAGGTCAACGCTCTTGAGATCACGCATGATGCTGGCACCTCCCCAGGGTGGTTGAACTTGGACTGAACGTCAGCCTGAAATTATAGCATAATCTGATATTACAATTAACAAATCCGAATACGGCTGAGCCAGAGGCGCGGGGGATCCGGGCTAGGCGAAGAGCGTCTTCAGCTCCACCGACGCTTCGGCCTTGAGCTGGGCAAGGGTGCAGGACTTCGGCGACTTGTCGGGCCGCCAACGAACGAAGCCGACCCCATGTCGGAAGCGGCCATTCTCGAGTCGATCGAACGCCACCTCGCAGACGAGCTCGGGACGGACCGGCTCCCAGGACAGGTCGCGGTCCTGCGACCACCGGCTCGGTCCGCCGGGCACCCGGCCACCTTCAAAGCTGGTCCCTTCACGCAGCGGCTGGAGCAGCGTGACGAGCTCGCGCCGCTCGGTGTCATCGAACCCCGACGTGTGGCCGATGAACTCGAAGCTCTTGCCGCGATAGACGCCCAGTAGCAGCGAACCGACCCGCTTGCCGTCGTTGCCCCAGCGAAAACCTCCGACCACGACATCGGCCGTCCGCTGTTCCTTGACCTTGATCATGGCGCGCTCGCCCGGTTTGTAGATGCCCTCGACGCGCTTGGCGACGATGCCGTCGAGACCGGTGCCCCGGTAGTCCTTCAGCCAGTTGATCGCGACCTCGCGGTCACGCGTCACCGGGCTCAGGTAGATCGATTCCGGCTTTGGCCCGAGCAGCTTCTCGAGGCGCCGGCGCCGTTCCCGCAACGGCTGGTCGAGCAGGCTATCGTCGCCCTCCGCCAGCAGGTCAAAGGCGATATACGTGGATGGCTGCTCATTGGCGAGCATGTTGACGCGCGAGGCCGCCGGGTGAATGCGCAGCTGCATGGCATCAAAGTCGGTCCCGTGACCGGAGAAGATCACGATTTCGCCGTCGAGGACGACGCGCTTTGGCTTGATCCGCTGGATCGCAGGAACGAGTTCGGGAAAGTATCTCGTCAGTGGTTTGGCGTTGCGGCTGTGAATGATGACCTCGTCACCGTCTTTGAAGGCGACCGCGCGGAAGCCGTCCCACTTGGGCTCGTATTGCCAGGCGTCGCCGCGGGGCAGCTCGGACTGCACCTTGGCTTCCATTGGTGTGAACGGGGGCATGACGCCGAGTTGCACGCCCCATATACTAATTTCGTGCCTAGCTCCCAGCCTGTCGTCCATCTCCGCGACACCTTCGGGCGCATCGCCGATGACCTGCGGATCTCGGTGACGGACCGCTGCAACTTCCGCTGCGTCTACTGCATGCCGGCAGCGGGCCTGCCGTGGCTGGCCCGCGAAGAGGTCCTGACCTTCGAGGAGATCGTGCGGCTGACCCGCATCCTGGTCGAGCAATCGGGCGTTCGAACCATCCGGCTGACGGGTGGCGAGCCGCTGGTCCGCAAGGGCATCGAGGACCTCACCGCCATGATCGCCGCCATCGATTCATCGCTCGATATTGCGATGACGACCAACGGCATCCTGCTCGAAGACAAGGCCGCAGCCCTGCGGGCGGCGGGGCTCAAGCGGCTCAACGTCAGCCTGGACACGCTGCACTCAGACCGCTTCAAGGACCTGGCCCGGCGGGATGCGCTCGACCGGGTGCTGCGCGGTCTGGCGGCGGCGCGCGCCGCGGGGTTCAGCCCGATCAAGCTCAACATGGTGGTGATGCGCGGGCGCAACGACGACGAGATCCTCGACTTCGCCAAACTCGCGCGTAATGAAGGATATGAAGTTCGCTTCATCGAGTTCATGCCCCTCGATGCCGACGGCATCTGGTCGATGGATGCTGTGGTCGCGAGTCGCGACATCATCGAAACCATCGATCGGGAATTTCCGCTCGAACCGGTCTCGGATCAGCGGCCGGCGCCGGCCACGCGATTCAAGTTTCGCGATGGCAGCCAGGGCGGGATCGGTGTCATCCCGTCGGTCAGTGACGCCTTCTGCAAAGTCTGCAATCGGATCCGGCTGACCGCCGAGGGCCATCTGCGCACCTGCCTGTTCTCGATCCAGGAGCACGACGTCAAGGCCTTGCTTCGCGGTGGCGCCTCGGACACCGAGATCCGCGACTTCATCGTGGCCGGGGTCTGGCAGAAAGAAGAGGGCCACAAGATCGGCCAGGCCGATTTCGTCCGGCCGGGCAAGTCCATGAGCCAGATCGGCGGCTAGTCCGTCACATACAGCCGGACGAAATTTGCGGGCCGGGGTGCCGGCTCCACTGCATCACCGTGCCGGTACTGCTTCGGTACTTTGTTAGCGTCGGCGAGATCAGGGTGATGGTCCCCTGGTCGACCGGATTGCCGAAGCCGGCGGGCGGATTGCCGTATCCATCTGAGACCGGGCCAGGCCCGATTGGGACCCAGTAACTGCCATCGAAGTCCATTGCCAGCGGCCAGTCGAGCCCGCAGTGGGTGTAAAGCCGAAATTTATACGACACACCCGGGCTGGCCCGGCCGGAGCGAGGGAAGTAGCGGAAAAGACCGTTGCCTACCGGCTGAGGCGCAACCAAGCCGACCTGCGGCGGCAGCGATCGCACGCCTGACGACACGATCTCGTCGATGATGGCTGCCGCCAGCACAATCGCCAGCACCACAACCGCGACGACCAGCACCCGCGTTGGCATCTGCCAACGGGTCACCGAGGCGATGCGCCACCAATCTCGATTCGTCGTCTTCACGTCGCTAAGATTGTTCCATGCGTGTGGCCATTGGTAGTGACGAGCGGACGCACGTGACCGACGCCGTCGTCGATCACCTTCGTGGCGTCGGCATCGACGTCGAGCTGCACGGTCCGCTGAACGACCGCCCGATGGACTGGGTCGACGTCGGCCGGGAGGTCGGCGAGCGGGTTGCATCCGGCGCCTGCCAGCAGGGCGTCCTGTTTTGCTGGACGGGGACCGGCGTCTCGATCGCGGCCAACAAGGTTCCCGGAATTCGCGCCGCGCTGTGCGCCGACGCCGAGACGGCAAAGGGCGCGCGTCGCTGGAACGACGCCAACGTGCTGGTGATGAGTTTGCGGGCGACGCCGGAAGCCGTTGCCAAAGAGATCTGCGACGCGTGGTTGGAAACCAGCCCGGATGAGGCCGAACGCGCGACGATCGCCAAAGTCGAGAGCCCCCACCCTGCCCTCCACCAGAGGGCGAGGGAATATGATCCCGCCCTCCCCCAGAGGGGGACGGAGAGCTGAATGGCGACGAATCTCGCCGATCAGAAGTGCATCCCGTGTCGCGGCGGCACGCCGCCGCTCACCCATGATCAGATCGTGCCGCTGCAGGACCGGCTGGAGGGATGGCTGGTCGAGGCGGACAAGAAGCTCATCAAGTCGTTCAAAGTCAAGAACTGGCTCGAGGCCGTCGATTTTGTCAACCGGATCTCGCCGGTGGCCGAGGCGGAGAACCATCACCCCGATCTCTATGTCCGCTGGGGCGAGGTTCGCGTCTACCTCTGGACGCACAAGATCAATGGCCTGACCGAGAGCGACTTCTACATGGCGGCAAAGATCGACCGCGTCTTTGCGCCGGCGTGATCACCCTCATTCACGGCGGCGAGAGCTACCTCGTCGATCGCGCCGCGCGGGATCTGGTGCAGCCGCTGCGCAGCGGGTTGACGCTGGAATTCAATTACGAGGACATCCAGGCGGATGCGCTCAATGCCGACGCCTTCGCCGAGAAGGCGGGCACGCTCCCATTCATCGATCCACTGCGGGTGCTCGTGCTGCGCGACTGGGGCCTGCTAACGGGCAAGAAAGACAAGGGGGCGGGCGCGGAGCGGGCGGCGGCCTACCTGGAGGGGATCCCGGAATCGACTCACCTGGTCGTCGTGGCGCACGTGCTGGTCGCCCCTGGTAATGCGCTGTACAAGACGATCACGGCAATGGAGAAAGACAAGCGCGCTCGCATCCAGCGCTTCGAGCCGCCCCGGCGATCCGATCGTGCCGGCTGGGTGCGCAAGCTGGCCGAGGAACGCGGGCTGACGATCACGCCCGGGGCGGTGCGGGTGCTGCTCGAGCGATCGCAGCCCGACCTGCGGCTGCTCGACCAGGAGATCGCCAAGCTGGCCATGTACGCGTCGCCCTCGACTCGCATCGACGACGATGCCGTCCGGGCCCTCGTCAGCGACACGCGTGAAGAAGAGATTTTCGCGTTGACCGACTCACTGGCCAGCGGTCGGCCGGGTGAGGTCGCGGGCGTGCTGCAATCGCTGCTCGATGCGGGCCGCGAGCCCACCTGGCTGCTCTATACGCTGGTCAGCCACTGGCGGCGGCTCCTGCAGGCCAGAGCGGTGAGGGACCGGGGCGGCTCGCTGGCCGACCTGCAGGCCAAGCTGTCGGACCATCCGTTCGTGGTGGAGAAGGCCTACCGGCAGGCGGTCGATTACACCGCCGCCGACCTCGACCGCGGGTTCCATGACCTGCTGCGAATCGAGGAGCAGATCAAGCTCGGTGAGCTGGACGCCCGGCTTGCCGTCGAAGGCTTCATCCTGGAGCAAGTCCTCAGCACCGCTAGCTGAGCGACAGAGACTCAGGTCGTCGCGGCGACGCTTGGCTAGGCTTTTGCTTTCGCGGGCTTGGAGGCCGGCTTCTTAGCGGCGGGGGCCGGCTTGGCCGATGCCTTCGACACGGCTTTGGGCGCCGCGGCGGCCGGTGCGAGCTTGGCCAGCGCACTCATCAGGCGGGCCTTGCGACGGGACGCGTTGTTGGCGTGCAGGACGCCCTTCTCGGCTGCCTTGTCGAGCGCGCTGATGGCCCGGCGAACTTCCTCGCTCGTCAGGCTGGCCGCTTCCGGCAGCGCCGGGCGCCGCGCGCGTGAGACCAGCGTCTTCACCGCCGAGCGGGTGGAGCGATTCCGGTCTCGCTTGCGCAGCGAGGCGCGGACGCGCTTCTTGGCCGATTGGGTATTCGCCATGCGAGCGGTGATTATAGCCGACACCCCCCACCCCGACCCTCCCCCGCAAGGGGGGAGGGCAATGAGGCGATAATGGCGACCGATGTCTAGCGAGCGGCGGCGCATCGCGTCGGCCGCGACGCTCATCCTCGTCGCCTACGGCCTCAGCCGTGTGCTCGGCGCCGTTCGTGAGCTCGTGATCGCGAACAACTTCGGGACCAGGCACGAGATCGATGACTACCGCGTTGCCTTCGGCGTCCCCGACCTCCTGTTCAATCTCTTGCTGGCCGGCGCCATCAGCTCGGCGTTCATCCCAGTGCTCTCCGAGCACCTGGCGAGGGGCGAGAACCCGCGTGCCCGCGAGATCGCGGCGCGGGTCCTCAACGCGGCGATCCTGATCCTGACCCTGGGCGCGGTCGCGTTGTTCATCGTGGCCCCCTTCTACGTTTCGCTGATCGCCTTCGGCTACAGCGCGCACGATCACGAGGTCATCGTTGGCCTGACCCGGATCCTGCTGCTCCAACCGATCTTTCTCGGGGCGGGCGGGATGGTGATCGGCATCCTGACCGCCTATCAACGATTCCTGGCGCAGGCGCTCGCGCCGCTTTTCTACAACGGCGCGATCATCGTGGCGGCTGCCGTTTTCGCACCCCGCTACGGCGTGACAGCACTGGCCGTTGGGGTGGTTGCCGGCGCCCTGCTGCATTTCGGCGTGCAGCTCCCGGCACTCTGGCGGACCGGCTGGCGCCCGACCCCCGCCCTGGGCCTCAACGATCCGGGCGTTCGAAAAGTCGGCCGGCTGATGTTTCCGATCGCGCTCGGCCTGGCC
>DATBYU010000090.1:0-14374 GCA_036513555.1 Candidatus Dormiibacterota bacterium | reverse complement strand
AGCGTCGGCGAAGAGGGTGAACTGGGAGACAACCAGGAATGCCGCCTTCACCTGGACCGCGCTCAGGTTGAACTTCCCTGCATCGTCGCTAAAGACCCGCAGCTTCAAGATCTTGTCGGCCAGGTAATCGGCATCGCGCTCCGCGTCGGTGTCGGCCACGCCCAGCAGAATGCAGTACCCGGGACCGATCGACGACTCGCCGCCGTCCCATCTAACGGATGCCTCGCTGACGCGCTGGATCACCGCTCGCATCTCTTAGCTCAGGGGGGCGGATTCCAGCCGGTGAGCTTGGCATCGGTGCGCTGCGTCAGCCAGCTCTCGATGTCCTGGAACACTCGCTCGTGATCCACCTCATTGAAGATCTCGTGGTACAAGCCCGGGTACAGGCAGAAGGCACGGTCGGGAGCGGTGGCCAAAGCGAAGAACCGCTGGCTGCCGGCCGGATCGACGATCTGGTCGTCGCGGCCGTGCATCAACAGGAAGGGCACGCGCAGCTCTGGTGCTCGCCTGATGAACTCCTCGCCGCGAGCAATCGTAGTGGCGTAGAGCCCGGCGGTGATCTGGTTGTGGACCAGCGGGTCGCTGCTATAGGCCGGCGCGATAGTGGGATCGTGGCTGAGCACCTTGGGGTCGATCTCGTTCGCGAAGCTCGCCTTTGGCGCGACCGTTGGCAGCACCCGGGCCAGGGCCTGCTTCCAGGCTGGTACTTTCACCCTGGCGACTAGCGCGGGTGCGGAGAAGATCGCCTTGTCGATTCGCTCGGGCCGGTCCAGCGCGTAAGCGATCGCCAGCAGACCGCCAAAGGAATGACCGATCAGCACCAGCGGCCCGCCGCTTTCCGTGCGCGCGCGCATGACGACGGTGTCGATGTCGTCCAGCAGGGCGGTGAGGCTTGGTGCGTGGCCCCGCAGTCCGCCGCTGCGGCCGTGGCCGCGGTTGTCCATGGCGTAGACGGCGGCGCCGCGGGGCGTGAACCACTCGGCGAGGTGTTGGTAACGACCGCCGTGCTCACCCAGCCCGTGCACGAGGACGAACGTCCACTGATGGGGCACGCCCTCGGCCTCCCAGTGACGCAGGTACAGATCGAGCCCGTCCGACGTCTTGAGCGTGGCGGTCGATTCCTTCACGGGTTCAGCTGGCGGAAGCCTCGATAGATGCGCATCGCCTCCGCCTCCGCCTCGAGGAACGAGGGGGCGAAATCGCGGATGCCTTTGAGGCTGAAGCCCCACATCCCGGGCTTGTCGCGGCGGAAGTACGAGTTGGGGCGGTAGGTCGGAGGGTAAAACGTAATCGGCTCGCCCTCCATCTTCTTGATCACTGGCCGCGCGGCGAGCACGTCCTCGATTGGCATGCCCGACGGCAGCCGGCCCTGGCGGATCTCGAGGCGGCGGAGCTTGGCGATCGGGTTCTCCTCGTCCTGTAAGGCGGCCCTGGCGTGGAATCGTTGGGAGATGTCATTCAGGAAATAGAGCGTGGCGATGGCGTCGGTCTCGTCCCCGAGCAAGCGCAAGAAGCCGGCGGCAGAGAGGGCCGGACCTTCCTCGTTGCGGAGATGCCGGAAGTACTCCATCGCGAACAGGTCGGTCGTGTTCTCGGTCGCGAGCCAGAAGGCGTCGCCCCGCCAGGCGCGGCTCCGCGTAAAGGCGCGTGCCTCATCCTCCAACTCGGCCAGCCGAGTAGGGACGACATCGTACAGCCGGTAGAAAAGCACTCGGCGCATGGTGGTATCGGGGCGCTCGTTAAGGCTGCGCGGCGGCGGAAGCGGCTTTCATTCTAAGTAGTCGCACGCTGTGCGGCGGCAGGGTGAGGCGCAGGCTGTCGCGCTTGATCCCGAGCGCGCGGCCACCCCGCCGCGACGACCAGAGGTCGACGACCGAGAAGGTCCCGTCGGCCCCGATCGCTTCGCTGAAGTGCAGTCGGTACGGACGCGCCGAATCGGTCCAGTTGTAGATCGCCACTACGGCGCTCCCGTCAGGATCGCGACGCACCCAGAGTGGCGGCAGCTCCTGCGGGAAGGCAAACCAGTGGTCCTGCGCCTCGCGCTCGGGAGCGCTGAAGAGATGCACCGGCTCGGCCGCGGGACCGCCGACCAGTCCAAGGACATTGGGGTTGCGCAAGAGAGCGAGCCGGTCCGCCGGCAGCGTCTCCAGGTCGTCGCTGAGCATGAAGATCCCGCCCGATAGCGCCCCGATGGTGATCATCACGCGCGCCTCGTCGGGCGTGAGCTGGGGCGCCGGGGCCATCACGACGTCGGCATCGACGGCGAAGAGCGACCGGTCGAAGAAGAGCCGGGCGGCCTGGTTGCGCGCCATCGAGAGGATCAGGGGAAAGCCGACGTGCGGTGGTCCCGCCTTGCCGTCCTCCATCTGGGGCACGCCGACATCGCCGCCCGTCCTTGCCCCATGCACCAGCCCCACGATCGGCATCAGCGGCGCGCCGCAGGCAAGGATGAACGCTTTCTCCGGCTTGCCCGGAGGGTTGACGGCATCGACGATTTGCTTCAGCCCCATTCGCAACGCTTGCGTTCCCGTCACCTCCGGGTCGTGGCGCGTCGCCTCGTAGGCGCCACCGTAAAGAAAGTCGAGCTTGAAGTAGGTGAAGCCGTCTTTGCGCAGCCCTCGAAACAGGTCACTCAGAAAGCGCTCGACATCCGGATGGGTCGGGTCGAGGATGTGGTATGCGCGGCTGAGACGGGGATCGACCAGTGGCGAGCCGTTGCTCGACTTGAGGAGCCAGTCCGGATGCGCCGCGGCCAGCTGCGAGTCACCGGCTACGTGAAAGGGCGCGAGCCAGATGCCGACCTCCAGCCGGTGGCGATGCACCCGGGTCGCCAGCGCGTGCAGCCCTCCGGCGAAGAACTCGTTCGCGATCCAGTCGCCCCACCGTTGCCAGCGTGGCATCCAGCCGTCGTCCAGCTGGATCACCGGCCGGAAGCCGTTCGATGAGCTCTTCGCGATCTCGGGCATCCGCCTGGCGAGGAATGCCGCATTACGCGCGATGTCGGCTTCGGTCACCGCCAGCCCGAGGTGATACCAGCTGCACCATCCGCGGGGGACGGTGGGAAAAGTGCGCGCGCCAGTAGCGTGGCCGGCGGCGCTGAGGGCTTTGCGCAAGGTCGCGGTGCCGTCATCGCCGTAGAGCAGCAGGATGGGGTCTGACACCAGGCCGGTTGCTGGCGGGACTTCGAGGCGGAGCTCCTCCGGTAGGCCCGAGCGCTGCTCGGGCTGCGACAAGGGTGAGCCGGTCTGTTCGGCAACGAAGCTCGCGATGGCGGTGGGGAGCGAATCGCCATCGTGCTCGTCGCGGTGATAGTGCCAGCGGAAGTTGGTGGCGAAGCGGCTCGCCTTGAGCACCTGGGCGACGAACATCGTCTGGCCTTCGCAGATCGCCGCGGTCCACCAGGAGGTGGCGGGCGCCTTGTGGTCGCCCTCAGTGATCGCCTCATCGAGTGGATGAATGCCGGCGTAATCCCAGGACTGGTAGCCGTTGATGAGCGCGCTGGCGCGCCATGGCTCGTTCCCCACGTGCAGGGTGGCGCCGCCCCCGTCGACCGCGACCGGCCGCCAGCCGTTGAACGTGAGCGGCAGACTGCCGTTATTGTTGAGCTCGCATTCGATGACCACTCCGCCCTCGTGGGGGATAAGCCGCGCGGTCGCCAACGCCGGGCCGGCCTGCCAGTGGAGGGCGAATCCGTCCTGGTGCGGGAGCGATGCGGTGGTGCTCGGATACCACTCACCGTTCAGCTTGACGGCGCAGGTGGCGTGCTCAAGCAGCGGGCGATCGCCGGCGAAGATGGAGAACGTACCGGCCTGCTGGTCGGCGAGCGGCTTTAAGTCCAGATCGCCGTCAGTCTAGCGTCAAATTCGGAGCGCGCTGGCGCCGGACGCGTCCGAACGGCTTGCGGCCCTCGAGGGCCTGGATGAACAGATAGATGTGGCGGGCCGCTTGGGTATCGAGACCCCCCAGCCAGATCGGGTGCATCTTGAGCTTGGCAGCCAGCAAATCACGGACCTCCCGGGCCTCCTCATTGCGACGCTCGGTGAGGTCCTGCACCGCTTTTCCCCTTTGCGTGGCGTCCCCAGCCACACGCGCCCCGTCCCCAATAAGGTGACCGTAAGCGCAAAGTCAGCCGCTAATGTACTGCCTGCTCAAGCAAAAATCAATGGCGGGCCCCCGTGGCAGATTCAGCGAAGCATGCCACGAACTTCCTTGACGTGATTGACACGTGGGTTTGCTCCTCACTGCGGTCTCGTCGAAAAGAGCGGGCGGTGATTAGTGTCCGCGCGACTTCACGATCAGCTCGTCCATCCAGGGCGGAGCCATCACATGGACCGGGACACGGTTAGGCCCGGCGATCAGTAGAAAGTCGCCGCGTTGCGCCGTTTCGAGATAGTTGACCTGCGGCTCGGTGAGGTTGAAGGCCTTCTGCAGCTTGGCCGCCTCGGAATGCTTGAGTGAGCCGAGCAAAAGGATGCTTGGGTTTGTGGCGAGAACCGCCCCATCCTTGGTTTCGAAAAAGTCGCCGGGATTCTGGCTAACCAGGATCAAACTGCCGCCGTACTTGCGGATCCGGCGGGCCAAACGGATCAGGAATCGTCGGATGGGCTCATGCTCGAGCAGGAGCCCTGCTTCGTCGATAAGAAGGTGCCGCGGTCGACGATCGCGCCGAAGTGCCGTCCACAGCCAGTTGGCGAGCAGTAAGTAAGAAGGGGGAATCAGTTCCTCGCTGAGGTCACGAAGATTGAACCCAACGATGGCGGCGCCCAGGTCGACGTTCGTCGGTGCGCTGAAGAGCTGTCCGAGCTCGCCGGTTACCCAACGGCCCAGGATCGTGCTGGCTCGCGATCCCGGCTGAGTGAGTTGGAGCTGACGCCAAATATCACCGAGCACCGGTGTCTGCTTGCTGTTTGAGATTACCGATCGGGTTATTGCTGCGATCTGCGCCCGCTCGACCTCGTCGAGCTTGCCGCACATCAGACCGATCAAGTCGAGCACGTCGCTGAGCTGGTCTGTCGGTTCATCCCCATCGATAGTGAAGAGGAGAGGATCCAGCGCGTTGATGGCGTGGTCCGCCCCGGCCGCCAGGTGAAGGTACGTCCCGCCCAGCGAGCGGATCATGCCGCCGTACTCCGCTTCGGGATCGAGGACGATCGCGCCAATGCCCCGCGTGAAGCCGCTCAGCACGACGGATGCCGCCGCGTAGCTCTTGCCGGCGCCCGAGTGCGCCAGCACGGCGATGTTGGCATTGCTGAATCGCTCCTCATCAAAAGGATCGAAGACGCAGAGGCCGCCGGTTTCTTTGTTGTAGCCCCAGTAATGGCCGTCGGCGTCCGCCAGGTCTTCCTGGAGCCAGGGCATCAGGGTGGTTACAGCGCTTGTGTGCAGGATGTGCTCGCGGCCAAGCAAATCCATACCGAGTGGCCAGGAAGACACGAGGCCCTGACGCATTTCAAAGAATGGCTGAACCGTTTGCAGCATCATGCGGCGGCAGCTGGCCTGTAAAGCCTCAGCCTGGCTGCGAAGCTCAACTGGATCGTCGGCGCCAATCGTCAGGTAGAAGCTGACCGCAAACGCCTTTTCCTCATTGCGCACCAGCGCCTGGTGAACCGCCAGCGCCTCCGGAAGAGTTCGTACGCTTGTCCGATCGACCTCGCCTGAGTCGACGCGGGCCAGATCGTCAGCCCGCAGGTCCCGAATCCGATGGTGCAGCATGGTGAGCATGCGATCGGTATCGAGTGGCAAGACGTGGATGCTGACGTGGAGCTCTCCCTTGAAGCTGAGCAGCGGGAGGAGCCAGCCCGGCTCTACCTCCTCCCCCGGGTAGCGGTTGACAACAAAGGACAGATACTGGCGATCGTTGAGCTCGACGTTGTCGGCGCGGTGGGCGAATGCCTGGCGCTGGGTTGCGGGGACGCTATCCGCACACCCGCGGCCGTAAAGCTCGGCGACCAACTGGGCCAATGCGTCGTCGCCAAGCAGCCGGCCCTTGATGCCGATTCGGCGAAGCTGCTCGATCAGCGCTTGAGCTCGGAGGCGAAGCGGCGTCCCGAGGTCGCTGGCGACGATGGACGGTTGGTCGCCTGATCGGTCGAAGCGAAACAACCATGAGCGCAGCAGTTGGCGGCTCGCATCGACAGGTCCAAGAACGATAAAGATCTCCCGCTGGTAAACGGGCGTGTCCTGGAGGTGGGCGTTGATGAAGCTACGAGTCAATGCCCCGAAGTAGGCCGAGGCGTCTGCGAATCTGGCGCGGTCTGGTTCGCGCGCATCTCCGCCCGGCACTCGTCGAATTCGGAGATACAGTTGTATCGGCCCACTTTGCGCATGCAGGAGGTCACGAAATGCCTGAACTGCGCGCGACTGTTGCTCGGGTGCGAGCCCCTGGAAGTTCAGTGAGCTGGTCGCGACCACCGCCCGGGGCGCTCCGCCTCGGAGTCGAATCAGTCCGTCCTGGACGCCCGAGACCTCGTCGCCAAAGGCCGCCCGGCGGAACAGCTTCACCACGCCAGCCTTAGTCGGTGCTGAGGGCCAGCACGAATGACGCGGCAACGATTGCGGCGGAGTACGTCGTCTCCTCTGTCTGAGGGATGGCAAGCAGGACGCTCGCGGGCTTGTTCCCCACATTCAGGCCGTGATCGGTCTGGTCGACTGCGGTGCCCTGGTCGGTGCGAATGCCGATCACCAGAATGTTTTTACCGATCATGATCGGCGCGGGCGCTGATTGATCAACGGGGCTGATCTGCCTCGCAGCATTGGGGATCGCCATCACGTCCACCCGGTCGCCCGGCTTGAGCACGCCTCCGACGGCGGCCGCCGGCGCTACCGGTACACCGATGATGCGGTATCCCGGCGGAATGTCAAGACCGGAGCCCAGCAGGGTGGCATTCTTGGTGGGAGCCACCTCGCGGGCATCCACAAATTGCCCCTCGAGAATCGGAAACGAGACGATCTGGCCGATGGCCTGCTCTGTGGATCTCAAGACGGTCCCGCCGACCGACCCGGGATTGACGTTCCGGACGCCGATATCGGAATCCTGGATACGGGTACCCACCGTCAAGTCATGGCTCGCGACCAATGCTGTGGCCTGGCGAGTGTGCGAGTAATAAAACAGGCCGGCGATTCCCGAGAGGATGACGAAGACCGCGAGATAGAGACTCCGACGCATGGCCCCTCCTATCCGCTCTCAGCGGCAAAGTTGACGGAAACGGAAAAGCTCGAAGCGATCGCATACGAGGCCACGTGGCCGTCGGGATAACGTGTCGCGATGAAGAGTGTGACCGGTACCACGTAATCCCGGGGTTGGCCGCCGACGATTTGATTTGGAGTGTTCCACTGCAGTCGCAGCGGCTCGGCGGCAGGGTGGGGGCCGCCGGGGACAGTACCAACGCCTGGTGGAGCGTCCGAACGCGCCCCGTCGAGTCGCCATCCGGTCAACCAGGAGTGCCCGAAACCGCTAGGCACGCCGTCGATGGTCAACTGACCCTCGCGGATTATCAGCAGCTGGACCAAGAGGCTCGTGAGTGCCCCGCGCAGACCGTCGATATGCCGAAATGCGGTGCTTGCGGGCGAGCCGACGGGTATTCCCAGGTAGGGGATGACGCCGACCACCGCTCGCGGCGGCACGTAACTTCGCGAGGGCCGCGTGCTGGCGGTCGCCGTCGCGTGATTACCGACTTCCACGGAAAACGGCCGACGCAGCAGATGAACCGTGCCGTAGCGGTCGTACACGGCGGCCTGGGCATGGCCGGAGATGAAGGCCACAATTCTTGCGTCGTATAGTCCGGCAGCCTGATAGACGTGAGGCACCTGGATGGAAGTCCCAACCGTGGCGCTGAGAGTCGTCATCTGTCCATCACCGAAATCGATCGACCAGCTGGTTACTGACCAGTCCTCGATGGCCATGCTCAGATACAAGTTGAGATCCTGGGTGAGGGCGTTGCTGAGTACGGCGGAGACCAGGCTGGTCGAGCCCGCCGTCGCTATCGCCGGGGACACACTGACCCGAAGGTCGAGATCGAGCCGGGCAGCGGCATCCGCCTGTGGTGGTTGTCCGACCGGGGTCGCCGCCGGGCTAGCGCAGAAGACGGTTGTCGTCCCGAAATTTGGTGGGGGCGTATTGGGAGGCGGCGTATTGATCTGTCTGTTGGTCCGTCGATCGAAGACATATACCGCCCAAATCCACGGACAGGAAGGACTCGCGATCGGCTGGGCGACCCACTCCGAAAAGAACGGGGATTGATGACCGGAACCGGTTGGGGCAGGGAACGCGAAGGTCGAATCGCTGACTTGCGCATAGACAAAGGCGTGTCCCGCGTACCCCGAGACCGAGGTAATGGAGACGGTCGTGACCGTACCATTCACGCCCTGGCTATCGGTAGCCCCGCTCGCCGCCAGCGCCAGACCGAGTGCGAGCGAGAGCGCGGCTTTCGTCGCAGTTGCGGCGGGATTCACGTCCGGATCTCGGCGTTCGCCGCAACCGTCACCTCAACGACACGCACCCCGACCCATCCGAGCAGAAAGAATCGGTACGGGACACGGATGCGCGCGCAGACTGCCGGCCGATCGAGGCGCGCGTGTGTGTACGGATCCGTAGCCGGTGTCAGATTGACGATGGTGATGTCTGCAGAAGCCGCCACCTGTGCCGGCGCCGGGATACCTGGCATGCCCAAGAGGTTGCGCATCAGGTAGTCCCGGGTCGTCGACGTGGCGAGAGCTGGGTCCAGACGAAGCCGGCCCGTCTGACTGTAATAGCGCTCGTCTACAGACGTCGCAGCCGTGACCGTGGCCAGATCTACGGCATACCGAAGGCGCAGCTTCTGCATTTGTAGGCTCGTCATATCGACGGCGAGCGCGAACACGAGGATCAAGGTCGGCATGAGCAAGACGGCATAAAGGACGCTCTGACCGCGGGATCGACTCAATGGTTGACCTCGCCACGACCGACGTAGCGCGATGAGAGCATCAGGTCTCGGGTGAAAAGGAAGGGGATGGCCAGATGGCGATGGCTTGTCACCTGCACCGTGATCGGCTGTCCCCAGCGAACATACGCGGGCGAGACGTTGACCTGCACGTGCCTCGGATCGAGCCCGGCTGCGACCAGCTCAGTGTTTATGCGGTCCCGCACGATGGAGTCATCTTCGCCGCGCTCCCCGGCAACCCGGGCTCCGATTGCTGCGGCCGCCTGCTCGCCGATCCAGATGTGAATCAAACCCCCGAGTTCGACGATGCCGAAGAGCACCGGTAGCAAGATGAACGCAACCGCCAGCACCGCTTGAAGCGTTTCTTGCCCACGCTGCCGTTGCTGGCGGGTACCCGTCATGACGTCTGGGTCAGTCGCTGAACCATCTGGCCGATCTTGGCGACCAGACCGTTATTCCACGCCATGATGCCGACGACGAGGGTTCCGAGGATGATGGCCGCCCCGATGACCCATTCGAGAGTCGACTGTCCGCGCTTCAAGCTGTTCACGTTTTCCCTCCAATTTCCTAAATCGCTTCGCTTGCCGAACGCGCCTCGCCTCATCCAAACGCCCGCTGCATGATCCCCCAGAAGAGCGGAACCACGATCAAGATCACGAACTCAGGCAGGTAAATACCTCCAAGGACCGCAAGTAATTTGGTGCCAACCGCTGCTGCCTGGGCCGTGCTCCGGTTGCGCTGATTCATCCGAACCATCAGTTCCTGGTCGCGCAGCGTCAGGTCCAAGTCACTACCGATCCGCTTGCTCTGAGCCACGGCGCCGACAAACATTGCGATGTCATCCACGCCTGTCCTTGAGCCGATCTCCTCGAGCGCCTGCTCGATGGTTAACCCCAATCCATAGCGGCCCAGAGCCCGCTGGATTTCAGCCCGGAGCAGGTTGTCCGACTGGCTATTGGCGGAAAGGATGTGGAGAGTCCGTTCGAGTGGCATACCAGCCAGCGTGAAAGCACGGAGAATGCTGATCAGTTGGGGTAACTCGCGCTGTAGCGCATCCTGCCGCCTGCGTCGGCGACCGGCCAGGTAGCGAGCCGGCGCCACATAGCCAGCCCACGCGAAAAGCGGGACGAGCATGAAGGCGCCCGACAACAGGATCGCCACCAGACCTGCGAGCAGCGCGCCCGCTGCCGCGCTCATCAGCCGAAGCACCCGGAATTCGACCCCGTCAATCCGATCCGGCTCTAGGCCGGCTTGAATCAAGTAGAGGGGATCGATGCGCGCCGGCCGAAGATGAAGCCGGCTTCCCCAGAGCAGTGCGATCGGACGGACCCACCGCTGATACCAATCCTCGTGTCCCCGCTGGTGAAGCCGCCATTCGACTGGAGACAGCGTCGTGGCTCGAATCAGGTCGTTGGCCGACGGTTTGACGGCTCGAACCCCACCAAAGACGGCTTGCAAACCAGTGAGGCAGGCCAGCGCCGCGCACAGAGCCCCGAGTGTCATGCCTCGAACCGAGCGATCCGGAAGCTCAGGGCGATGCCAGCAATCTCGAGCACCGCCGCCAGCGGAAAGAGAACGAAGCGACCGAGCATGGTTTCATCCAGAACGCTCAACAGTTGTGGGTTCACGAGCCGGAGATAGAGGTACATACCCGGGACGAGGACGGCAAGCAGCCAGATCTGTGCGCGCTGGCCTGCTGAGCGGGCCCGAACCTCGTTCGCCAATTGAACGTTGAATTGGACGGCGGACGAGAGCTCGACGAGGAGGGTCCGAGCCGCCTGTGTCGGCAAGTGGTTGGCGTCGCAGATACTCAGGGTTTCCCAGATCAGGCCGAGGTTTCGGGTCGTGACGTGGGCACGGACCTCGCGAAGGCTGTCGCACAGAGGAACGTTGAGGAGGAAACGCTGAATCACGAAATCGAGGTCCTCGCTGACCCACGGATCGCTACAAGCACGTCGGGCGTGCCGAAGTGCGTCGAGATACGTACTGCTAGCGGTCAATCCAGCGACGATCGCTTGCAGCAGCGCGGGTGCAACGGCCTCACTTCGTCGGGCCTGCGCATGCACTAACCATGCGAGGTAGAGCCGGGGCAGAATCAGGCCGGCCGCGGCGCCGAAGGCTCCTAGGACCGGCGACTGCTGCCAGCCGATGGCAGACAATGCCACCGGGGCGATGACCGCCATGGCCACGTATGAGCCCGGGTTGCCCACGATCCGGGCGGCGGCCAACCGCTGCTGGTAACGGCTGAACAGGCGGTCGATCAACTGGCTCGACCGGCCGGGTCGCCCGTGATGCCGAATGGCTAATCCAAGGCTGACGATGCCGATGGACAGGCATCCGGCGGCTACGAAATCCACCGCATTCCCTGGAGTTCGAGCTTCCGAAGTAACCTGGGCCCAGGTCGATAGTCCGAAAGGCTCGTGAACTCGACCTCCATTCCCTGTTGCCCGACGACCAGCTCCGTTTTGAACACAGGGCACAACTCGTACCTGCCGCTTTCATCGGCCTCGCGTAGCTCGGCGATTTCGAGGACGCACCGGCGTCCGTCCCGAAGCCGGCTCACGAAGACGACCAGATCGAAAACACCTCCGATATAGCGTCGGATCTCAATCGGACTGAGCTGTGCGAAATCTCGGCTGATCAACAGTTCGAGACGCGCAAGGGCGTCGACGCAGCCGCTGGCATGGATGGTGGTCGCGGAGCCGTCATGTCCAGTGTTCAGTGCCTCGAGGACGTAATACGCCTCTTTGCTGTGGCGGATCTCGCCGATGATTAGCCGGTCCGGACGCATACGAAGGGCGTTTTGTACAAGGTCGGCTACATCGAGTCGGCGGTCTTGCGCGGTCTTGCCGGCGAGCTCCCTCGAATGGACGCATTCCAACTTGACCCAATGTGGGTTATCGAGCTCGAGTTCGGCGGTGTCCTCGATTGTGATCACGCGTTCGTCGTCGGGAAAGGCGCTGACGATCGAGCGAAGCAGCGTACTCTTCCCTGAACCGGTAGCGCCGGCAATCAGGATGTTGGCTCTCGCAACGGCCATCGCCTCCAAGAACGCCGCCATTTGACCTGACATCCCGCCGCTGCTGACCCAGCTCGGCTGGCTCGGATTGCGCTCATCGGGCAGGAGGGCAAGGCGGACGCGATTGAACTTTCGAATACACAGGGTGGGACCACCAACAGGCGCAAACACAGCGTTGGCTCGGCTGCCATCGACCATCCGGGCGTCCACCAATGGCTTGTCAATGTTGATCTCGCGGCCAACTAAGGCAACAATCTTCTGGATGGTTTGCTCCAGCTGCGCCGCATCGCGGAAAGCCGTGTGGGCAAACTCCAGCCGACCTCGACGCTCGATGTAGATCTCGTCGAACCGATTGACGAGGATGTCGGTAATCTCGGGGTCGGCCATCAGTGGCTGCAGTGGTCCAAGTCCCACCAACTGGTCGAAGAGGTTGTCGACCAGGACCGACGTAGGGGCGAGGCGACGTTGGGTTACGGCGTCGCGAATCCGATCCCTGAGGATCGTCGCCCGCTGAGGATTGACGTTGAACGGATCAAGAAGCTCGGGGTCGACCTGGGTCGCCAGCTGTGCGCGCACGAAATGGCGGAGTTCGTCGGGAGTCGGTGTCTCCGTGGTTGAGACGTTTTCAGCCAGCACGGCGGCGCTTCGAGAACCAGACGAACGGCGACAGGATGGATCGTGATTGGGCCGGCACCTTGAGGGCCGGGTAGATTGACGCAGCGAGTACGGATAGTGCTTCGATCGACGCGCCACTGCCCCGGACCACCAGGGGCTCGTGCCGGTTCTCAGCGGTGTCGAAATCGGGGTCATAAGGGATGCGCGCCACGAGGGAGCCGTTCAGATCGCCCATGGGCTCGGCCAGGTTGAAGCCTTCGCGCATCTTGTTTGCCACATAACCGAGCTTTGCGCCGAGGCCGATTCGCCGCAGCGCCTCGACCCCTCGATAGAGCGACTGCACGGATCCGGCTGTGGGCGTAACCACGCAGTAAATCCGCGTCGCAGTCTCTAGGAGGTAGGTCTCGAGATCGCCGAGCGTGGCGGAGATGTCGAGGATCAGAAACTGGTAACCCGCGGACTTGAAAGTCGTCAGAATATGCGCCGCTTGTGCGACGCCCAAGAGTTCTGCTCGATCGCCGGACAAGCACTTGGAAGGACCGAGCATGATGTCCAGGTTTGTGGCCGGATGTCGAACGACGAAATCGCGTGGGTCCGGGTGAGGAAGAGTCAGATCACAGAGATAGTCGAGCATCGTCGGTTGGGCAATGCCAAGGCGAGCCGAGACGTTTGCCGACCCCAGGTCGAAATCGATGAGGCCGACCCGCAAAGGTTGGGACGAGCTGGTCGGAGATTCTCGGTAGCGACCCTTCAGCGCAAGGAGTGCCGCCACCTCAGTCGCGAGCGTGGTTCGGCCCGTCCCGCCTTTGGTCGAGAAGAAGGCGATGACCTGCGGCCCTCCCAGGTACACGGGCACGGACCCCATGGCTTCGCCTTGGCTTGATGGGCCCCCTTCGTCAGTGTCGTCGCCAGAGCCAGGCAGCTCGATGACCTCGTCCTCGATGGGCGCCACGTCGACTGGCGCGGATGGCTCGCTCGAAACCGAATGCACGCTGGCTGCAACCAGACTCAACTGCGGACGTTGCGACTGAGGCTGGCGTTGTGGTCCCGGACCGGGGCGCCCGCTCGGCGCGGGCTCAGCCGGCAGATGTTCGCTGAACTTGAACTCGATCGCTGCTAGTGCCCAATGGATGAGGGAACGTCCTTCTGGTCTGATCCAGGCGATCGCCGCGCCCAACAACGCTGCGACCGCCGCCGCGAGCAGCTGAAGTGGGGCAGGTAACGAGAGGTGGAGGATCGTGTACGCCGCGAGTAGCCCGAGTACCAGGGCGGCTAAACGGGTGACTGAGAGGCCCAGGATGAACTGGTCTTCGCCGTTGAGTTCGTGAGGAATCCGCACTCCGCGCATTGGCCCCCTCCAAGGTGGCGTCTTTGAATCAGCGCGGAAGTTGGCCCGGAGGAGATGAGTGCGGCGTTCGGTGTTAGGGCTGCGCTGTTGTTTGCTTACGCGCAGCGACTCTTTGCTTGGCCTTGGGTGTTGGTGCCTGCACCAGGATTCGAACCCGGGACCAACTGATTAAGAGTCAGCTGCTCTACCAACTGAGCTATGCAGGCGCACCGGCTATTCTAGCCAGCCTCGATTTGGCCTGCGTCGCTCAACTACTTCGTCGAATCACCCCCTCGCGTTTGTCAACCAGCTCGACGTTCGTGTCTCGGTTCGAGCACCTGCTCGCTGGAACTCTCGGGGTTCACCATGACCACCTCGAAGAGATCCTCGAAATTCACATTGAAGAATTTGATTAATGCCTGGCGCAACTTCGGACCCGGCCGGCGGGCGCCCGACTCGAGAGCCGGAATATAGTTCTGGCTGATGCCCAGGTTG
>DATBYU010000089.1:0-2394 GCA_036513555.1 Candidatus Dormiibacterota bacterium | reverse complement strand
GCCGGCGCACCGGGCTTGTCCGGCGTTCCCGGCAGCATGACGAGATACTGCTTCGTCGAGGGCTCATTGCTCTGGACGATCTGGCGGATCGGTCCGATGGCATTGACGATCGCCGCCCCCGCCGGGTTGGTCATGAAGGTCGTCAGCGGCTGCAGCGGGCCGCTGCCATCCGGCTTCGTGGAGAGAGCCAGGACGTAGGGCTGTTTCGGCGCGAGCCCGGTCACTGCCGCCTCCAGTACCTGGACAAGCCCCTGGTTGAACAGGGTCACGGTCGTCGGGGCTGCACCCTGCTGGGCGCCAGCGGCCGCCATCGTCAGGTGCGTCGCCTGGCCGGCCACGCCCAGCGGCTCGAGGTTCCGCATTCCGTCCCCGCTCGGCACCGCGTCGGGCACATAGGTCAGTGCCTGCGGCGCCTGACCGATCGCCGTCGTGCCGATGACCTTGTTGGTCAGCGTGTCGATGGCGGTGACGGCGTCGCCGTTCTCGAGGCCGACATAGATCCGGGTGCCGTTACCCGAGGGCCAAAGGCCATGCGGCAGCGCGCCCACGGGGATGGTCGCGACCTGCGAGAAGTCGTCGGTGCGGAACACCTTCACCTCGTTCAGGCCGCCGATCGTCACGTAGGCAAAGGTGCCGTGCGCGTTGTGGATGATGTTCACGTGATTGGAGATGGGGCCGGTGTCGAGGATCTTCAGCGTGTTGAAGGGCGGCTTGGCGTTGAAGACTTGGGTCCTTCCGGTATCCTTCAGCGTGAACCAGACCTGCTTGCCATCCGGTGTGGCCGCGATGTTCGGGCAGAAGGGGCTCGCCTGCTTGACCATCCCAACGATCTTGTGGTTGGCGACGGAGATCACGTCGGTGACCGGATTGAACGACGAGCAGACATAGCCGTATTTGTCGTCGGGCGAGAAGATGGTCATGCCGGGACCGGGCGGCGTGATGATCCGGGTCTTCTCCTCGAAGGTCTTGCCATCGAGCACGTCGACATAGTTCTCACCGCGCACCGTGACCCACACCTCCTTGCCATCGGGCGTCCAGAAGGCTTCGTGCGGCGCGCGGCCGACATAGGTGATGTGCTTCACGGTGTTGGTCGCGGTGTCGATGAACGCCACCGAGTTGGAGCCGATCGAGACCACGCCGATGGTGCGGTGATCCGGCGAGAAGCCCATGCCATGCACGAGCACCTGGCCCTTGTACAGCGGGCTGAAATTCGCCGGCGACGGGGCACCAAGCGGGATAGCGCCGAGCGTCTTGTTGTCGGACGGATCGACCACCGAGACGGTGTTGGAGAACTGGTCACCCGTGTAGACACGGTCATGACTGCTGACCGGTATGTTCGGTGCGGATGCGCCGTAAGGCGCCTGGCCGGCAAAGGCCGGAGACAGGCCGGCGAGTGCTGTGCCGGCGAGCAGCGCCGCCGCAAGAATCTTACGCTTCATGATCAGTATTCCTTTCCTGGGTTATCGTCAGTGGGCGCCGGCGGGCCTGGTCGGAGCCATCTGCATCTGGGTCTGGTTGGCGTCAGATTCGTGTGCCGGCGCGTGTTGCGTCGCGCCGGAGGAAGCCTGGGTCGGCGAAGACACCGATTGCGGCAGGGGCTCACCGAGCGCGAGGCGCATCAGCGTGATCTCCTGCATCTGATCCACGATGATCTCCTGCGCGATCGTCTTCAGATGCGGGCTATGTCCGTACTGCAGCTCAGCCTGAGCCATGTCGATGGCGCCCTGGTGGTGTGGCACCATCATCGCGACGAAGTCGTGGTCGACGTCGCCCGTGGGCTTCACGGCCATGTCGGTCATCATCTTGTCCATCGCCGCATTCGATCGACTCACGAACGCAGCATCACTGCCCGGCGCGGCTTTCTGCGGAGGAGCTGCCGCCGGTTCGTCATGAGCTGTATTCGTCACCCAGGTAGGCGAAGCGGGTTCGCCGATCGCAAGCCGCATTGCCGCGATCTCCTGCAGTTGCTCGACCACAATCTCCTGCGCAATGCGAAGAAGTTTCTGATTATGGCCGAACTGCAACTCGGCTTGGGCCATGTCGAGGGCGCCCTGATGATGCGGCACCATCATCGCGACAAAATCGCGATCCGCGTCGCGCGTGGGCTTCACGGCCATGCCCGCCATCATCTTGTTCATCGCGGTTTCATTCAGCGCGAGGAACGGACCCTCGGCATTGGCCGCAACGGCAGCGGGCGAGACGCACGCCAATCCACCGATGCCAAGGCCAACGGCCAGCAGCAGACCGCGTGGTTCAATTGGAAAGCGCACCTTCATCTCCACCGCTATCGCCTGCAAAGAGGCTCTCAATGGGAAGACAACGTGCTCGGATGATTATTCCGAGCGGCCACGAATTTTCGAGAGCCAGGCTCTGTAATGCCAACCGTCAATGCAA
>DATBYU010000088.1:0-3822 GCA_036513555.1 Candidatus Dormiibacterota bacterium | reverse complement strand
TTGCTGCGCGCTGGGCCCGACCCGACCTGGGCCTCACGGGTTTCGTCGTCGCCGGGCAGCCCACCAGCATCCAGACGAATAACCGCCGGGGCATCCTCGGGTTCCTCGTGATCTCGTCGATTCCGACGCTGCTGGCGGCGTTCGTCGCCAGCTGGTTGATCACAGGCCGGGCGCTGCGGCCGCTCAAAACCGTTGTCGAAACCGCCGACTCGATCGCGCGTACGCGCGACTTGAAGCGACGGCTCCCGCCCGCGAAACGCGGAGACGAGATCGGTCTCCTCACGGAGAGCTTTAACGGAATGTTGGAGCGGGTTGACGCGGCCAACCAGCAGCTGACGCTCGCGCTCGAGGCCCAGCGTCGCTTCGTCGCCGACGCCTCGCACGAGCTGCGGACGCCGCTCACGACCATCCGGGGCAATGCGGACTTACTCGCGCATGGTCCGACCGTCCCGGAGGACGTGCGCGAGGCCGCCGCCCACGACATCGCCAGCGAGAGTGAGCGGATGAGCCGGCTGGTCGAGCATCTTTTGACCCTGGCGCAGGCCGACGCCGGACAGAACCTGGCGCTCGCGCCGATCGCCCTGCGGCCGATCATCGAATCCGTCGGCCGCCAAGCGCAGGCCACTCACGGGGATCGCCGTATCCGGACCGTCGGGCTGACCGACGCGACCGTCCAGGGCGATGTCGATGCGATCACGCAACTCCTCTGGATCCTGGTTGACAACGCCGTGAAGTTCACCAAGCCGGGTGGCTCGATCGAACTGGGCCTGCAACAGCATGATTCCGCCGGTCTGCTTACCGTCGCCGATGACGGCAGCGGTATCCCGCCGGCCGATCTCGAGCGGATCTTCGAACGCTTTTACCAGGCGGACCTGGCGCGAACGAACAAGGGCGCGGGACTCGGCCTCTCGATTGCCCGATGGATCGTCGGCCAGCATCACGGCACGATCGCGGCGCGTAACAACAACGGTCCCGGCGCAACGATGACCGTCAGCCTGCCGCTCGCGGATTAGCACTAACACGCGGCCTTTCCACACCGGGGCCGCTTAACTTACGTCGCTCTTACCGGCCAGGGCTACGTTGGCGTCATGTACGACATCGCCACCGACCATGCCAGTGCGCTAAGCGCCGCCCTCATCACGCTCGTGTTTGGCTTCGGATTCGTCCTCGGGCTACGGTTCCTGGCCGCCCGTCGTATCGCCTGGGCCGTCCGCGTCACGCAGCCGTACGATGCCGCGCCCTCGATCACGAAACTTGCCGCCGCCTTGATGCTGCTGAGCGGCGGGCTTCACCTCGCGCTCGTCCCCGGTCACGAAGGCATTACCGGGATGCTGTTCATCGTCGATGGGCTCGGGTTCATCGGACTCGGCATCGCCGCGTTCTTCACCAACTGGTGGCGCCGGCCGGCTGTTCTATGGCTGGTCGCGACGATCGTTGCGTACATCGTTTGGGTCATCGCCGGCTGGGAAACGCCCGACCAGGTCGGCATCGCCTGCAAGCTGATTGAGCTCGTGGCACTCGGGCTGTTGATGCGGCTCGCGAACCCGACACGTCGGAGCTGGCCACGCCGCGCCTGGCGGGCGACGGCATTTCCGCTGATGGCGTGCATCACGACGCTCGGCATCTGGGTCGGCGGACTTGCTCACCCCGATGCCCTGCACGCCCACGCCGGCGCGCTGCTCCAACCGGTGGCCGACGTCGCCACCCCGGAGCAGCAGGTGGCCGCCGCACGACTCCTGGCCGACACTCGGGCCAGCATTGCCCGCTACCAGGATCCGGCCGCGGCGATCGCCGCCGGCTTCAAGCCAGGCCCCGTATCGAGCGCGGACCCACTTCGCCACTTTCAGAACGCGGCGAACGCGAACGCCATCCTGGATCCGAACCGGCCGCAGGCGCTCGTCTATGCCCAAACGACGCATGGACTGCAACTGATCGGCGCCATGTACCAGATGACGCGCGCCGGCCAATGGGGTCCCGACCCTGGAGGGCCGCTGACGCAGTGGCATCAGCACGAGGGCATCTGCTTCTCCCCCTTCGGTTTCGAGTTCAGCTTCGAGACGCCCTTTTGGACCTGTCCGGTCGGCTCGACCAGCATCACCACGCCGCCGATGCTGCACGTGTGGATCATCGACAACGGGAAGAACGGACCATTCGCCGCCGACCTGGACAAGACCGTCCAGCGCCAACTCACGGGGAGGTCATGACGCTATGAATCGCACAGCATCGACCACCAACAGCGCCGCCGAAATTGCCTCGGTGCTCGTTGTCGTGCAGGCCAGCTTCTCGCTCGTGGCCGGATTGAGCGCCATCCCATTTGCCATCGTCGAGCCGGGCTTCCGGGTGCTGGCCGTGGTGACGATCCTGCTGTCCGCCGGAATGTTCTGGCTGGCCCGCAACCTTCGCCGCGGGCGTCGCTGGGCCTGGCGCTGGCTGGTCACTCTGGAAATCGCCAGCCTCGCGATGACGGCCCTTCTGTCCCTCCTGCCGATCGGAACGGTCCGCGGCCCCGTGCCGGTACTCGTGAACCTGCTGATCCCGCTGGCGGTCCTGGTCTTGCTCGCCGCGGCTAAATCAGACGCGCGCAGCGCTGCCTGAAGTCGCGCTCCGGCGGGAGAGCGAGTCGATCGTGATCGCCACCAGGAGGACGAGGCCGGTGACGATGAACTGCCACCGAACGTCCAGTCCCAGCAGGCCCATGCCGTTGTAGATACCACCGATGACCAGGCCGCCGAGGATGCCATGGATCACTTTGCCGCGGCCGCCGAAGAGGCTGGTCCCGGCCAGAACCACCGAGGCGATCGCATAGAGAACGAGCTGGCCGCCGTTGACGTTGCCCGACATGCCGCCCAGGTAGGAGGCGTACAGCAGGAGGCCGATCCCCGCCGTGAACGTGCAGATCACGAAGCACAGGGTTCGAACGGCGGCAAGATTGATGCCAGCCCGTCGCGCGGCCTCGGGATTGCCACCAATGGCGTACACATACCGTCCGAATTTTGTTCGCTGAAGAACCATCATCCAGGCGAAGAAGACTCCGAGGACGATGGGAATGACCCAGGGAACGCCCGCGAGTGTGCCGAAGGCCGCTCGGTTGACATTGCAGATCGCCACCACGGCGATCGCGACGATCGCGATGAGAGCAATCTTGATCACGGTCAAACTGACCGGCGGAGCGGTAAGCCCGCTTCGACGCCGGCGATTGTCGCCAAACCAGAGCAGAGCGCCGATAGCGATCACGACGATGGCCGCCCCGATCCAGCTGATGACCGGGTCGATCGTCCCATTCATGAGGTTGTAGAGGACCTGCCGATTCGAGTCGAGTCCGGCCAGGCTCGGGTAGCCGGAAAACGCCAGCCCCAGGATGATGAGCATCGTGCCCTGCCAGATCAGCAAGCCGGCGAGCGTGACGATCAGCGAGGAGAGCCGCAGGCGAGTAACCAGGCTTCCCTGGACCGCGCCGATGACGACGCAAACCGCCAGCCCCGCGATGATGGCGGCCCACCAGGGCCATTTCGCCGTCGCGGGCTGCACCAGCTGGATGGTGACCGCGGCGCCCACGCCGCCGGCATAGCCGATTGAGAGATCGATCTCGCCGAGGAGGATGACGAAGATCTCACCCATTGCCAGGACCATGAAGACGGCGCTCTGCTGGAACAGGTAGACGAGGTTTACCGCCGAAAGAAAGACGTGATTCGGGCTGATCGCCTGGAAGACGATCGTGATGATGAGCAGCGCGAGGATGACGGGGAGGACACCGCTGTCCCCGCTGCGGATACGGGTCAGCCAGGCGCGCGACCACTCGCCCAGCGACTGGGCAACGAGTTC
>DATBYU010000087.1:0-2550 GCA_036513555.1 Candidatus Dormiibacterota bacterium | reverse complement strand
ACACCGGGAAACCCCTGGTAGCGTTCGGCTGGGCGGTACTCGGCGACGATGCGATCGCCCTCGCGACGGAAGGTCAGTTGGAGTCCCGATTCGTTGCGATGGCCGCAGGCGAAGCAGCGCTGGTATGTGGTTTCATCATTGAGTTTGTCGGGGTCTTGCACGGCCGCCGACCAGTTTATCAGCCGTTCTGGAGGGAGCCCGATCTTGGATCGACGGTCGGAAGCACTCGCGCAACTGCTCGAGGCCGCACTGACGGAGCAGTTTGCGATGCCCGCCAATGAACTGATCCAGGCGATGCCGATCCCGGTCGCCGTGGTCCACGCCGGGGACCTGCGGGCGCTTGCGGTCAACGAGTTGATGGCCCGGTTTTTGCACCGGGCCGATGCTGCCGGGCTCACCATTTCGGCCATGCTGCCGCCAGCTCATCCCCTCTCTGATCCTCGGCCCTACCGGGCGGTGGCAGCGGGCGGGACGCCCGCCGTCAGCACCATCGTGGTCGACGGCCAAACCTTTGAGTGGTTCATCCAGCCGCTGAAGGGGGATTCTTCAATCGAGTACCTCCTCACGGGGCTGGTAGCACAGCCCGCTGCTCCGCTCGAGACGGATGTGGCACGTCTTCGCGAGATGAATGCCGCCAAGACCGAGTTCCTCAATCTCGCGGCGCACGAACTGCGAACCCCGCTGAGCGTGATCCTCGGGTACTCGTCCATGCTCGCCCAGGGTGGGCTCAGTCCCGAGCACCAGAAGCTCGCCGGGTTACGGATTTTCGAGAAGACCCGGCAGCTCAGCCGCCTGATCATGGACATGAGCCTGGTCGGCCGCTTCGACGAGCTGGGCCCATCGATCGCGACCGAGCCGATCGACCTGGTCGAGCTGCTCGAGCCAATGGTCAAAGACCAGCAGCGGCGCTTCCCCGACCTGGCGATCGACTTCCGCATGGACGTCCTCGCGGCGCCGGTTCGAGGCAACCCATACTGGCTGCACCTCGCGATCCGCGAGCTCCTGGACAACGCCATCCGCTTCCGGCCCGGCCCGACCGGCCGGATCGATGTCAGCCTGGTCGAGGCCGATCGCCACTGGAGCGTCGGCGTCCTCGACGACGGATTCGGGGTCAACCCGCAGGCGCAGGGTCAGCTGTTCAAGCGCTTCGCCCGGATCGAAACCGAGGAAAACCGTCACCTGGTTGGCATGGGGATCGGGCTCTACCTCGTCCAGGAGGTGGCCCGGGCCCATGGCGGCCGGGTGCTCGTGGACAGCCGCCCGGGGGTCGGCAGCGAATTCCGCTTCGAATTGCCGAGAATGTGATACCGAAAGTACGCTGAGATCGGCAAATCCGGGGGTATGATGGAGGCGTCTCGAGGACACTCCCCATGCTGAACGTCCTATTGCTGGTGGCCTTCGGCTATTTACTCGGCTCTGTCCCTTCTGGCTGGCTGGTGATGAAGGTGTACCGAAACCAGGACCTGCGGAAGCTGGGCAGTGGCAACATCGGCGCGGCCAACGTGTTCCGTGCCGGCGGTCCCGGGGCCTTCGCCCTCACCCTCATCGCCGACGGCCTCAAGGGCTTCATCCCCGTCATGTTGGGTATCGCGTTCGGCCTTGGGAGCAACGAGTTCGCACTGGGTGCGATCGGCCTGGCCGCCGTCGTGGGCCATACCTGGCCGCTCTATCTCGGGTTTCGCGGCGGCAAGGGCGTCGCCACCTCTGGTGGCGTACTGCTGGCGCTAGCGCCGGTCGCCATCGTGCTGGCGGCCCTGACGTGGTTCCTCGTCATCCGCCTCACGCGGGTGGCATCGGTTGCCTCCTTGAGCGCGGTGGCGGTCGGCTTCATCAGTCTCATCGTCCTCCACCTCGTCGGCTGGCAGGCCTGGCGCCCGGTGGGATGGTCCGTGGTCGTGCTCGGGGTCGTGCTGGCGGCGTTGATCCTCTACCGGCACCGGATCAACCTCGAGCGGCTCGCCACCGGTAGAGAGCTAAAGATCACGGCGAGCTGATGCCGGAACGACCGGCGGCCCCGCCGCCCCTGCGGTTCCTTTTTTTCGGCGCGGGCGCGGTCGGCTCGCTGCTGGGCGCGCGCCTGGCGCAGGCGGGTAGCGAGGTCACCCTGGTGGGACGCCAGCCGCACGTCGAGGCCGTGACCCGCGACGGTGTTCGAATGGTCAGCGCGGGCAAGGTCAGCAACCAATCGGTCCGAGCGGCACGACCAACCATCGCGGAGGCCGGCGGTCCCTTCGACTACGTCTTCCTTACGGTGAAGGGCTACGACACGCTCGACGCGATCGAGCAACTGCAACCGGTGCTGCGGCCCGGCACCATCCTCGGCAGTTTTCAAAACGGCGTGGGCAACGAAGAGGCGATCGCGGCGGCGCTGCCCGAGCAGCCGCTGATGGCCGGCAGTTTGACCCAGCCCGTTAGCCTCGACGAGCCGGGCACCATCAAGCTGCATTCGCGTCGAGGCGGGGTGGCGCTCGCGCCGGTTTCGCCGGAGGTCAATGTCGCCCCGCTCGTCCGCAAGCTCCGTGCGGCCGGCTTCAAAGCCAATCGCTACAC
>DATBYU010000086.1:0-3131 GCA_036513555.1 Candidatus Dormiibacterota bacterium | reverse complement strand
TGGACTCTACTGGTGTTGCGCGCTGGCCGGCCCTGCCATCACCTGGCGGCCAACCTGAAATCGTTGGAGACCGAACGCCGCGGCATAGAGGGCGCCCACAAGGATCAGCAACGCCCGGTAGCCCGTGACCAGCGACGCGTACTCGAGGAGGCCGCCGACCATCGCCCCCAGGAGGTTGGCACCGAACGCCACGTTCGACGCCGCGACATCCCGGAAGCGCTTGGCGAAAACCAGGTTGGCCAGGAAAACCGGAACGAACGCGACTGCCGTTGCCACCAGGAACCGGGGCACGATGCTGAGCTGGAGCAGCAGATCCGGTTGAACGACCCATGCGACGGCGAGGGCCAGCAGCAAGGCGATATAAAGGCGCCAGGACGGACCGAGCTCGATCCGACGAGCCACCTCGATCGCAAGGTAGACGGCGACCAGGATTCCAAGGAAAACGAGTGAGTTGACGAACCAGGTCGTCCCAAAAAGAAGCGCAAACTGCACCACGTTCTTTGTCTCCAGCAGGAGGAATGCTGCGCCCATGAAAAACAGGTCGAGATAACGGCCCATCGGCCGCAACCTTCCGGTCGTGACGCGGACCAGCAGCAGCGCCGACAGCAGGATCAGGGCGAGTGTCAGAAGGTAAAAGCCGGGAATCGTACGCTCCTGCAGGTACAGAAACGGATGGTCGTCTGTGGCGGGAGCCGGAATGGTCGCGGAAATTTGATGCCATTCGGTAGGGCACTGCAGCACATTTGGTATGGAGCTGACCATCAGCAGGGCGAGCCGTCCGAAATGGCCCGTCGAGTCAAGGCACGGCGTTCGCCCGTAAACCTGCCGAAGGGTCCCCGCTAGCCGGTCGACGAGCCAGTCCTCGCGGTAGTAGTTGTACTCGCCGAACGCGCCGCTTGTTGCCAGGTGCGCGCGCGCGGACTGCATCGCTTCGGTCGTAAATAGGTAGCTCTCGAGCCGCAGCGACGACTGGCCGGCGACGAGCGTGAGTGAGTCCGGCAGCGCGAAGAGGATCAGGTCATATCGCCGGGTCGTCTGCTCGAGGAAGGCCCGGCCATCGTTGACATACGAGGTCACTCGGGGATCCTGAAAGGCGCGGTCGGGATTCTGGTTCACGCCGATGGCATGGATACGGGGGTCGATTTCCACGGCATCGATATGCTGCACGCCCTCGCGGAGCGCGACGGCGACATCGACGCCCGTCCCGGCGCCCACGATGAGAACGTTCTTTGGTATCGAGCGCGTTCGCTGATAAACGAGACCGTAAAGCGTCACCGTGTCCAGTCGTCGGGCCGCCGGTTCCATCGTCTGGTGCGGAATCCCGTTGACCAGCAACGACACGGCTCCCGAAGGCTGAGTGATCAGCCGAATCTTGTAATAGGGAGACCAACTATCCGTCGGAACAACCGACTCCATGCCGAGCAGGACGAGCATGATCGCCAGCACCGGCAGTTGCCACATGCGACTTCGCCGATCGACGAGCAGAAGCAGGGTGACGGCGACGACAGCGCCCCACGCAAAGGGTGGCGCCCCGAGAAAGGAGAGAACCGAGAAGGCGATGATGCCGGCGAGGCTGCCGAGGATGTCGAGGCGGTAGGCGTCCAGCGGCGGAAATTGTCGGAAGGTTCGCGCCACCCCCTCGCCGATCAGCATCATCACGCCGGCCACGCCCAGAAAAAGAACCGGAAGGGTGAGCCAGGGCGGCAACCCGCTCTGGGTGCCCAGCGCGCCGAAAAAGATCAGTTCGGTGCCAGACCGATCGATTTCGACCGGGAAGAGCCGCACGAATGCGACCAGGGCCGCCAGCCCGATCGGCGCAAAGCGGAAAAGGTCGCGGCGGTCATTGGCCCGTAAGAAGCCGAGCCCGATCCCCAAAAAGCTTGCCAGGAGGATGAAGTTTGAGAAGTACGAGAGGTAGAGGATGTTCGAGCCGGTCCAGCGAATGAGAGCGAGCTCGACAAAGAGCATCAGGAAGCTAAGCGCAAGGAGGCGCGCCCGCTCCGGCTTGGCCCTCGGCGCAACCATTCGCTTAAGGATGGGCCATGCGAACGCTATCGGGAGGGGATACGCATCCCCTCCCGCTCATCTCATGGTGTCTGCGTAGGCAGGACCGCCCTTTGCGCCTACGCCCTGCGTCCGCGCTCTCGAACGATCAGGCCGAAGCTCGCCACGCAGTAACCGGCGATCAGCAGCAGCAGCCAGGGAACACCGTTCTGCGGACCACCGCCGGTGGTCGCGAGCACGGGCGCCGGGGTTGCTGTCGGGCTGGCAGTCGGGTGAGCAGTCGGGCTAGCCGTTGGGCTGGCGGTCGGGCTGGCAGTTGGGGTTGCTGTAGGTGTCGGTGTAGGTGTGGGGCTCGCTGTCGCGGTCGGGCCGGGCACACTGACTTCGTTACATTCGGTCGGCGCTGTGATCCGGTTGTTGATCAAGGTCACCGCACCGTTCCGCGCGAGGGCGCGGCCCTGGATGCTCGCGCCGTTATTGAGACTGATACTGGTCAGCGCCATGATGGTTCCCACGAAGGTCGTCGTGGTGTCGAGGGTTGCCGAGCTGCTGACCTGCCAGAACACATTGCAAGGCTGAGCGCCGCCGGTGAGCACGACGCTCGCGCCGGGCGCGGTAACCAGGGTGCTCCCTATCTGGAAGATGAAGACCCCATTGCCACTAAGCGTGAGGACTCCGGTCAGCGTCGGCGCGGTTGTCTGGCAATAGGTGCCGGGGGTGAGGGTTTTGCCGCCAAGATTCTCGCCGGTCTTATTGAAGTTGCAGGGTGAGGAAGCGGCGACGCCATAGGCTGCGGTCAGGTCGTTCTTGGCGACGCCGGCAGCGGCAGTCGCGGCCTGGATCGTGCCGTTGACTACGGTTCCGGGCGGAAATCCAGTAACAGCGTCGGCGGGGGATATGCCGAGGCTGCCACTGACGACGGTGGCGCCGGTGTTCGTGACGTTGGGCGTGCCCGCCAGAATCGCATAACTGGCCGCGGTGCCCAATCCTGGGGCAGTGGACGCCGACGCAGCCATCGGCCACGCAACGAGAGCAAGGGCTGAGGCAGCGATGAGCAAGGTTAGTAGGCGCCGTGTTAGCCGGATCATTAACTTGTTCCTCCTTGAGTCGTCCCGCCAAAAAACGTG